>NZ_BAAAQB010000029.1:0-46155 GCF_039531445.1 Arthrobacter humicola | reverse complement strand
CCGTCCAGGAGCTCCTGGACACGGTCGACGTCGACGCCGTCGCCATCGCGACACCGGCCCACACCCACCACGGCATCGCCCTCACGGCACTGCGTGCCGGAAAGCACGTCCTGGTTGAAAAGCCGCTCGCGGACGCCCGGGCCAAGGGCCTGGAAATGGTCGCCGAAGCCGAGACCCGCGGCCTGGTCCTGATGGCGGACCACACGTACTGCTACACCCCGGCCGTCCTGAAGATCCGGGAACTGATCGCCGACGGCTCCCTGGGCGAAATCCTGTTCATCGACTCCGTCAGGATCAACCTTGGGCTCGTCCAGCCGGACGTGGACGTCTTCTGGGACCTGGCCCCGCACGACTTGTCCATCCTCGACTTCATCCTTCCCGGCGGCCTCAGGCCGGCCGAAGTGTCCGCTCACGGCGCGGATCCGCTCGGCACCGGCAATGCCTGCGTGGGCCACCTGACCTTCGCACTGTCCGGCGGCGGGATGGCCCATGTGCACGTGAACTGGCTCAGCCCCACCAAAATCAGGCAGCTGGTGGTCGGCGGTTCCCGGCGCACGCTGGTCTGGGACGACCTGAACCCGCAGCAGCGGCTCAGCGTATACGACCGGGGGGTCAGCCTGGACGCCCAGTCGCGGTCCGCGGCGGAGCGGAAGGCATCGGCCATTTCTTACCGGCTGGGTGACACCTGGTCCCCGGCCCTGCCCGAACACGAGGCACTCGGCCAGATGGTGGCCGAATTCGCCAGCAGCATTTGGCAGCAGCGGCCCGCACGGACCAGCGGGGCCGCCGGGCTCCGCGTACTTTCGGTGCTGGAGGCAGTCAGCATCAGCCTCGGCGCTGCCGGGCGGCCCGCCGCCGTAACAGGGAACGAATTTCAGCTGGAAGGAACACGATGAGCACACTGCAAGGGGCCACGGTCCTGGTGACCGGCGGGGCCGGAACCATCGGGTCCACAATTGTTGACCATTTGCTCGCCGCCGGAGCCGGGCGGATCGACGTCCTCGACAACCTCGTCCGCGGACGCCGCGCCAATCTCGATGACGCCATGGAAAGCGGGCGGGTGCACCTGGTCGAGGGCGACCTCCGCGACCGGGACCTCGTCCACGACCTCACCCGCGGCACCGACATCGTGTTCCATCAGGCCGCCATCCGGATCACCCAGTGCGCCGAAGAACCCCGGCTCGCCCTGGAAGTCCTCGTGGACGGAAGCTTCAATGTGCTCGAGGCCGCGGCCGAACACCGGGTGGACAAGCTCATTGCCGCCTCCAGCGCCTCCGTCTACGGCATGGCAGAGGAGTTTCCGACCACCGAACGCCACCACCACCACAACAACGACACCTTTTACGGAGCGGCCAAGTCCTTCAACGAAGGCATGGCCCGCAGCTTCCGGGCCATGACCGGGCTGGACTACGTCCTGCTGCGCTACTTCAACGTCTACGGGCCCCGGATGGACGTCCACGGCCTGTACACCGAGGTGCTGGTGCGCTGGATGGAGCGGATCGCGGACGGCCAGCCGCCGCTGATTTTCGGTGACGGGTTGCAGACCATGGACTTTGTCCACACCCGGGACATCGCGCGGGCCAACATTCTGGCCGCGGGAAGCGGAATCCGCGAGGGCGTGTACAACGTCGCCAGCGGTTCCGAGACGAGCCTGCTGGAACTCGCCGAGGCGCTCCTGAGGGCGATGGATTCGGGCCTGCAGGTCGAACACGGCCCGGACCGCGCCGTCAACGGCGTCGTCCGCCGGCTGGCGGACACGACGGCGGCAGAACGTGATCTCGGCTTCACCGCCGAAACCGGGCTGGAGGAGGGGCTGCGCGAACTCGTCGACTGGTGGCGTCCGCTGCGCGGCGAGATCGCCGCCGCCCGGGTGGGAGGCGTGCGGTGACCATCGAGCAGGACCAGCTCCAAGACCAGGTGCTGAGCCGGATCAATGTCATGAAGCCGTGGCTAGGAACCGAGGAAGCCGAGGCCGTTGCCGAGGTGATCGCCTCCGGCTGGGTGGCGCAGGGCCCCCGGGTGACCAGGTTCGAGGACGCTTTTGCCGCAGCGCAACAGGCGCCGCACGCCGTCGCCGTCTCCAACTGCACCACCGCACTGCATCTGGCGTTGAAAGTTGCCGGCATCGGGCCCGACGACGACGTCGTGGTTCCCTCCCTTTCCTTCATTGCCACCGCCAATGCCGCCACGTACGTCGGGGCCCGGCCGGTGTTTGCCGACGTCGAAGCGGACACCGGGAACGTGTCCGCACGCAGCCTCGCGGCGGCCCTGACCCCGGCCACCCGGGCCGTGATCGTCGTGGACCAGGGCGGCATGCCTGTGGACCTCGACCCGATCCGCGAGCTCTGCGACCCACTGGGTATCACGGTGATCGAGGATTCCGCCTGCGGGGCAGGGTCCACCTACCGGGGGCGTCCGGTCGGGGCGGGGGCCGAGCTCGCCGCCTGGTCCTTCCATCCCCGCAAAATCCTCACAACAGGCGAGGGTGGCATGTTGACCACCAAGAACCCGGAGTGGGCCGCCCGCGCGCGCCAGCTGCGGGAACATTCCATGAGCGTGTCGGCAAATGACCGACATACAGCGCTGCTCGCCCCGGCCGAAGAGTATCTGGAGATCGGCTTCAACTACCGAATGACGGATCTGCAGGCGGCCGTCGGGCTCGTGCAGCTGGGCCGGCTTCAGGAAGCCGTCGCCCGGCGCCGCGGAATTGTCGCTGGCTACGGGGCTGCCCTGGCCGATCTCGACGGCCTGCGGTTCAGCCAGGATCCCGCCTATGGCACCAGCAATTTCCAGTCGTTCTGGTTCGAGGTCCTGCCGGACTTCGGGCTGGGAAGGGAGGAGTTGCTCGCTCATCTCGCCCGCGACGGCATCTCGGCGCGGCGCGGCATCATGGCGGCACACCGGCAGCCGGCCTACGCCGGACGGGACACCGGCACGGCCGATTTGTCCGTGACGGAACGGCTCACGGACAACACCGTCATCCTTCCCGTCTACCACCAGTTGACGCCGGACGAGCAGTTCCGGGTAATCCACTCCCTTCGGATGGCCGGCGGGCGGAACCATGGATGAGTTGCTCCTCATCGCCGCGAGCGGCCTGGCGCGTGAAGTGCTCGCCGCGGTCCGCGAGGGCGGACGATTCAATGTCATCGGGATCCTAGACGACGACGCCGGCAGGGCCGGAACCGTCGTGGACGGTGCCCGCATCCTTGGCCCGGCCAGTGACGCCCTCCGCTATCCGGAAGCCGGCATCGTGGTGTGCGTCGGCGCCGGCAGAGGACGCGCCCGGATTGTGGAGCGGCTGGCCGCCCTCGGCGTCGCGGACCGCCGATACGCCACGGTCCTCGATCCTTCTGTCCGGATCCCGGCTGGATGCACGATCGGCCGCGGCAGCGTCTTGCTGGGCCGCGTCACCCTGACCGCCGGGGTCACGCTTGGTGAGCACGTGGTGGCGATGCCTGGCGTGACGTTCACTCACGACGACGTCGTGGAGGACTTCGCCACGTTCGCCGCCGGGGTTTCGCTCGGCGGCGGTGTCAAGGTCGGGCGCGGCGCCTACCTGGGCATGAACGCCAGCGTGCGGGAAGGCTCCTCGGTGGGTGCGGGCGCCACCGTCGGCATGGGCGCGGCCGTCCTGGCCGACGTACCCGAGGACGAGACGTGGGTGGGCGTGCCGGCACGGGTCTTAAGGGCCGGAATTCAGAGCGGAACGGCGGCCTAGTCCCATGGGAGTCCGCACTGCAGCCCCAGACCAGGTGATGCGTGCACCGCAAAACCTCCACCCGAACGCGCGCCACGGAGTGCTCGTGCTGCTGACCCTCTATCTGGCAGCCCTGGCTTGCATCGGTTTCTGGCCCACGCCGGTGGACCGGCCCCTCTCCGGCTTCCTGAACGACATTCTCTCGGCCTTGCAGGAGCACAGACTGACGGCGGGAATTGACTACCACGTTGTGGAGGGCACGGCCAACGTCCTTCTCTTCGTCCCACTTGGCCTCTTCCTGGCCCTCTTGTTGCCGGTGCGTAAGTGGTGGTTGGCTGCCCTGGCCGGCCTCTTCACTTCCGCGGCGATTGAAGCTGTCCAGTTCCTGCTGCTCAGTCAGCGCCAGGCCAGCATCCGGGACGTCGTCAACAACTCCCTCGGCGCGTTGCTGGGCGCCCTGATCATCAGGCTGGCGCGCACCCGGCCGCGGGCACCGAAACCTCAGCCAACCCCCGGTCCAGGAACCCCCGACGGCAGGAGCGACATGACAACGGTGGCCAACTCAGCAGACGTGGCCGAAACGGCCAGCATCGGTGAGGGCACCCGCATCTGGCATCTTGCCCAGATCCGCGAGGACGCGGTTCTGGGCAAGAACTGCAACATCGGCCGTGGCGCGTACGTCGGACCGGGAGTGGAGGTGGGGGATAACTGCAAGCTGCAAAACTATGCGCTGGTCTATGAGCCCGCCCGCCTGGCCGACGGCGTCTTCGTCGGCCCCGCAGCAGTGCTGACCAATGATCTGCACCCGAGGGCGATCACCCCCGACGGCACGCTCAAGGGCTCGGACGACTGGGTGGCCGTCGGGGTCAGCATCGGCAAAGGGGCCTCCATCGGCGCCCGTGCCGTGTGCATCGCCCCCGCCTGCATCGGCGAGTGGGCCACCGTGGCGGCAGGCGCCGTCGTGACCAAGGATGTACCAGCCTTCGCCGTGGTTGCCGGCGTACCGGCACGCCAGATGGGCTGGGTGGGGGAGGCCGGGCAGCCGTTGAAGCAGGACGACGGCGGAAGCTGGCTCTGCCCGGTCACCGGGCGCCGGTACGTCGAATCCAACGGGCAGCTACGGCCCGAGAAGATCTCCTGAGGGAGCGAAGACTTATGGCTGACAAAGTGGTTTTAGGCGGCACCCCCGTGGATCTTGTGGATCCGGAGGCGGCCCTGGATGTCATTCTGGACAGGGCGGCCGCCCCCGGTGGCCGTCCGCTTGCCGTGGCGTCCGTGAATCTGGACCACCTTCATCATTTCGGCACCGGGGGGCGCTGGGCGGGGACCCTGCACGCGGACCCCGCCAGCACCGCCGACTGGCTCTATCTACTTGACGGCGCACCCCTTGTTGCCCGGTCGCGGAGGCTCACCAGGCGCCACTGGCCCCGCCTGGCCGGCAGCGATCTCGCGGCTCCGCTGTTGGCCCGCGCGGAAGACCGGGGCCTTCGCGTGGGGTTCCTTGGCGGGTCGGACGAGAGCCGCCGGCTCCTGGCGGACAAAATCGCCCGGGAACATCCGCGGCTTAGAGTCGCGGGGATGTGGTCGCCGTGCCGGGAAGATCTCGCCTCGGCGGAAGAATCGAAACGGATCGCCGGCAGCATTGCCAGCTCCGGCGCGCAGATACTATTTGTCGGCCTGGGCAAACCCCGCCAGGAGCTCTGGATGGACCGGTACGCAGGGCTTACCGGCGCGGGCGTCCTCCTGGGCTTCGGTGCGGCGGTTGATTTCCTGGCCGGTCGGGTGAGTCGCGCGCCCCAATGGGTGAGCGACCACGGACTGGAATGGGGCTTCCGGCTGGCCTTGGAACCTCGGCGCTTGGCCGGACGCTATCTTGTCGACGGGCCTCCGGCGTACGTCAAACTCCGCACCCGGTCCCGCACGCTTCCGCCCACCCTCCCCGAACACCCGACCGGCGGCGTGCCAGCCGAACGAACCCCGGGCCGCTTCACCGGGCCCGATGGATCGGCGGACGTCGCGGTCGTCGTCGTTACGTACAACAGTTCCCGGGACATCAACGGCCTGCTGGCCAGCCTGCGCGCGGAAACGCGGGATCTGACCCTGCGCGTGCTGGTTGCGGACAACTCCTCCAGCGACGGCACGCTGGGGCTGGTCCGCCGCCGCCACCCGGACGTCATCGCATTCTCCACCGGCGGCAACCTGGGATATTCCGGCGGCATCAACGCCGCCATGCGGCGGGCCGGGGACGCGGCCGCCGTGCTGGTGCTCAACCCGGACTTACGCGTTGAAGAAGGCAGTCTGAAGACCTTGCAGCTTCGACTGCGGGCCTCACGGGCCGGCGCCGTGGTGCCCCGGTTGCTTGATCCCAGTGGGGCGGTCAGCCCCACGCTGCGCCGCGAACCGAGCATTGCGCGGAGTCTCGGTGATGCGTTCCTGGGCCGGCGCGCGGCCAGCCGGCCGGCGTGGCTCGCAACGAGTGATTTCGACACCGAAAGCTACGCCCATCCACACACTGTTCATTGGGCAACGGGTGCCGCGCTGATGGTGCGGCGTGCGGTGGCAGATGCCCTGCCGTGGGACGAATCGTTCTTCCTCTACTCCGAGGAGGTCGATTTCTTCCGCCGCCTGCGGATGCTGGGTGAAACCGTCTGGTACGAACCTGCCGCGACCATGACCCATGTGGGTGGGGGGTCCGGCGCGTCACCGGAGTTGAACGCCTTGCTTGCCGTCAACTGCATCCGCTACATCCGCAAATACCATTCGACGGCCTACGCGGGGGCCTTCCGCGGCGCCGTGGTCCTGTCCGAAGCTCTTCGGTCGTGGAAGGCCGACCGCAAGGGCGTCCTGTGGACGGTGCTGAACGAACAGCTCTGGACCAGCCTGCCCGGGCCCACCAGCGAGGCGCCTGTTGAGGACTTCCCGCACGGTTCCGTGATTATCCCGGCCCACAATGAGTCCCAAGTGATTGCGCGGACCCTGGCGCCTCTCGCTCCGTTGGCGGCAGCCGGAGTGGTGAACGTTTTCGTGGTCTGCAACGGCTGCGTCGACGACACGGCCGAGATCGCCCGCGGCTTCGACGGCGTGACGGTGCTGGAGATTGACCAGGCCTCCAAGTCCGCTGCGTTGAACGCTGGCGATGCCGCCGCCACCCGGTGGCCAAGGCTCTACCTGGATGCCGACATCCAAATCACCCCGGCAGCGGTTCGGGACGTGCTGGCCGCTCTGGCTCCCGGTGGCCTTCTGGCGGCGCGCCCGGCTGTCCGGTTCGACCTGGAGGGTGCCCATCCGCTGATCCATGCCTACTACGGCACTCGCCTGCGGCTGCCGTCGGCACGAAGCGGGCTCTGGTCGGCCGGCGCCTATGGCATTTCTAAGCGCGGGCATGACCGGTTCGCGGAGTTTCCCGACATCATCGGGGACGACCTCTTCGTGGACCGGCTTTTTTTGCCGTCCGAGAAAGCCGTGCTCGACGTGGAACCGGTGGTGGTGCGCCCGCCGCGCACCCCTGGTGCCCAGTTGGCGGTGCTGAACCGGGTCTACCGAGGCAACGCCCAGCAGAACAGCATGGAGGAACGTCACGGCACGGCACTGGGCACGCTGAAGGAGGTGGCACAGTCCATCCGCGGCCCCCTCTCCGCCGTCAACGCGGCGGTGTATGTGGGGTTCGCGGTCGCCGGCCGTCGAGGCGCAGCGCCGGCGGGCGGGTGGGAACGCGACGAAAGTAGCCGCTTGCCTGCCGCGGCCCGTCACGATTCCCATGACGATTCCGCTTCCGGCCGGCCTATCACGCGTGTTCCGGTCACGGGTATTCCGGCTAGTGGAGTCCCGGTCCGGGGGACCGGCCCGCTCCATTCCAGTCCTCCGTCGTCAGCTTCCGTGGGATAGCTTCTGCCGGCGGCTGCGGATTAGGCGGCGACGCCGGCCGGTGCGCCAGGATCTCGGCGAGTTCGGCAAGCCGGTGCGCGCGGGCGGATTCGGCCGGCGTGAACGGCTCGCCGGGGCGGAAGAACGTAATGGGCCCGTGCCACGCCGTCGGAATTTTCAGGACCGTACCGTTCGCGGGGGTCGCCTTGGCGCTGCCGGAGGCCTGTCCCGTGATGATCCGGGCCCGCAGCAGTTCCGCGACCGCCAGCGGGAGCTCCTCCGGGCTGGCCGCGATCCGGGCGGCCAGGCTCAGCGCCCCGGTTTGGCCGTCGGCCATGGCAAGGGCCGTGGTCGGCCAGACATGAGGGTCCGCACCGCCGCCCGCCCGCAGCGCTCGGAGCAGATCGGCCTCGCGGACTTCACCCGGTGCGGAGAGCACGAACTCGTCCAGCACGCCGCCGGCCACGGGGTGAACGTGGATACTGAGAATGTTGGTGTCCAGCCCGGCCAAGGCCTGAGTGAGCTTCTGCAGCGACCCGGGCTTGTCCTTCAAGACGGTCCGCGCCCGCCACAGGGCAGGCGCCGCGACGAGCCGTTTGCGGTGGCTCAGTGCCGGGGCGTGCAGCCAGCTCCGGAGCATCCGGGCCGCCGAGGGTTCCGCCACCCAGATCACAAGGATGGTCGCGGTCATCGTCAGAACCAGGACCTTGGCAACATAGGGCAGGTGCGTTCCCACCACCGCCGCATGCACCAGCAACTCGATCGGAAGCATCACGGCGATATTCGCCAGGGTCAGCCGGGTCTTGGTCGGTTCCGGCATCTGGCCGCACACTTCGCAGCTCAACTCGGAAGAGGCAGGGTGCCGGGTCGTGCCGGGGGACTTGCCTGAGGTCTTACCTGGGGTTTTGCCAATGGCATCGCGCGTCATGCTCCCATGATTCCGGCCCGCTGTTTCGGCCGGATTGCCGCCGGGTGACGGTTTCCGACCGCCGCTGCCGACCTACCCGCGGCAGGCCTGCGGGAGGACGCGTCTAGCGGCTGGCCACGTGGCGGGGACTGTCCTCGTCCACGGTCCCTGCCAGGTTGCGATCCCCGTTGGGATCCTTGCTGCCTTCCACGTTACGGTCGCTGCCGCCGTCGGGTTCCGGGCCTGCCAACCGGGCCAGCAGGTCGCGGATCTCGGCCAGCAGCGCGGTGTCGGCCGGGATCGGCTCTTCCTCGGGCTCCGCTGCGCTCAGCCGGTACTTGACCATCCTGTTGATCCGGTTCATGGGGGCCACGAAGATGAAGTACACCACCGCGGCGGTGATGAGGAAGGTCAGGAAGGCGGTGACCACAGCGCCGATGTTGACGAAAGTCTTGTCGTTGCCGGGCCAGATGTGGAAGCCCAGGCCCTGGGTCTCGACACCGCCGGCCGCCGCGATGATCGGGTTCACGATGTTGGCGGTGAAGGCGCCGACCAGGGCTGTGAAGGCGGTGCCGACGACGACGGCGATGGACAGCTCGATCACGTTGCCGCGCAGGATGAAATCCTTGAATCCTTTGAGCATGGGGAACCTCCGGTGTGCGTTGCTGGATGTCTCTGCCGTGAGTCGCTTGTCTGATTCACAGGTGCTTGATTCAGGTGCTTGATTCAGTTGCCTGATTCAACCGGTAGACGCTACCACTTCGCCGGTGCCCGTCAGATTCCGATCAACGGGTCACTATGCGGCGGCGGCGACGTTCCGGCGTAAAATCCACGGTGGATGCCAGTGCCGCCGTCGTAATATACAGACCGCAACGAAAGGCGCCCCAAGCTATGGAGGCCGGCACCGTGAAGCTGTTCGCCGAGATGTTTACCATCGCTCCTGCCAACAAGGACCACCAGGTTGCCCTCCGCTGCGCCGTGGGCGTCTTTGTCCCGCTGATAACCCTGGTGCTGCTGGGCCGGCTGGATCTGGCAATCTTCGCCTCCTTCGGTGCCTTCACCGGGATCTACGGCCGGAATGAACCGCACCCCCGGCGGCTGACGCTCCAAGTGCGGGCCGGAGGACTCATGCTCCTGGTGATGTTGCTGGCCGCCCTCACCGCCCGTGTGGACGGGCTCCTCGGGCTTTCGGGCGAAGGCACCACCTGGCTCCTGGTTGCGGCCACCACCGTGGTGGCGGGCGGTTGCTCCCTGGTCGTCGCCATGTGGCGCCTGCGTCCCTCGGGTTCGCTGTTCCAAATCTTCGCGTTCGCGGCCATCGCGTCGATCCCCAACCAGCCCCCGCTGTGGCAGTGCATGCTGGTGGCCGTGCTCACGGTCGCGTTCTCCCTGCTGATCGGCCAGTCCTCACGCCTGGCCCGGAGCCGCCGGACCCCGTGGGTCAGGGCCAAGCCCGTGAGCCTGACGCCGGCTGAGAAGCGCGCCGCGTGGCAGGAGAGTGCGGGCTATCTCGTGGCGGCGGGCCTGGCCGGAACGCTGGGGACCCTCGCCGGCGAATGGCTCGGGGTCGGCCACAATTACTGGGCGATGGTGGCCGCCGTCGTGCCACTCGTGGGGCACACCACCAGGCACCGGGTGAGCCGCGGCCTCCAGCGTATCGCCGGCACGGTCGTGGGACTGGTACTGCTCGCCGGGATCCTGCTGCTGCAGCCGACGCCGTGGCAGACGGTGCTGGTCATTGCCGCGTGCCAGTTCGGCGCTGAGATGTTCATCGCGCGTCAGTACATGCTGGCGCAGGTCTTTGTCACGCCGCTGGCCCTGATTTCGACGCTTCTCGTGGCACCTGTACCGCCCGGCATCCTGCTCCGCGACAGAATCGTGGAGACCGTGATCGGTGCCGCCGTCGGCATCGCCGTCGTGCTGGCGCCAGGGGCGTGGCGCCGCCTGAGGGGCCGTCGCGGGATGGCTGCGCCAGGGCGCCTAACCTAGGATTGCCCGACGCTGGCACCAGTGCGGGACGTTGCGGCGATGGTCTGCGGCACGAAAGCCAGGGCGAGAACCGCCAGGACCGCGGCGGCGGCGAAAACGTAGAAGCCCCACGGGTAGGCGATGCCGGCGGCGACCAGCGCGCCGGTGACGGCCGGACCCAAAATGGCACCCAACCGCCCCACTCCCGCGGCGAAGCCCAAGGCGGTGCCACGCAGTCGAGCAGGGAAGAGTTGGCTGACCCAGGCGTAGACCAGGACCTGGGAGCTGAAGACGAACACGCCGGTGACAAAGACAGCGGCGTAGAGCACCACTTCGTTCTGGATCTGGATGCTGAGACCGGCGAGGAACACGGCGGAAAGGCCAAACCAGAGCAGAACGATCCTCTTGGTGCCGTGCCGGTCGGCCAGGACTCCGGCAATCAGGAGGCCCACCACGGCTCCGACATTGAGGACCAGGAGCAACGCGAGGCCGGCGTTCAGGCTATAGCCGGCGGAGGCCATGAGCTGCGGGAGCCAGGTGTTCAGACCGTAGACCAGCAGCAGGCCCATGAACGAGGCCACGGCCACGCCGGCGGCGATCAGCGGGTAGGGTTTGCGGGCCAGGTCCCGGAAACGGGCACGCTCGTCCTCCGGCGCTGTTTGCGGCGCAGCCTTCGCGCGGACCGGGGCGTTGGCCGGTGACGTGGCGGCTACAGGGACGTGGTGCACCGGCGGGAGGGTTTCCGGAAGCTTGAACCACAGGAAAGGGACCAAGGCAAGGCCGGCCAGGCCGCCCACAACGAACATTGTCCGCCAGCTTGGAATCACCATGATGGCCAGGAACGCGGTGGCAATGGCGCCGGCGTGGTATCCGGTCATGGTCCGGGTGGTGGACTTTCCAGCCGTTCCGGCGGGCGCGTAGTCGTTCATGTAGGCAAGCGCTGCTGGCAGGCAGGCGCCAAGGCCGAGGCCGGCAAGCAGCCGGAACGTGCTGAACCATGCCACGTTCGGTGCGAAGACGACGGCGATCGTAAAGATGGAGAACCACGTCACGCAGGCCACCAGCAGGTTCCGCCGGCCGAAGCGGTCCGATAGCGGGGAAATGAAGAGCGCGCCGAGCCCCACACCCACCAGGGAGATGGTCGCAGCGAACGTCGCCCCGATTGCGTCGAAGCCAAGTTCATGCGACTTGATGAGTGTCGGGATGACCGTGCCGAGGACCACCAGGTCAAAGCCGTCCAGCACCATGGCCAGCCAGCAGAGCCACACGGGCCACCTTGATTTGTTGCCCAATGACGACATTGACATTGCTACCTCAGCGCTATTCTTGACGTGGTTCCTTGCGTCCGGCCAGCGTTGGCCGGACTTTCCTATCGTGAGAGTTCTATCACTCGTCGGTGTTGTATGGGACACTTCATACCATTGAACGGAAGGAGTATCGTGGCCAATTCGACCTCCGGCGACTCGGTGGTGGACCGGATCCTGCGGCTCATTGCCGCCTTCCCGGAGGGTGTCACGGCACTGCAGCTTTCCGACCTTGCCGCCAGGGCAGAGCTTCCCCTGACCACTGCGCACAGGCTGGTCCGGCAACTCGCCGGACATGGACTCCTTGATGTCGGCCCTGGCGGCTCGGTCAGCCTCGGGCTGCGGCTCTGGGAGCTCGTCAACCGCAATTCCCCCACGCTTGAGCTCCGCCAGGCTGCGCTGCCCTTCATGGAGGACATCCAGCAGGTGCTGAACCAAAACGTGAACCTCGCCGTGCTGGATGGCTGGGAAGCGCTCTTCGTGGAACGGCTGTCCCGCCGGGGTTCTGTTGCCAACCGTGCCCAGGTGGCCGGCCGGATGCCCGTGCACGTGTCCTCCGCCGGGCTGGTGCTCATGGCCAACCAGACCCACGCCGTCCAGATGGACTACCTGGACGGGTTTAGCGATCCGACCGGCAAGCTGGTCAGGGAGGATCTGGGCGCCCTTCTGGGGGAAGCTGCCCATCAGGGATACGCGCAGCTGGCCGGCGTCGTGGACCCGGACACCTGGGGGATCGCCGTCCCCGTGCTGGACCGCAGGAAGCGTGCTGTGGCGGCCCTCGGCGTCGTCGTCCCCCTCCGCGAAGTGCGCCTGCAGGCGCTTGTTCCCGCTCTCCAGACCGCGGCCCGCGGGATCGGGAGGAGGCTTGGAGAGTCACGCGAGACCATTGAATTCCATTCAACGGAATCAATGTAACGCGTATCACGCATCGGGGTCCACACTGGTAGCCAGACGACCAAACCGGCCCAGTTCCCGACCCCCGGGACCCCGCAACGAAGCGAGAATCACATGGCACAGCGAAAAGTCATCACCACCCAGGTAGCGATCATGGGGGCCGGCCCGGCCGGGCTCATGCTCTCCCACCTCCTGGCCAAGGCCGGCATCGAATCCACCGTCCTCGAGATCCGCAGCCACCAGGAGATCTCCGAGACGGTCCGTGCCGGGATCCTGGAGCACGGCTCGGTGAACATGCTCGTTGACAGCGGCGTCTCGGACCGCGTGCTGCGCGACGGCGACCGCCATGACGGAATTGAGCTTCGTTTCAACGGCGAAAGCCACCGCATCGATTTCCAGGACCTCGTCGGGGAGTCGGTCTGGCTCTACCCGCAGACGGACGTGTTCCTGGACCTCGCCGCACGCCGGAAGGCCGACGGCGGGGACGTCCGGTACAGCGTCACGGACACCACTATCCACGACATCGAGGCCAAGCCCAAGGTCTGGTTCACGGATGCGGACGGTGTGGAATACGAACTCCAGGCCGATTTCATCGCCGGTGCGGACGGTTCGCGCAGCCATTGCCGCTTCCAGATCCCCGAGGCACAGCGCAAGTGGTACTTCCACGAATACCCCTTCGCCTGGTTCGGCATCCTGGCAGAGGCGCCGCGCAGCTCGGACGAGCTGATCTATGCCAACTCCGAGAACGGCTTCGCTCTGATCAGTCAGCGCACCGAGACGGTCCAGAGGATGTACTTCCAGTGCGACCCCAACGAGGACGTCAACAACTGGAACGAGGACCGCATCTGGGACGCCTTCCGCAGCCGCGTTAACGGCAACGGCTTCGAAGTCAAGGAAGGGCCCGTGATCGACAAAACGGTCCTGAAATTCCGCAGCTTTGTCCATGCCCCCATGCGCCACGGCAACCTGTTCCTTGCCGGCGACGCCGCGCACACCGTCCCACCCACCGGGGCCAAAGGCTTGAACCTGGCGCTGAACGACGTCAGGGTCCTCTTCGAGGGATTCGACAGCTTCTATTCCACCGGCTCCACCGTGCTCCTGGATGCCTACAGTGACCGTGCCCTGGACCGGGTGTGGAAGGCCCAGCAGTTCTCCTACTGGATGACCTCCATGCTTCACACCCCGGCCGACGCCGACGACTTCGCCCGCGCCCGCCAGCTCGGCGAGCTCCACTCGGTGGTGTCGTCCCGCCACGGCCGCGCCTACCTCGCGGAGGCCTACACCGGCTGGCCCGGCGCCCGCTAGGACGTCCGCCAGAGCTCCGGATCGGGCTCATATTTCCGTCGACAGGCCCCGGCGCCAGGACTAGCCTTTAACCGTCCCAGCATGACCCCACAAGGATGACGGAGAGGTGTCCGATCATGGGAACCGCAGAGAATGTTGAACTGGTCCGGCGCGGGTACGAGGCCTTCAACTCAGCAGATATGGCGACCCTCAGCGACATGTTCGCGGAGGACGCGGTCTGGCACGTGGCCGGAAGCGGCGTGCTATCGGGGACGAAACAGGGGCGAGACGCCATCCTGGCGTACTTCGGTGAACTCGGAGCACGCACCCAAGGTCACTTCCAAGCCAACGTCCAGGACATCGTCGGCGGCGAGAAACACACTGTCGCAATCCAGCAAACTCACGGGGAAGCCAACGGCAAAACCCTGGACATGCCCACCGTGATCACGTTCGTGGTTCGCGACGGACAGATCGCGGAGGGGCGGGAATTCTTCGAGGACACGGCCAAAGCCGACGATTTCTGGACCTGATTTAGTCCTGTTCGAGAGTTCCGGTCAGGTGATGCGTGGGAATCCGGTCCCGGTCATAGGTGATCTCCGTGTATCCGTGCGGCTCCGGCCTCCCGGACGGGCTCAGGTTCACGAAGACGATTTCCTCGATTGTGAGGATGCTCTGCCGGGTGATCATGTTCCTGACTTCGGCACGCATGGTCAGCGATGTCCGGCCGAAGCGGGTCGCGGTCAGGCCCATTTCGATCAGGTCGCCCTGGACGGCCGAGCTGACGAAGTTGATTTCTGAGATGTACTTCGTGACGGCCCGGCCGTTGCCCAACTGCAGGATGGCGTAGATGGCGGCCTCTTCGTCGATCCACTTCAGCAGGCTGCCGCCAAACAGGGTGCCGTTGGCGTTGAGGTCCTCGGGGCGGACCCATTTGCGGGTGCGGAAAGTGATGTCGGCCGATTCCATAGTGCGAGATTAGCCCACTCCATTCCGGGCGGCGTTGTATGACGCCTCACGCCATGGCGGTGTGCGCGGCGCTGTGCGAATCGATCGGCTTCGCGTAGCAGTAGGAGTGTTGGACCCCGATGTACGGTCCAAAGTTCGGCACGGGCACAAAGCCCGAGTTCTCGTAGAACTGCCGCCCGTCGGTCTGTACCGAGCCGGCCTCCGCGGTCAGTGTGGTGATGCCCAGCGCGTGGGCGTGGGCTTCGAGGGCCGCGAGGATGGAGCTCGCCACCCCGGAGCCGCGGGTGTAGGGCAGGACATAGAGGCGCTTGATTTCGGCAGTGCGCGCGTCCAGCATGCGCAGGCCGCCGCAGCCGACCGGCTGGCCGGAGGCTTTGTCGTGCGCCACCAGGAATACCGCGGTGTCCACTTCCGACGGCGGCGGCCCGGGTTCGTGGTCGGGCCGGCCGAAGCGGGCGTCGAGTTCTGCCTGCTGGGCGGCCCTCAGGTCCGCACCAACGGGGTTCGCCCAAGTGACCTGACGGATGTTGAGCCGCGGGTTGGTCTGCATCACTGCCTCGATTCGCCGAAGGGTTATGCAGTCCAAGGCTAGGCACCAGCGGTTTCCGCCGTGTTTCCTTCCGGTAAGCGTCGGGAGAACTGTGGACTGTGGTGCAGATAGCGCTTCGGGCTCTACGTCCTGGTGGATCCGGGGACAGCACAGCCTAGCGTCGCACCAGTGTCCGCAGGAGCTTCAGCGCCACGGAGATTGAGGCGATATCCACCTGCCCCGGTTTGGTCACTTCCGCGAGAGTGTCCTTGATCCGCGCCAGCTGCTCCTGATGCCCGCGTTCCCAGGCCACGATGCGCTCCACAGCATCGGACGTGCCGGCCTCTGCGGCACTGAGGTCTTGGGTGGTCTCCATCACCGAGACCGTCATGTCCGCTACGGCGGAATACACATCATCGCGCAGGGCGGCCCGGGCAAGGGCCTCCCAGCGGCTCTGCCGCGGCAGGTCGGTGATACTGAGCAGCAGGTTGGCGGCCCCGATCCGCTGGAACACCGCATAGTACAGGTCTGCGATGGTGGTGATCGGTTCGCGCACCTGTTCGGAGATCAGGGAGATGTCCAGCAGCCCGAAACTCTCCAAGAGGTCCGAGGCGCGCAGGCCCAGCTCGCGCGGCATCCCCACGGCGTCCCAGTGCGCGAGCCTTCCTTGCGCACGGTCGAGGTCGGAGCCGCGGAGATAGTCCAGGGTTCGGGTCCGCAGCAGTTCCAGGGTTGGCATGATCCTGTCCAAGGCCGCGCCCACGGGCTGGTCCCGATGGTCGTGCGTCACGTACCACCGAGTGGCCCGGTCGAGGACCCGGCGCATATGCAGGGTCGCCTCGGCGACGTGTTCGTTGGGATATCCGGCGGGGAGCGCGGCCAGCCGGTTAACGATCCACGGCAGGTCATAGGCCTCGCGCGCCACCACAAAAGCCCTGGCGACAGCGGCGGCCGTGGCAGTCGTTTCCTCGATGGCGCGGAATGCGAACGTGATTCCGCCGAGGTTGATCATGTCGTTGGCCACGACAGTGCACACGATCTGGCGGCGCAGCGGGTGGCCCGGCAGCTCTGCTTCGAAGCGTCCGGAGAGCTGGCGCGGAAAATAGCCGCGGAGGACGCGCAGGAACCACGGGTCGTCGGCAAGATCGCTGGCGTTGAGCTCCGCCGCCAGTTCGATCTTGGCGTAGGCGGCCAGCACCGACAGCTCCGGCGGGGTCAGGCCCTCACCAGACCGCAGCCGGTCCTGAAGCTGTTCGTTGCTGGGCAGGCCCTCCAGCCTGCGGTCGAGGTCGGTGGCGTTCTCGAGCCAGTCCATGGTCCGTTCGAATCCCGGGCTCCACTCCCGCACCAGGTGCCGGTCGTTGAGGAGCAGGACATTCTGGTTCGTGTTGTTGGCTAGGACAAGACGGGCCACTTCGTCCGTCAGGGAATGCAGGAAGCCGGCGCGTTCCGCCGTCGGCATCTTTCCCGCAGCGATCATCCGGTCCACGAAGATCTTGATGTTCACCTCATGATCCGAGCAGTCCACGCCGGCTGAGTTGTCGATTGCATCGGTATTGAGCAGGACGCCGGATAGGGCGGCCTCAATCCGTCCGAGCTGCGTGATTCCCAGATTCCCGCCCTCGGCGATGACCTTCGCCCGCACCTCATTGCCGTTGACCCTGATGGGGTCGTTCGCCTTGTCGCCAACCCCGGCATTGTCCTCCGACGAGGCCTTGATGTACGTTCCGATGCCGCCGTTGTACAGGAGGTCCACCGGCGCACGGAGGATGGCCTGCAGCACCGCGTGGGGCGGCAGGGACTTGATGCCCGGCTCCAGGCCGAGCGAGCTCCTGACCTGTTCCGTGATACTGATGGCCTTGGCCCGGCGGGAGTGGACGCCACCGCCCTCGCTGATCAGTGAGGGATCGTAGTCCGCCCAGGATGAGCGGGGGAGGGCAAAGAGCCGCTGCCTTTCCTCCCACGAGGCCTCCGCCTCCGGCGCCGGGTCAAGGAAGATGTGCCTGTGATCGAAGGCCGCCACCAGCCGCATGTGGCGGGAGAGCAGCATTCCGTTCCCAAAGACGTCGCCGCTCATGTCGCCGATGCCGGCGACAGTGAAGTCCTCTTCCTGACAGTCCACCCCGAGTTCGCGGAAATGGTGTTTCACCGATTCCCACGCACCGCGGGCCGTGATGCCCATCTGTTTATGGTCATACCCCACGGATCCGCCGGACGCGAAGGCATCGCCCAGCCAGAAACCGTACTCTTCGGCCACCGCGTTCGCGGCGTCGGAAAATGACGCGGTTCCCTTGTCCGCCGCCACGACGAGGTAATAGTCATCGACGTCGTGCCGCACCACCCGCGCGGGAGGCGCCACTGTCTCGCCTTGCGCGGTGGTGACGAGGTTATCGGTGAGGTCCAGGAGCCCGCGGACGAAGATCCGGTAGCACTCCAGTCCCTCCGTCAGCCACGCCTCGCGGTCCGCGGCAGGGTCCGGCAACTGTTTGGGATAAAAACCGCCCTTGGCGCCCGTGGGCACGATCACGGAATTCTTCACGTTCTGCGCCTTGACCAGGCCAAGGACCTCGGTGCGGAAATCCTCGCTGCGGTCGGACCAGCGCAGGCCGCCCCGCGCCAGGGCACCGAAGCGCAGGTGGACCCCCTCCACGCGGGGCGAGCACACCCAGATTTCGTATTTGGGCCGCGGAAGCGGCGCACTCGCGACGGCGGCGGGATTGAGCTTGAAACTCAAGTGAGGCTTCCCCTGGAAGTAGTTGGTGCGGAGCGTGGATTCCACCAGGTTCATGAAGGTGCGCAGCAGCCGGTCGGCGTCGAGGACCGGAATGTCGTCGATCGCAGCCAACAGATCCTTCCGGGCCGCGGCGGTCTCCCCGACCCGGTCCGGGGCCTCCAGATCGGGGTCAAACTTGGCCCGGAACAGTGCCAGGAGACCGTGAGTTGCCCGGACATTGGCCAGCAAGGTGTCGGCCATGAATCCGTAGGAGTTCGTGGTGCCCAATTGCTGCAGGTACTTGGCATAGCTGCGCAGGATTTCCACCTGGCGCCAGTGGATGCCCTCCCGGAGGACGAGGCCGTCAAAACGGTCCGATTCCGAGTCCCCGCGCATGGCAGCTCCGAAGGCATCCCCCAGCAGCCCGCTGGTCCGGGCAGGATCCACACCGGCCGGATACCGGACGCCAAGATCATAGAGGAACAAAGGCCGGTCGTTCCCGCGCACCACATCGAAGGGACGCTGGTTCAGCACCTCCAGTCCGAGGTTGTGGAAGAACGGCAGGATCCTCGTCAGGCTATGGGCGGAGGTCAGGTAGAGACGGATCCGCGCGTCTTCGGCCAGCGTCGGGGACGCGCTGGCGCGGACATAAACGGCCAGCTGCGGATCGTTCAGCGGCCGTCCGCCTGTGCCGTCGAGATCGAACTGCTCAAACCGCCTGATGTCTTCAATGGCGTCCTCGACGTCGAAATCAGCCCGGTAGCTGGCCGGGAAGGCCGCGGACCATAGTGCCGACAACCGGCGGCTCTCCGCGGTGGACAATCTGTCCCGGAGCGCTTCGTCCAGGCCCTCGGCCCAGGTCCGCGTTGTGCTGACAATGCTCCGCTCCAGTGCAGCGGGATCGACGTCGGGCATCGCGCCGGGAGGCAGCAGGATCCGGAAGAAGACACGGGCCATGGGGGATTCACTCAGCCGGACTTCAAATTCGAGCGAGGAGGACTGGAAGGCCTGTTTGAGCTCGTGTTCGATGCGGAGGCGGACGGCGGTGCTGTACCTGTGGCGGGGGAGGAAGACCAGTGCGGTCATGAAGCGGCCGTAGCTGTCAGCGTGCAGGAACACCCTTGTCTGGTGGTGGGCTTGCAGGCGCAGGATC
Organism: Arthrobacter humicola; assembly: GCF_039531445.1. NCBI lineage: Bacteria > Bacillati > Actinomycetota > Actinomycetes > Micrococcales > Micrococcaceae > Arthrobacter > Arthrobacter humicola. Next base: position 26,876 of record NZ_BAAAQB010000029.1, on the reverse strand, counting down.
TCACGGGCCAGCCCGGAAAGTTCCGCCAGGTCCCGGTGGAACAGCTCGTCCAGCGGGAAGCACTCGAGGACGGTGAGAAGCTGCTTGCCCTGGTGGGATGATTCGGTGAAGCCGAAGTTTTCCTGGATGGCGCGAACCTTGTCCCGGATGACCGGGATGCGCCGCACGGACCGGCCCGTGGCGCCCGGAGCGAAGAGGCCCACAAACCGCACTTCTCCCGTGGCCGTCGCCGCGCTGCAGAAAGTCCGGACGAGGATTTCATCCAGGTAAGCGGGGCGGGGGACGGACGATCTCAGATCCGAGATGGAGAGCGTGAGAACCTGCGCATGGGGGAGCCCCGTGACGGGCTGGCGGGCCTCCGGCCGTCCGTCCCTGAGCAGGCCCAGCCCCGTGCCGGCCCGCACCGTCACGACATCCGGGCCCTCCGCCGTCGAGTATTCATATTCGCTGTAACCCAAGAACGTGAAGTTGCCCCGGTCCAGCCAGCCCAGCAGCTCCACGAGCTGCTCCGGGGTCGGAGCCGTGGCCGCCGGCAGCCGCTCCAAGGAGCCGACGGTGCGCGCGAGACTGGCGTGGATGGCGGGGGTGTCATCAGCGACCAATTGGACGTCCGCCAGGACGCGCCGCACGTTATCCGTAAGCTCCGCGATGGCCCGCGGCCCCGGCAGGCGGCCTATCTCTGCCGCCACCCAGATTTCGGACGACCAACCCGGCGGGATCTGGGCGGCCTCGGGGGCGCCCGGAATGCCCGGGATTCGGCCCGTCGGTGCGGACTGCGGCAACCCGTGCCGTACTTCCAACAACCGGCCGGTACGGGGATCGCGCCGCACCAGAAAATTGGGATGCACCAGCAACCGGATGGACTCGTTTTGGCGCGTCAGTTCCGCGGTGAGCGAATGGATCAGGTGCGGTATGGCGTCGGCAACCACCAGCAGTACGCTGGCATCGCTTTCGTTCAAGACGTCTACGATGGCCGTGCCTGCCCGGTGGCTGCCCGCCAGTTCCGCATGGCGCCTGGCCCGCTTCGCCAGGTTTTCGGGACTGTAGCCCTGGAGGTCCTCCGGCGCTACGTGCTCGTAGTACTCCCCGAGGAACTGTTCATCGAGGCCGTCGAGGATGCTTGGGCGCGCATGCCCCGGATGTGCAGATTTGGGTGACATAAGCCTGCGCCTCCACTGCGCGGGATCAACCGCATGCCGCCGGCCATTCCATCCCCGCGCCTGCTTTCATCATGGCCGCGTTGAGGGGTGCAGTCCAGCCCCTGTGGGCAGGGCGCGCCTCCGCCGGGGACCGGCAGCCAGGAACGCGCCGCCCGCTACGCCGGACGGCCGGTGGGATCTTCCGCCGTCGGGTCTGCCAGGGCCAGGCCTCCCACGGGGCTCTCGTCCCAGTGGATGAGCCGCCATCCGGCGTCGGGATCGCCCTCCAGAGCCACAATGCCGGTGTTGGCAACTACGTGGCGGACAGCGAATTCAGGTTCCACGTTGACGGCCCGCACGCCCGCCCAGACCCTGATGGCGGCGCCATGGCTCACCACGGCCACAGCGCCGGACCCGGCAGTTGGCCCGGCCGCGGCCGCAATCCGGGCAATCGAGTCGTCGAAGCGTTCAAAGAAGTCGTGGCCGCTGGGTCCGGCCGGCATCCTCCGGGCCAGGTCGCCCTCGGTCCACGCAGCGACCGTACTGAAGTAGCGCATGTGGGACTCGCGGTCGGTGAGTTTCTCCAGTGAGCCTGCTTCGATTTCCCGCAGGCCCGCCAGGACCTCGATGTCGAGGCTGCGCATGGCGGCCAGCGGTTGTGCCGTGATCTGGGTGCGGATCAGGGTGGACGCGTAAAGCAGCCCGATCTCCTCATTCGCCAGCGACCTCGCCAGGGCAGCGGCCTGCCGCTCGCCGAGCTCCGTCAGTCCGGGGCCGGGGTGGGCGGTGTCCAGCTGCCCAAGCACGTTCCCGGGCGTCTGGCCGTGGCGGATGAGCAGGAGCCTCACTTGAGGTGGTCCACCAGCTTGTCCGCGATGCCCGTGTAGCGGCCGGGGGTCAGCGCAAGCAGCCGGGCTTCGGCGTCGGCGGACAGGCCCAGGCCCTGGACGAATTCCTGCATGCGGGCGGCGTCCACGCGGTGTCCGCGGGTCAGGTCCTTGAGCCGCTCGTACGGGTTCTCCATGCCCTCGACTCCGGCGATCGCCTCGGCACGCATGACCATCTGGATGGCCTCGCCCAGGACCTCCCAGTTGGTGTCCAGGTCCGCGGCCAGGACGTCCTCGGCCACCTTGAGCCGGTCCAGGCCCTTGGCGACGTTGGAGATGGCGAGCAGCGAGTGGCCGAACGCCACGCCGATGTTGCGCTGCGAGGACGAATCGGTGAGGTCGCGCTGCCAGCGCGAGGTGACCAGGGTGGAACCCAGCACGTCCAGCAGCCCCGAGGAGATCTCGAGGTTGGCCTCGGCGTTTTCGAACCGGATCGGGTTCACCTTGTGCGGCATGGTCGAGGAGCCGGTGGCGCCCGCGACCGGGATCTGCACGAAGTAGCCGATCGAGATGTAGCTCCAGATGTCGGTGCAGACGTTGTGCAGGATGCGGTTGAACCGCGCGACGTCGGCATAGAGTTCGGCCTGCCAGTCGTGGCTTTCGATCTGGGTGGTCAGCGGGTTCCAGGTCAGGCCGAGGCCTTCAACGAAGCTCTTGGCAACGTGCTCCCAGTCGGCGCCCGGGACGGAGGCGACATGGGCGGCGTAGGTGCCGGTGGCGCCGTTGATCTTGCCGAGGTATTCGGTCCGGGCAATCCGGTCCAGCTGGCGGTTGAGGCGGTGCGCAATGACGGCCAGTTCCTTGCCCAGCGTGGTGGGGGTGGCCGGCTGGCCGTGCGTGCGGGAGAGCATCGGCACCGCGCGGTTGTCCTCGGCCATGGCACTGATCTGGGCCACCAGGGCGCGGGCCGCGGGCAGCCAGACGTCCTCCACGGCTCCCTTGACGCCGAGGGCGTAGGAGAGGTTGTTGATGTCCTCCGAGGTGCAGCCGAAGTGCACCATGGCGGTCAGGTGATCGATCCCGATGCCGGGCAGGCGGCGGCCGATGTAGTACTCCACAGCCTTGACGTCGTGCACCGTGACCGCCTCGATCTCGGCCAGTTCGGTGACTGACGCGGCGTCGAACTCCGTGACAATCGCGCGCAGCTGCTCCTGCTGGGCCGCTGTGAGCGGGCCAGCGCCGGGCAGGACGCTGTTGCTGGTCAGGTGGATCAGCCATTCGACCTCAACAGCCACGCGGTCGCGGTTCAGTGCTGCTTCGGAGAGGTAGTCCACCAGGGGGGCGACGGCGGACTGGTAGCGGCCGTCCAGCGGGCCGAGCGCGATCTGGTGGTCGGACGCGGCGAGGGCCAGACGTCCGGACGGCGTGCGGGTATCAGCTGTGGCGGCAGTTTCAGGCATGTTCCGATTCTTTCACGAAGTGACGCCGGGCCTTAAGCGCCCCCGTCCTTATGACATCACCGTGTGAGAATGCCGGTTCGCATCGCGCGGCGATCCGCGCCGATGTCCACATAGCCGGACTGTCCACATAGCCCGACGCCGCTCTTCAGCGGGTGCCGGCCGCCCGCTAGCGTCACTTCTATGACCAGCATGATGCGCCCCGGTTCGGCGGGCAGTGCGGCTATTTTCGGCGTGACGGCCGCCGACGCCGTTGAGTGCGCATCGCGCAGTTACGAAGTCCAGCAGCTCGCGGCGCGCGTGGCGCGGTGCGCCGATGAGGCCGACGCCGTGCTGGCCGCACTGGGCCGCCTTGAACTGCAGACCTGGCAGTCGCCGGCCGGGCAAGCCTACCGGCTGACCCTGTCCCTGCAGGCTGCAGCCCTGCGCCGCAGCCGGGACGCCTTGCTGGACGCTGTGGCCGTGGTGCGCCGGCACGCCCAGAACGTGACGCTGTCCTCGGGCCGGCTAGGTTCCTGATGGCCGAAGCAACACCGGCAGACTCTGGCGGGACACCCCGGGTTTCCGCGCCGCCGTCGGACGGCAGCCTGCGCATCCGCGGCGGAATCGGAGGGCTCAGCTTCCAGTTCGAGGAGCTCCTTGCCGGCGCAGCGGCACTGGACGCGCTGGTCCGGCAACTGCAGTCGGTTGAACTGGATGCTGACACCGTGAAGCACGCACTCTTCCCCTATCAGTCCGACTCCTACACCAGCGGCAGCAACGCCATCATCGCGGTGGGAGAAGCTGGCCGGGATGTCGGCCGTGTCCGGTCGCAGCTGCAGCGGATCGGCGACGACGTCCGTGCCAGCCACCGGGAGTACGAGTTTGCGGAGGCACGGAATGCCCTGCTCCTGCGGCTGGGATTCCACGGCGCCGAGTACGGTGCGGCCCCGGAGCCATTCGCCCTCCCCGGCGTGCGCGGCGTCGTAGAGGACTGGGTCGCCACGGCGCCGCGGAATCTCGCCGCGCTGCTGGGCCTGCCCGCACCTCTGGCCGCCGTTCTCGGAGCCCTGAGCGGACCCGCCGACGTCCGCAGCCTGGTCCGGGATGTCTCGGAGGCGCCCGGGCTCGAGTTCCTCAAGCCCCGGCCCGTCAGCATCGTGGGGCGGGAGACGCATTCCGCGGCCGTCGACCTCTCCCCGGCCGGATTGCTGCGGAGAGCCGGAACGGTGGGCGAGCAGGGCGGCCAGATCGAAGTCATCGAGGTCGACGGCGGCGCCCGGCCGGCGTGGGTGGTCATCATCCCCGGAACCCAGCTGGACGGCCCGCCGGAAGGGGCCAATCCCTTTGACCCCGCCGGAGTGGCCGAGGCCCTGGGCTACGACTCGGCCTCCACGGGTGCGGCCATCCGGGAGGCGCTCCGGCAGGCCGGAGCCGCGGCCGGCGACCAGCTCGTCGCGGTCGGCTACAGCCAGGGCGGGATTCATGCGATGAATCTCAGCAGGGACCGCGCCGTCCTGGCCGACTACGATCTCAAGTTCGTGCTCACGGCGGGCTCGCCGGTGGGTGGTATCACCCCGGAGCCGGGGATCCGCAGCCTCCACCTCGAACACGCGCAGGACTGGGTGCCGGGGGCGGACGGCCTGGCCAACCCGGATACCAGGGACCGGGTGACCGTGACGCTCACCAACCCGCTGGAGGTGCCGCCGCTGAAGGACTTCGGCTTAGGTCCCGGGCACCGGCTGGAAAACTACGCCGACGGAGCCGAACTCATCTCGGCGAGCCGGGACAACACGCTGCGGGATTCGACGGCGGCGCTGGCCGCTGTCGTGGGAACCGGCGGGGCGGCGACGGTGACCCGCTTCTCGCTCCGGCGTGAAGCACGGCCGTCATCGCGGGGAGTGCCCATGGCTCCGGGGCCGGCTCCGGAGCAGCGGACCGGGCCGGGCGCGGCTAACGATCGAGGGCCGGCAGGAAGCTCGCCACGAGGGACACGCCGCTGATGATGAGGGCGGCGAACACCGCAGTCCACCAGAAGCTGTCAATGGTGAAGTGCACGGTGGTGTAGCTGCTGATCCAGGAGGTCAGGTAGAGCATTCCCGCGTTGATGACCACCGTAAACAGGCCCAGGGTGAGGATGGTGATCGGAAGCGACAAGAGGCTGACGATTGGCTTGACGAAGGCATTGACCAGGCCGAAGATCAGGCCGATGAACAGGTAGCCCAGGACGATGCTGAAAATGTTGTTGTTCGCGGTGGAAATATCCAGTCCGGTGAGGATCCAGCACGCGATTGCCAGGGCCAGCCCGTTGATGATGACTCGTGCGATGAATGAGCTCATGGCCCCCATGCTGTCATACGCCCGCGGGCGGCGGCAGGGACCATATCCCCCTATTGCGGCAGAGACCCGAAGTAGGCTAGTGAGCATGACTTCATCAGAGAACACGGCCGGGGGCATCAGGCCCCGTCCGGTGGTAGACCTCCTTCCCCGCTACGCGGCCGGAAAACCGCCCGTCCCCGTAGAGGGCCTGGTCAGCTACAAGCTTTCCTCCAACGAAAACCCGCTGCCCCCGATCCCTGCAGTGCAGCAGGCCATCGCGGCGCAGACCGACTTCAACCGCTATCCCGATCCGCTCAGCAGCAAGCTGCGCGCATCGCTCGCCGGCTTCCTGGACGTTCCCGCCGAGGACATCGTCACGGGCGCCGGCAGCCTGGGCGCCCTGAACCAGTTGCTGACCACCTTCGCCGGCCAAAACGACGACGGCAAGGCCGACGAAGTCATCTATGCCTGGCGCTCGTTCGAGGCATACCCGATCTGCGTCGGACTGGCCGGCGCCGAGAGCGTACGGATCCCCCTGACCGCGGACGGGCGGCACGACCTCGACGCCATGGCGGCCGCGGTCACGGCGCGGACTCGGATGATCCTGCTGTGCACGCCCAACAACCCGACCGGACCCATCCTGACCACCGAGGAAACGGAGCGCTTCATCAAGGCCGTGCCCTCGGACGTCGTGGTGGTCATCGACGAGGCCTACCAGGAATTCGTGCGCGCCGCCGACGCCGTGGACGGCATTGCCATGTACCGCAAATACCCCAACGTCGTCGTCCTGCGGACGTTCTCGAAGGCTCACGGACTCGCCGGGCTCCGCGTGGGCTACAGCGTCTCCCGTCCCGAACTGACGCAGCACCTGCGGGTTGCCGCCACACCCTTCGCGGTGTCCCAGATTGCGGAAATCGCCGCCGTCACGTCGCTCGAGCACTTCGCCGACGTTGTAGAAAGGGTACAAAGCCTGGTTGATGAGCGGGATCGGGTCACCGCCGGACTGCGCGAGCTCGGGTGGTTCGTTCCGGAGGCGCAGGGCAACTTTGTGTGGCTCAACCTGGGCGCAAACAGCGCGGAATTCGCCGCCCTGGCAGCGGAACGGGCGCTTTCCGTGCGGGCCTTCGGCGACGAGGGGGTGCGGGTCAGCATCGGAGAAACGGAAGCCAACACCCGGTTCCTTGAGCTCTGTGCAATCTATACAAAACCACCACGGCGTTCCTAGCGCTTAACATGACGCGTTGTGGCCGCCCCGTGCGGATAAAGTAAGGACGAGTAAGCCAAAATATATGCCGAATTCGGAATGTATTCCCAGTTCGGCATATATCCCAGCGATTGCGGCGCATTCGGATGCGGCAAGCAAGGAGACGGTATGGGCGCCACACATCTGCCCTCTACCGAGTTCGACGGAACCGATATCGATGACCAGCTCGAGGCGGAAGCCGAGGCCCAACTGGGCGCGCCTGCCGAGCCGATGGTGCAGCTGCTAGGCCCGGACGGCACCCTGGGCTCGGACCCGGTTTTCTCAAAGTACGCCGAGAAGCTCGATCCCGAGACCCTGCGCGGCTTCTACGCCGACATGTCGAAGATCCGGCGCTTCGATGTGGAAGCCACCGCTCTGCAGCGGCAGGGTCAGCTGGCCCTGTGGGTCCCGCTCACCGGGCAGGAAGCAGCCCAGATCGGCTCCGGCCGGGCCAGCCAGCCGCAGGACTACATCTTCCCGACCTACCGCGAACACGGTGTGGCCCTGACACGCAATGTGGACTTGGCCGAGCTGCTGCGACAGTTCCGCGGCGTCTCCAACGGCGGCTGGAATCCCAAGGACACGAACTTCCACCTCTACACGCTGGTCCTGGCCGCCCAGACGCCGCACGCCGTCGGCTATGCCATGGGCATCCAGCGGGACCAGAGGCTGGCGGCCGCCAACGCCGTCGGAGAAGCGGGACAGCCCGCGGAGCCCAAGGCCGCCGTCATGGTGTACTTCGGCGACGGCGCCAGTTCAGAGGGCGACGTTCATGAATCCATGGTGTTCGCCTCGTCCTACCAGGCCCCCGTGGTCTTCTTCTGCCAGAACAACCACTGGGCGATCTCCGTTCCGAGCTCCGTGCAGACCCGCGTCCCGCTGGCCAACCGCGCCAAGGGCTACGGCTTCCCGGGCATCCGGGTGGACGGCAATGACGTCATTGCTGTCCACGCCGTCACGGAGTGGGCGCTGGAGCAGGCCCGCGAAGGCAACGGACCCGTGCTGATCGAGGCGTTCACCTACAGGGTGGGGGCGCACACCACCGCCGATGACCCCACCAAGTACCGCGGATCCGCCGAAGAAGGCCTCTGGCGGGCCAAGGATCCGCTGGAGCGGCTGGAGAAGTACCTCCGGGCCGAGGGCCTCGCGGACGATGCCTTCTTCGAACAGGTCAGGGCCGACGGCGACGAACTCGCCGCCTACGTCCGCAAGACCACCCACGACCTGGAAACACCGGACATCCGGACTGCCTTCGCCAATACGTATGTGGAGGCCCACCCGCTGGTGGCCGAAGAGCTGGCCTGGTTCGAGGAGTACAGCGCAGGGTTCGCCGACGAGGAACCTGCAAACGCTGACCAGACAGACAAGGCGGCCCGCTGATGACCACCATGACCATTGCGAAGGCCATCAATGAAGGCCTGCGGGCGACGCTGACCAACAACCCCCGCTCGCTGCTGATGGGCGAGGACATCGGGGCCCTCGGCGGCGTCTACCGGGTCACCGACGGACTGATCGGCGAATTCGGCGGCGACCGTGTGGTCGATACGCCGCTGGCCGAATCCGGCATTATCGGCACCGCGATCGGCCTGTCCCTGCGCGGTTACCAGCCCGTGTGCGAGATTCAGTTCGACGGTTTCGTGTTCCCGGGCTTCAACCAGATCACCACCCAGCTGGCCAAGATGCACTCGCGCAGCAACGGCAACCTGACCGTTCCGGTCGTGGTCCGGATCCCGTACGGCGGCGGCATTGGCTCGATCGAGCACCACTCCGAATCGCCGGAGGCGCTGTTCGCCCACACGGCCGGCCTGCGCATCATCACGCCGTCCAATCCGCACGATGCCTACTGGATGATCCAGCAGGCCGTCGAATGCCAGGATCCCGTGATCGTTTTCGAGCCGAAACGCCGGTATTGGCTCAAGGGTGAGGTGGACACCGAGAACCCCGGCGCGTCCGCAGACCCCTTCAAGGCGCACGTGCTGCGGGAGGGGAGCGACGCCACGGTCGTCGTCTACGGCCCGCTGGTGCCCGTGGCCCTCGCGGCGGCCGAAGCCGCGGCCGAGGACGGCCGCAGCGTCGAAGTGATCGACCTCCGTTCCATCTCTCCGATCGACTTTGACACCGTCACGGCCTCGGTCCAGAAAACCGGCCGGCTGATCGTGGCCCACGAGGCCCCCACCTTCGGCGGCATCGGCGGCGAAATCGCGGCCCGGATCAGCGAGCGTGCCTTCCACTCGCTTGAAGCCCCCGTGATCCGGGTCGGCGGTTTCCACATGCCTTATCCCGTCGCCAAGGTCGAAGAAGACTACCTGCCGGACATCGACCGCATCCTTGAGGCGCTGGACCGCGCCCTCGCGTACTAACGAGGACCCATGACGCTTAACAAGTTCAACCTCCCGGACGTCGGCGAAGGGCTGACCGAGGCCGAAATCGTCGACTGGAAGGTCAAAGCCGGCGACACCGTGGCCATCAACGACGTCCTGTGCGAGATCGAGACGGCCAAGTCCCTCGTGGAACTGCCCTCACCGTTCGCGGGGACCGTCACCGAACTGCTGGTTCCCGAGGGTGTCACGGTGGAGGTCGGCACGCCGATCATCAGCGTGAGTGACGACGCGGCGGCCCCGCCAGCTGCTGCACCGTCGCCTGCTGACCAGACACCTGTTGCCCAGGCACCCGCCGTTGCCGCGCCGATGTACGGAAAGCTGACGGCCGACACGTCCGACGGCGGCGAGACGTCCGGACGCCCGGCCGGCGGCCCGCTGGTCGGTTCCGGTCCCAAGGCCGACGCCGTCAAGCGCCGGCGGCGGATTTCGGCCCCGGCGGCTGCTCCGGCCACAGGCCGCGAAACGCCGGCGGCCTCGGCAGCGACCGGTGCTTCCGCCGCGGTGGCGGAGCGGGTGGGCGTAGAGACCCACGACATCTGGATCAACCCGGACACCGTCGGCCGAACGGCTGACGAAGCCGCTGGCCCCGCCGGCGCCATCGACCCGCGTCCCACGTTCAGCGGTGCCATCAGCGGCCTGGTCGGCAAGGTGCTGGCCAAGCCGCCCGTCCGCAAGATCGCCCGGGATCTCGGGATCAACCTGGCCGACGTCGTGCCCACCGGCGCCCGCGGTGAAGTGACCCGTGAGGACCTGGTGAGCTACCAGGCCCAACGTGACGCCGAGGTGGACAAGGCGGACTCGTTCTGGGGCAAGTCCGGCCGTCCGCAGGACCAGCGGATCGAGCGGATCCCGGTCAAGGGCGTCCGCAAGGCCACCGCAAAGGCCATGGTTGAATCAGCCTTTGCGGCGCCTCATGTCAGCATCTTTGTCGACGTCGACGCCAGCCGCACCATGGAATTCGTGAAGCGGCTGAAGGCCTCCCGTGATTTCGAAGGCATCAAGGTCTCCCCGCTGCTGATCCTCGCCAAGGCGGTCATTTGGGCCGCGGCGCGGAACCCGAGCGTCAACGCCACCTGGGTGGACAACCCCGACGGCAGCGACTCCGCGGAGATCCACGTCAAGCACTTCATGAACCTCGGCATCGCGGCGGCCACCCCCCGAGGACTGATGGTGCCGAACATCAAGAACGCCCAGGATCTTTCGCTCAAGCAGCTGGCCCTGGCCCTGAACGAGCTCGCCACCACGGCACGGGCGGGCAAGACCCAGCCCGCCCAGATGCAGGGGGGCACGCTCACCGTGACCAACATCGGCGCCCTCGGGATCGATACCGGCACGCCGATCATCAACCCGGGCGAGGTTGCGATCGTGGCATTCGGCACCATCAAGCAGAAGCCCTGGGTCCTGGACGGGGAAGTCATTCCGCGGTGGATCACCACCCTCGGCGGCTCCTTCGACCACCGCGTCGTGGACGGGGACCTTTCGGCCCGTTTCATGGCCGACGTCGCCGCCATACTGGAAGAACCGGCACTCCTCCTGGACTAGCCCCCGGAACGGCTGCCGGACCAGGGCCAACAGAACACGGAACCCCGCCGCTGAATGCTTCAGCGGCGGGGTTCCGTCAGTGTCAGGCCTCTGCGCCCGGATGCCTCAGTTTCCCGAGTATGCCGTCAGGACCTGAGCCAGGGCAGGATCGCCGCTGATGCCGGCGAGGGCGGACGCGGCGGCAAACATCAGTCCGGCGAGTCCCAGGCCGCACGCGCTGGCGCCGGCGAGGAACTTCCAGTCCTCGCGGAGCACGCTCCGCACGGTGTCCGGCATGCGCAGTCCCGGGGCAATCAGGTTGGGGGCGCTGTCCGTTGATCCGTCGTCCAGAAAGGCGACAACGCGGCCTGCGCCGCGGTCCACCCGCATGGTGCTGATGTGGTTGCCGTGGCGGGCCAGCAGGATGTCGTGGCCAACCAGCTGGCGGCGCTGAAGAGTGATCATGGGGTCCCCTTGGTAGGTGGATTCTCGGATGTCCGCACCATCGCAGGGCACTTCCCATTTTACCGAGCCGGGCTCTTCCGGACGGGGCGCAGGGCGGTGAGGCTGCCCACGGGAGGGGGTGATCCTCATCAACTCCAATCACGGCCAAGTCCGGTCCCGGTCAAGTCCGTGCCGTCCTGTCCGCCGGGTGCACCGCGGCACTAGAGTGACACCAGCCGCCGCCAGCCCGGCGGACGCGGATCAAAGGAGATGTTGCGTGTTTTCAAGCCCGTACCCCGACGTCGATGTTCCCAACCTCGGTATCTACGACTACCTCTTCGGCGACCTGGCCGAAGAAGACCTGGACCGGGTCGCCGTCGTCGACGGCGCCAGCGGTGCGGAAACCACCTACCGTACGCTCCGCGGCCAGATCGATGCCCTCGCCGGCGCCGTTGCCGCGCAAGGACTCGGCGTCCACGGCGTGGCAGCCATCCTGTGTCCGAACATCCCCGCGTTTGCCACTGTTTTCCACGGCCTGCTGCGGGCGGGCGCCACGGTCACCACGATCAACTCGCTGTACACGGCGGAGGACATCGCCAACCAGCTCACCGACGCCGGTGCGGGCTGGCTTTTCACCGTCTCGGCGCTGTTGCCGGCTGCCCGGGAGGCCGCCGAAAGGACCGGGATCCCTGCCGAGCGGCTCGTGGTGATCGACGGCGCCGACGGCCACCCCTCCCTTGCTGACCTCCTCGGCGCCGGGGCGCCTGCGCCCCAAGTTTCGTTTGATCCGGCCACCCATGTGGCCGTGCTGCCGTACTCCTCCGGCACCACGGGCCGGCCCAAGGGCGTCATGCTCAGCCACCGGAATCTGGTCGCCAATGTGGAACAGTCCCGGGGAATGCTCGACGTCGGCCCCGAGGACCGCGTCCTGGCGCTGCTCCCGTTCTTCCATATCTACGGACTCACGGTGCTGCTGAACATCGCCCTGCGCCAGCGGGCCCGGCTCGTGACCATGCCCCGGTTCGATCTGCCCGAGTTCCTGCGGATCATCCAGGACCACCGGTGCACCTACCTGTTCATCGCCCCGCCGGTGGCCGTGGCGCTGTCCAAGCACCCGCTGGTTGCCGAGTACGACCTCAGTTCGGTCCACACCACCCTCTCCGGCGCGGCGCCCCTGGACGGGGAGCTCGGTACCCGACTCGCGCAGCGCCTGGGATGCCGCGTGCTGCAGGGCTACGGCATGACCGAGATGAGCCCGGTGTCGCACCTCATTCCGCGCGATGGTGTTGATGTTCCCGTCAGTTCGGTCGGGTACACGGTGCCCAACATGCAGTGCCGCCTCGTGGATCCGGCCACGGGGGAGGAGATTCCGGTTCCCGCGGAAGGAACCAGCGCGCCGGGGCACCTGCTGTGCCGCGGACCGAATGTCATGCTCGGTTACCTCAACCGGCCGGAGGAAACCGCGGACACCCTGGACGCGGACGGCTTCCTGCACACCGGGGACATCGCGACGGTGCGGGCGGACGGCGTCGTGACGATTGTGGACCGGCTCAAGGAACTCATCAAGTACAAGGGCTACCAGATCGCTCCGGCGGAGCTGGAGGCGCTGCTCCTGACCCACCCCGGGATTGCCGACTCCGCGGTGATCGGAGCCCTCGACGCCGACGGCCAGGAAGTTCCCATGGCGTTTGTGGTGCGCCAGCCCGGACCGGACGGCGCCGCCCTGGATGAAGACGCCGTCATGGCGTTCGTGGCGGCCAAGGTGGCGCCGTTCAAGAAGGTGCGGCGCGTGGAGTTCATCGAGGCCGTGCCGAAGTCGTCGTCAGGAAAAATCCTGCGCCGGATGCTCAAGACCACGGCTCCGGCTGCGGGGGCAGCAAAGCAGTAGGGCCTAGCCGACGTCGGTCTTGGCGATGTAGACGTCGCAGGGGGCGTTGTGGGCCACGCTGTTCGCAACGCTCCCCAGCACCCGGCCGATTCCGCTCATGCGCCGGTTGCCGACCACAATCATCCGGGCGCCGGTCCGTTCGGCTTCGTTGATGAGGGCCTCCGCGGGTTTGCCCCGGGCGGCGGCGTAGGAGACGTTGGTGCCGGGGCGGCGCAGGCCGTCCGCGACCGTGCGGGCGACCTTCTCCGCGTTGCCGGCGTCGGAAATGATCCACGTGTCGCCGCCGCTGCTGATGACCTCGGTCCTGTCGCTGTCGAAGGCGCTGACCACGTGAAGGGTCGCCCCCATGGACGCCGCGAGGTCACGCGCGGTCTGGGCCGCCCGCAGTGCAGTCTCACTGCCGTCGACGCCGACAACGATAATTCCGGTCATGGCTTCAGCCCCTCTACAGCTTCGCGCAGGACCGGCGCGAGGCGCCGCACGCCCTCACGGATGGACTCGGGCGGCACAGCGCTGAACGCCAGCCGGATCTTGTTGGACGGGTCGTCCGAATGCGTAAATGCCGCTCCCGGGATGAACACGACGCCGGCGTCGATCGCCTTCCTCAGCAACGGGTAGGTATCCACGCCGTCGGGCAGCGTGACCCACACGAAGAAGCCGCCGTCGGGGCGCGTCCAGCTGAGCCCGTCCGGCATGAATTCTGCCAGGGCGGCAAGCATTGCCTCGCAGCGTTCCTGGTACAGCCCCCGGTAGGTCTCGATCTGGCCGCGCCAGTCGTAATCGCGCAGATAGGCCGAGACCAGCATCTGGTTGAACGTCGGCGGGCAAAGAGTGACGGCCTCCGAAGCCAGGTAATAGCGGCGTTGCAGGTGGGCAGGGACGAGGGCCCACCCGATCCGCAGGCCGGGGGCGAAGATCTTCGAGAAGGACCCCATGTAGATGACGTCGTCCGGATTGGCTGCCCGCAACGGGATCAGCGGCTTGCCGTCGAAGCGGAGCAGACCGTAGGGATTGTCTTCCAGCACCAAGATATTCGCGCGGCGGCATATATCGACCACTGATTGCCGGCGTTCCGGGGAAAGCGTGATGCCGGAAGGGTTGTTGAAGCTGGGAATGGTGTAGAGGAACTTGACGTTCTTCCCCGCGGTCTGGAGGGCGGCGATCTTCGCCTCCAGCAGGTCAGGTACGATGCCGTCCCCGTCCATCGGCACGGTTTCGACCTCCACCTGGTAGGCCTCGAAGGTGTTGAGGGCGCCCACATACGTGGGGTCCTCCACAAGGACAACGTCGCCCGGGTTGCAGAAGACCTTGGTGGCTACATCCTGCGCGGACTGGGAACCCGCGGTAATGACGATGTTCGCAGGATCGGCATCGAGGATCCCTTCGGCTGCCATGACCTCGCAGATCTGGGTGCGGAGTTCCTCGGTGCCCTGGCCGCCGCCGTACTGCAGGGCGGTCATGCCCTGCTCGGCGATGATCTTCGCGGCCGTCTGGCCAAGGCGCTCCAGCGGCAGGGACTGCAGGTACGGGCTTCCCCCGGCCAGGGAAACGAGGCCCGGGCGCATCGAGATGTCGAAAACATCCCGCACGGCCGACTGTTTGATATTTGCTGCGCGCTCCGAGAACAGGATCTCGTGGCGGTGGGCGGACGTAGCCGCACGTTCGATTGCGTCAATGGCCTCGGCCGGAAGTACTGCTGCGGCGGCATCAAGTGTTTCGTGGGTCACAGTCCCAAGGATACTACCCATGTTGTCTATGGGGAAACGATTGTTTTCAATCCCGCCCATGCCGGGTGCCATGCGAGGGCATCTGCCGGCTGACCGTAAAGTCCAAGGCCCCCGGCAGTCGCGGCTGCCGGGGGCCTCAAGGGCGCAGGAGCTCGGTGTGTGCTACGCCGCTTCCGGGGTGCGGGCTTCGGCCAGCGCGTCGAAGACGCCCTTGATCTGCTCGACAACTTCGGCGTCGTCCTTCGGGTGAACTTCGGCAAAGCGGACCATCGAGCCGGGGACTGCCATCTTGACGTTTTCGAGGACCTGGGCGCCGGCGATGCCGACGGCCTTGCGGGCCTCGTCCTGGGCCCAGACGCCGCCGAACTGGCCGAAGGCGGTGCCGACGACGGCGGTGGGCTTGCCGGCGAGGGCGCCGGCGCCGAACGGGCGGGACAGCCAGTCAATGGCGTTCTTCAAGGAGGCCGGGACCGTGCCGTTGTGTTCCGGCGTGACCAGCAGGAGGGTGTCGGCGTCGTTGGCTGCTGCGCGCAGGGCGGCCGCCGCTGCGGGCACCTGGCCTTCGACGTCGATGTCCTCGTTGTAGAACGGGATGTTGCCGAGGCTCTCGTGAATGACGACGTTCACCTGGTCCGGCGCGTTGAGCTGGATGGCCTCGGCCAGCTGCTGGTTGGTGGAGCCGGCGCGCAGGCTGCCGACGAGGGTGAGGACGGTCTTCTTGGACATGTGTACTCCTATGCGTCACGCCGCGGGACGGTTCCTGCGGCTGGCTGGTCGTGAGGCTTTGAGGCCTTCACCCATGTTAAACGGACCGCGGTCCGGTTGTATTCCCAGGCGCTAGAATCAGCGGTGTGAGCCTCATCCCGATCCGTCCCGGTGCCCAGCCCGGGGGAGGGCGCGCCCCCGGGCCCGCCGCAGAGTCCGAGCGCCGTGACGCGGCGCGCAACAGGGAGCTCCTGCTCTGCGCGGCCCGGGAAATCGTTGAGGAATCCGGCGCCGACGCGCTCACCATGGACCGGCTGGCCCAGCGTGCCGGCGTAGGCAAGGGAACAGTCTTCCGGCGGTTCGGCAGCCGTGCCGGGCTGATGATGGCGCTCCTGAGCGGTGCCGAGGCCGAGTTCCAGGGCCGGTTCATGTTCGGCCCGCCTCCGGTGGGCCCCGGTGCGCCGCCACTGGAGCGCCTGATCGCCGTCGGGGCCGCGCGCATATCCTGGATCCTGGAATTCGGGGAGCTGGCCCGGGCCGCCGACGCCTCGGTCTACAACAGGTTCGATGTCCCGCCGGCCGTCCTCTGGCACCGCCACCTCGAGATGCTGCTGCGCGAAGCCGGCGTGACGGCGGACCCGTGGCTCATGGCGTCGGCCCTGGGCGCTGCGCTGGAGCCGGAACTGCTGCTGCACGCTGTCGGCGTGCACGGGATCGCGCCCGAGCGGCTCGCGGAAACGTGGCGGGAACTCGTCACGCGCGTAGTGGGTGGCGGGTAGCGGCCGGAGCGGTAGCCTAGGCACCATGAGCAACGATTCAGCCCGGCCCATCCGCACCGGCGTCGCCGGGTTCGGTCTCTCGGGCAGCGTCTTCCATGCCCCGTTTCTTGCCGCGAACCACGCCTTCTCGCTGGATGTCATCTCGACGTCCGACGCCGGCCGGAAGTCTGCCGCCGCCGCCAGCTACCCGGCGGCCAGGATCGTCGACACCCCGGCCGACATCCTGGAGCTCGCCGGCGAGCTGGACTTGCTGGTGCTCGGCACGCCGCCGGCCACCCATTACCCGCTCGCAAAGGCGGCGCTGGAAGCAGGCCTCGACGTCGTCGTCGACAAGCCGTTCGCGGTGCGCAGTGCGGAAGGACAGGAACTCATCGACCTCGCCGCGCGGCGGGGCCGGGTGCTCACCGTGTTCCAGAACCGGCGCTGGGACGGCGACTTCCTGACGGTCAAAGGACTCATAGACACGGGACTCCTCGGCACAGTGACCCGGTTTGAGTCCCGCTTTGAGCGGTGGTCGCCCGACGTCTCCAAAGCGTGGAAGGCGGCCGCGACCTCGGACGACGGCGGCGGGGTGCTCTTCGACCTCGGCACTCACCTGCTGGACCAGGCGGTGCAGCTCTTCGGCCCGGCGACGGTGACGCACGCGGAACTGGAGGTCCGGCGGCCAGGCGAGAAGGCCGACGACGACGTCTTCGTGGCCCTGCGCCACGGGTCAGGAGTAATCAGCCATCTGTGGATGAACATGCTCTGTGCCCAGCAGGGTCCGCGCTACCGCGTGCTGGGCAGCACTGGAGGTTTCTCCAAGCACGGCGTGGACCCGCAGGAGCCCTACATTGTGGCCGGCGGCAGCCCGCTGGACGCTGACTACGGCGTCGAGGACCCGGACTGGGCCGGGCTGCTGGGACGCGATGGGCACCTGGACCGGCTGCCCACCGAACGCGGCGCTTACCCCGAGTTCTACCGGATCCTGGCGGCGAAGATCGCCGACGGCGGGGCGGCCTCGGCGTTGCCCGTCCCCGTCGACCCCGCCGGGCCCGTCGAGGTGCTGCGGCTCATCGAGCAGGCCCGGGCTTTGGCCTGACGGGCTTCGCTGACCGGTCTTAAAGAGCAATCGACTGCTCCGCAACTGCCGTTTTGGGGGTCCAAAAGGGCGGTTATGGAGCAGCCGATGCGCTGATGCTTACGCGGAGACCAGCTGGTGCCAGTCGGCGACGAGGGGCAGGTTGTGCGCCTCGGAGACGGAGTGGTGGGCAACCTTGCCCGCGGCGATGTTCAGGCCGGCGGCCAGGGCAGCGTCACGCTCGAAGGCAGCCTTGACGCCCAGGTTGGCCAGGGCCACGGCGTAGCGCAGGGTGACGTTGGTCAGCGCATAGGTGGAGGTGTTCGGGACGGCGCCGGGCATGTTGGCCACGCAGTAGAAGATCGTGTTGTGGACCTTGTACGTCGGTTCCTGGTGCGTGGTGGGGTGGGTGTCCTCGAAGCAGCCGCCCTGGTCCACGGCGATGTCCACCAGCACGGAGCCGGGCTTCATCCGGGACACGAGTTCGTTGGTGACCAGCTTGGGGGCCTTGGCGCCCGGGATCAGGACGGAGCCGATCACGAGGTCGGCGTCCACGACGGACTTCTCGATTTCGTAGGAGTTGGACGCGACCGTCTTCAGGCGGCCCTGGTACTGGGCGTCGAGCTCGCGCAGGCGGTTGATGTTGATGTCCAGGATGGTGACGTCGGCGCCGAGGCCCAGGGCCATGGCGGCAGCGTTCGTGCCGGCAACACCGGCGCCCAGGACAACCACCTTGGCCGGGCGAACACCGGGGACGCCGCCGAGCAACACGCCCTTGCCGCCGGCCGGGGCCATCAGGGAGGTCGCGCCGACCTGCACGGACAGGCGTCCGGCAACTTCGGACATCGGGGCCAGCAGCGGCAGGGACCGGCCTTCCTGGACGGTCTCGTAGGCGATCGCGGTGACGCCGGAGTTGATCAGTTCCTGGGTCAGTTCCGGCTCGGCAGCCAGGTGCAGGTAGGTGAAGAGGATCAGGCCCTTGCGGAAGCGGTGGTATTCAGCCTTGACCGGTTCCTTGACCTTCATGACCATGTCGGCGCGGGCCCAGACGTCGTCGGCTTCGGCGACGATCTCGGCGCCGGCAATCGCGTATTCCTCGTCAGTGATGCCGGAGCCCAGGCCGGCGCCGCGCTCTACGAGGACAACGTGGCCGTGGGTGCGGAATTCGTGAACGCCCGCTGCCGTGATGGCGACGCGGAATTCGTTGTTCTTGATCTCTTTGGGGACACCGATGATCATTTTTTGCTCCAGTAGTGGCGGCCTCGCGGGCCTGGATGAGCGGGGGATTTCGTAATTCCAGAATAGATCCGGCTGTGAGGCAGGCGACAGGAGTGTCTGGCCGGTCCAAGGCCCCGGCCCCGTCTTTCCGGGGTTTTCCGAATCCAGTGGTAGACATTTGTCGAGATAGCGGGCGTCAGGTGTCGGCTCGTGTCCGTTCGTGTCCGCATTCGCAGTGCGGCCGTCCGGCGCAGTAGTGTGGCAGCATGCAGCAGCAGGACGTGGAGCAGCTCGTGGAGCAGGTGGCGCAGCGGCTGGGCCGCGGTCTCTCGCTCGAGGACCTGGACGGTTTGCTCCTCGCTTACAGTTCCAACCAGTCGCATGCGGACCGCGTGCGGGTGAACTTCCTGCTGAGCAAGCGCGTCCCGGTGGAAGTCAGTGCGTGGCAGCTTTCCCACGGGATCGCGACGGCGGTCCGGCCGGTGGTCGTGCCGGCCAACGCGGATCTCGGCATGCTGGGCCGGGTGTGCGTGCCGCTGCTGGTGCGCGGCTTCCGGGTGGGGTACCTGTGGGTCCAGCTTGATCCCGAGGAACCCAGCGCCGCAACCGTCCTCGCCCAGCTGCCGGACGTGGCGCGGGAGCTGGAACAGCTGTCCTCCCTCCTGCTGGATTCCAACACCGCAGAGTCCGAGTTCCGCCGCCGCCGCGAGCAGGAGTTCCTGGCCGCCTGCGCCGGTGAAGCCAACGCGGCCGCGGCTGTGGCGGGCTGGAAAGAGGTCCAGGGCAAGGGGCCGTGGCAGCTGGTGATTGTCCTGGACGCAGACGGCTGGGCCGGGGGGTCGGATCCCATCGCGGACACGCTCATCCACCGCTCCGCGGCACTGCAGGCCACCATCGGCGTCGACGCCGCCTTGTTCAGTGCCGGCACCGAAACCCACGCCGTGGTGCTCTTCAAGGAATCCACCGGACGGGCTGACCACGCCCAGGTCCTGGTCCACTACCAGCTGGAACTCGCCAAACGCTCGGGGCGGACGGTCCGGCGGATCATCCTCGGCACCAGCGAGGGATTCGCCAAGCCGCGCGAACTCGCCGAGGCCTACCGGCAATCTCGGCAGGCGGCCCAGGCGGCGGCGGTGGATCCCCAGCTGGGAGAGCTCGTCGACTGCCGGGCCACCGGCGTCTACCAGCTTTTGGCATCAGCCGGCGGCGGCGCGGGCGCCTGGGCGGACGCGGGATCCGTGTATTTCCGCATCCTCGAAGACCATGACCGGAACCACGAGCTGCTTCCCGTCCTGGAGCTGTTCTATGACAACGACGGCTCGGTCCAGGAGGTCGCGACCAAGCTGCACCTCCACCGGAGCAGCATCTACAACCGGCTGGGCCGGATCCGGCAACTGCTGGGCGTGGACCCGTTGAAGGGAATGGTGCGGCTGGAGCTTCACGCCGCGCTCAAGGCCCGGCGCTGGGCCGGCCGGCCCCGGATTTAGCCCTCGCGGTTCGACGCGTCGGCGTCGAGAACCAGTCCGGCGTCCGGGCCGGCAACAGCGGCGTCCGTCCCGGACTGGCGGGCGGCGCTCCGACGTCGGGATATCCGGCTATCCACCCAGAGGGACACGGCAACGAACGCGACGCCGCTGGCCATATAGGTGGCGGTGTTGTTCAGGCCCATCGCGGTTCCGACGAAGCCGGCGAGCAGCATGGCGGCGATGCCTGCCACGATGTGCCATCCTCTGAATTTACCCACAATTCAAGAGTAACCCGCGGCCTTTCTGTGTTTCGGCGTCGGACTGTGATCGTTGCTTGATCCTTATCACTGCTTCATGAATCGCCTGTTTATGAAGCATCTGGGTCGTCATCCTGGCCGGGCAGCGTGCCCGCGCCCGCACTATTCTTCTTCTGCGTTTCGAGCCAGGCCATGATGTCGGCCAGCCGGATCCGCCGGTGCGTTCCGCGGTACTCCACCGGAATCTCGCCGCGGTCGGTCATGTTCCGCAGATACGTGTGCGAGATCCCCGCCAGCTCCGCGGCCCGCGACGTCGTCAGCATCTCCTCGACGCTGCTGACCGTGACGGCCTCGCCGCGGCTGAAGCGGCCCAGCATATCGACGACGGCGTCCCTCGCCTCGGGCGGGAGGCGGTGGACGGTGCCGTCCACGAACACCGTGATGTCGTGGCTGCCGTCGAGGGCGTACTTGAGTTTCTCTGCGTCCTCGGCCGGAAGGCCGGCCGTCACCCTGGGAGCTATTAGTGCCATGAGTGCATCCTAACGGCTGCATTCTGGCGGCCGGATCCGCCGGCGGGGACGCCGGCGGTCCAGCCGTTGGCGCTTCGTCCGTTACAGCCCGAGATCCTCCAGGACCGGCAGCTTGGCCCGGACCCAGGCCCGGGCCTCCGTTGCGCTCGGCGCGGACAGGGCCAGCTTGGCCAGCTCCTGGGCTTCGGCCAGGGTGACGGTCTTCAGTACGGCAGCGACGGCCGCGATGGAGCGCGCCGTCATGGACAGCGTGGTGACGCCCAAGCCCGTGAGGACGACGGCGAGGGCCGGGTCTGCGGCGGCCTCGCCGCACACGCCCACGGGCTTGTTGTGGCCCTCGGCCCTTGAGCCCTCCACCGTCAGGCCCACGAGCCGCAGCACGGCCGGCTGCCAGGGCGTGTTGAGGGCGGCCAGCGGGCCGAGCTGGCGGTCCGCGGCCATGGCGTACTGGGTGAGGTCGTTGGTGCCCAGGCTCGCGAAGCCGACCTCGCGGAGAATGGCCTCGGCGGTGAGCGCGGCGGACGGGACCTCCACCATGACACCGGGGGTCTTGATCCCCGCCGCGGCACACAGCGAGGCGAAGCGGGCGGCCTCCTCCGCGGTGGAAATCATCGGGGCCATCACCCAGACGTCGGCTTCGGAGGCTTGCTCGGCCAGGGCGATGGCCTGCAGTTGGCGCTCCAGGACCCCCGGCGTGGTGAAGTCGGTCCGGTAGCCGCGGACGCCCAGAGCGGGGTTGGGCTCAGTGGCGTCGGTCAGGAACGGCAGCGGTTTGTCCGCGCCGGCGTCGAGCGTGCGGAGCACCACTTTCTTGCCCGGGAAGGCATCGAAGACGCCCTTGTAGGCGGCGGCCTGCTCCTCCACGGTCGGTTCGGTGTCCCGTTCGAGGAAGCAGAACTCGGTTCGGAACAGGCCCACGCCCTGGGCGTTGAGCCCGGCCGCGGCTACAGCGTCTTTGGCGCCGCCGACGTTGGCCAGAAGCGGGACCAGGTGACCGTCCGCCGTCGTGCCCGTCCCGTCGAAGGCGGCCAGCAGTGACGCGGTGGCGGCCCAGTGGGCCGCGGCGGCGCGCTGGCTCTCGCCGGGCTCCGCGGTGATGAGCCCGGCGGCGCCGTCCACGTATACCTCGGTGCCGTCGGCGAGCTCATCGACTCCGGTGGCGGCCACGACGGCGGGCAGGCCCAGCGAGCGGGCAATGATGGCGGTGTGGGACTGCGGACCGCCGCCCGCGGTGACCAGGGCCAGGATTTTCTCCGGATCCAGGGTGGCGGTGTCGGCCGGGGCCAGGTCCTCGGCGATCAGGATGAAAGGCGTGGCGGATACGGGAATGCCCGGCGCGGGCACTCCGCGCAGTTCCGCAACGATGCGGGCCCGGACATCCAGGACGTCGGTGGCGCGCTCGGCCATGTAGCCGCCCAGGTTGTGCAGCATTTCCGAGACCGAGGCGCCGGCTTCCCAGATCGCCCGCTGCCCGGAGGTGCCGCGGCCGATCAGCTTCGTGGCGGATTTGAGCAGCATGGTGTCGGTGGCCATGAGTGCCGTGGCCTCAAGGACGGCCTTGCCGTCGCCCGTGACGGTCTCGGCGCGGGCTTTGAGCTCGTCGTGGACCGCCTTTGCCGCGGCCTTCAGCGCCGCCGTCGCCTCTTCCGCCGTGACGCCGGCGGGCAGTTGCTCTCCGGCCGGCGGTTCGCTGATCGGTTTGGGCATCTGCCGGACGGTGCCGATGATGCGGCCGGGGCTAACGCCTACTCCTGGGAAGTTCTGCACTGAAGGTCCTCATTCTCTGTCGTAGGCCAATGGCCACTAAGCCGGTTAACCAGGTGCCGCCGCTGATCCTGCTGATCATTTGTGCTGCGCGTGACGGCTACGTCTGCGGGCGGATCACGGCACCTGCAAAAATTGTATGTGATGTAGTTCATATAGCGTTGCTATAGGTGCTAGGGTAGCGGTTATGAGTATCGATGGCCAGCTACCACCCAAAGCCCGGCTGCTGCGTGCGGCCGCCGAGCTGCTGGCCAACTCCGGCGGGTCCGCAGTCTCGACCCGTCAGATCACGCAATTGGCCGGTGTCACGGCGCCGACCCTTTACCACCACTTTGGCGACAAGGAAGGGCTGTTCGACGCCGTCGTCGCAGCGGGTTTTGACGAATATGTCGCGGGCGAACGCGACTTTGCGCCCTCTGGCCAGCCGCTGGAGGACATCCGGAGGATGTGGGACAACCACGTACAGTTCGGGCTGAAACAGCCGGAACTGTACCTCGTCATGTTTGGCAACATCCGCCCTGAGAGCAGGCCGGCGATCGTCGCCGATGCCGAGGCCCTCATGGAGGAGATGCTCAACAAGGCGGCTGTCTCCGGCCAGCTCAACGTCCCGCCCCGGGAGGCTGCCCGGTCCATCCTGGCGGCCAACGTGGGTGTGACCCTCATGTTGATCGCGGAAAAGGCGCCCGAACGCAACCTCGAGCTGTCCACCATGACCCGCGACGCCATGATCTTTGCGGTTTCCACCGAACAGGCCCGGACCAACGACTCTGATGACAGCGGAAAATCCTCCGTGGTTGTGGCGGCAATCGCATTGAACGCAGCACTCCAGGCGTCCCACTCGGACCAGCTCTCCAGTTCGGAACTCAAGCTCTTCCTCGAATGGCTCCACCGGATCTCCACCAGCTCCACCAGCTAGCTCGGCGAAATTATCGGACCATCCTGCAAAGCAGCGGGAACGACGGTTAGGAATTCACATGGCAACAGAGACAGTTGCGAAACCAAAGACCAGCGTGCGGGTACACGTCCAGAAATTCGGGACGTTCCTGTCCGGAATGATCATGCCCAACATCGGTGCTTTTATCGCCTGGGGCTTCATCACGGCGCTCTTCATCCCGGCAGGCTTCTTCCCCAATTCGGAGCTCGCCAAGCTGGTCGGGCCGATTATCACGTACCTGCTCCCGCTCCTGATCGGCTACACCGGCGGCCGGATGGTCTACGGCGTCCGTGGCGGCGTAGTGGGTGCCGTGGCCACGATGGGTGTGATCGTCGGTACCGACATCCCCATGTTCATTGGCGCCATGATCCTAGGGCCGCTCACGGCCTGGCTCATGATGAAGGTCGACAAGATCTGGGAAGGCCGCGTCAAGCCCGGCTTCGAGATGCTGATCGACAACTTCTCCGCCGGCATCCTTGCCGCCATTATGGCGGCCGTCGGCATGCTCGTGGTCGGCCCGGTGGTGAAAGCGTTCAGCAACGGCGCCAGCGCCGTGGTCGAATTCCTCGTAGTCAACGGTCTGCTGCCCTTCACCAGCATCTTCATCGAGCCCGCAAAGGTGCTGTTCCTGAACAACGCCGTCAACCACGGCATCCTCACGCCGCTGGGCACGCAGCAGGCGCTCGAACAGGGCAAATCCATCCTGTTCCTGCTTGAAGCAAACCCCGGTCCGGGCTTCGGCATCCTCCTCGCCTACTCATTCTTCGGCAAAGGCCTGGCCAAGGCGTCCGCGCCGGGCGCAGCCGTCATTCAGTTCATCGGCGGCATCCACGAGATCTATTTCCCGTACGTGCTGATGAAGCCGATGACGATCTTCGCCGCAATCGGCGGCGGCATGACCGGCATCTTCACCCTGGTGGTCACCGGCGCCGGACTCCGGTCCCCGGCCGCCCCGGGCAGCATCATCGCCGTCTACGCCGCCACCGCACGCGACAGCTACGTCGGCGTGACACTCTCGGTGCTGTTCGCCACCACGGTGTCCTTCCTCATCGCCTCGGTGGTCCTGAAAGCCAGCAAGGCACCCGCGGAGGACGACCTCGACGAGGCCACCCACCGGATGGAGGCCCTGAAGGGCAAGAAGAGCTCGGTTGCCTCCGCCCTCACCGGTGCCGGCATGAATGCCGGCGGCGTCGCGGTCCTCGCGGGCCCGGTGAAGAACATTGTCTTCGCCTGCGACGCCGGCATGGGCTCCAGCGCGATGGGCGCCTCGGTGCTGCGCAACAAGATCAAGGCTGCCGGCTTCGCGGACGTCAAGGTCACCAACTCCGCAATCGCCAACCTCAGCGACACCTACGACGTCGTCATCACCCACCAGGACCTGACCGAGCGGGCCAAACCCGCCACGGCCAGCGCAGTGCACGTGTCCGTGGACAACTTCATGAACAGCCCGCGGTACGACGAGATCGTGGAGCTGGTCAGGGCCAGCAACACGGACGGGGGAGAGGCTCCCGACGCCGGGGCTCCGGCTACCGCATCTCCTGCCGTCGGCGGCACACCGGAAGCCACCGCTGAGGCTCCCGCCGAAGAGGCTGGCCCGGCGGGCATTCTCGTGGCCGAAAGCGTCATCCTCAACGGCACCGCAACCACGCGGGACGCCGCGATCGATGAGGCCGGGCAGCTCCTGCTGGACCGCGGCGCCGTCGACTCCGGCTACCTGGACGCCATGCACGAACGCGAGGAATCCGTCTCCACCTACATGGGCAGCTACCTCGCGATCCCGCACGGCACCAACGCCGCGAAGGACCACATCATGAAGTCCGCGGTGTCGGTGATCCGCTACCCGAACGGCATCGACTGGAACGGCAAGGAAGTGAAGTTCGTCGTCGGCGTCGCCGGCATCAACAACGAACACCTGCAGATCCTGTCCTCGATCGCCAAGGTCTTCACCAACAAGGCACAGGTCGCGCAGCTCGAAGCGGCCACCACGGTTGACGAAGTCCTCGCCCTCTTCGGAAAGGTCAACTCCTAGTGAAGGCTGTTCATTTCGGAGCGGGAAACATCGGGCGCGGATTCGTTGGCCTGCTGCTGCACGATGCCGGGTATGAGGTGGTGTTCGCCGACGTCGCGGACGCCCTCATCACCCAGCTCGCCGCGGCGGACAGCTACCAGGTCCACGAGGTGGGAGACAACCCCGCCGTCCGGACCGTCGACAACTTCCGCGCGCTGAACTCCGGCACCCAGGAAGCCGACGTCGTCGCGGAAATCGCGACGGCGGACATCGTCACCACCGCCGTGGGGCCGCACATCCTGAAGTTCGTGGCGCCCGTGATCGCCAAGGGGATCGCAGCCCGCGCGGCCGGGTTGGGGCCGCTGCAGGTGATGGCGTGCGAGAACGCCATCAATGCGACCGACATCCTGAAATCCGAAGTCGCGGCCCAGTGGGATCCGGCCGCCGGATCCCTGGACGCTGCCGCGGTGTTCGCCAACACGGCGGTGGACCGGATTGTGCCCAACCAGGAGGCCGGCCAGGGCCTTGACGTCACGGTGGAGACGTTCTACGAGTGGGTGATCGACCGTACCCCGTTC
Organism: Arthrobacter humicola; assembly: GCF_039531445.1. NCBI lineage: Bacteria > Bacillati > Actinomycetota > Actinomycetes > Micrococcales > Micrococcaceae > Arthrobacter > Arthrobacter humicola. The sequence continues at coordinate 652 of NZ_BAAAQB010000029.1, read as the reverse complement.
GCCGGGAAAGAGCCGGTCATTCCGGGAGCGACCTTCGTTGACGACCTCGAACCCTACATCGAGCGGAAGCTGTTCACGGTGAACACCGGCCACGCGGCGGCGGCCTACTTCGGTTTCGAAGCGGGCCTGGGCAAGATTTCCGAGGCCATGGCCGATCAGGACGTCGCGGCAGACGTCCGCGCCGTCCTGGACGAAACAAAGGAGCTCCTGGTGGCCAAGCACGGCTTCAACCGCGAGGAGCAGGAGGCCTATGTGGAGAAAATTCTGGGCCGCTTCTCCAACCCGCACTTGCCGGACACTGTCACTCGGGTGGGCCGCGCCCCGCTGCGCAAACTCGGCCGGCACGAACGCTTCATCGGCCCCGCCGCCGAGCTGGCCGAACGCGGGATTGTCCCGGAGGCACTGCTCGGGGCGATCGCCTCGGCCCTGCGCTTCAACGATCCGGCGGACGCCGAGGCCGTGGAGCTGGCGAAAATCCTGTCCGCATCCACGCCCGACGAGGCCACGGAGAAGATCACGGGCCTGGCGCCGGGCCACCCGCTCTTCGCCCCCGTCTCGTCCCTCATTGAGGAAGCCAAGGCGGTCGTCTAGCCTCTTCCGATAACGCCGAGCACTAAACGCCGACGCCGCAACTCGCCTGAGTTGCGGCGTC
>NZ_BAAAQB010000028.1:0-2936 GCF_039531445.1 Arthrobacter humicola | reverse complement strand
CCCCAACCACAGGTTGGGGGTCCTCCCGCATTTAACACCCACATCAATTTCGATTTAGAACCCGCACCAGTTTCGGTAAACTCCCAGCAGACTCCGGGGAAAGCCCCGGCTCCACCGGCACACCCCCGGGGGACCTCCCCCACCTGTGGAACGTCCGCGGGCGGGATCCTTCTTCACTTCCGGCCCAGCCCCTGCACCGGGAAGGCGCGGGCGTGGACCCGGGCCAGAACCTCGACTCCGAGGCCCCCGGCGGCCCCGCATGCCACCGCCGCGAGCAACAACCCGCCCGGAGGCCGTGAGAGCAGGAAGAACTCTTGCGCGAGCGGCAGGTTGAGCAGGGCCACCAAGGAGGCGCTCATGGCCACCACCACAGCAAGACGCCCTGCATTGAGGGGCCGGGACACAGCCGAGAGGATCCACAGCCCAACGATGGACAGCGTCAGCACCGAGGCGCTGCTGACTTGTTCTGGCGTCGCCGTGGCGGACAGCGGCGCCAGGGCATTGAGCGTGAGCAGCGAGGCCGTCACGATAAGTCCTGCCGGCACGGAGAACCAGAGGGCCCGGCGCAGGAATCCAGGCTGGTAGCGGCGCGGGTTCGGCATGAGCGCCAAAAAGAACGCCGGGATTCCGATTGTCAGGCCGTCAGTGAAGGACAGCTGGCGGGGAAGGAAGGGGAACTTCCAGTCCAGGAGCCCGAACGTCACTGCGATAGCCGTCGCGTAGACGGTCTTGCTCAGGAAGAGGCTCGAGACGCGTTCGATATTGGCGATCACCTGCCGGCCTTCAGCAAGGACCCCGGGAAGTCGGTCGAAGCGGCCGTCGAGCAACACCAGACGCGCCACGGCCTTTGTTGCGGGCGCCGCGGAGTCCATGGCGATGCCAAGGTCGGCTGTCTTCAGCGCAAGGGCATCGTTGACGCCGTCGCCGGTCATTGCCACGGTGTGTCCCCGGCGTTGCAGCGCCTCGACCATAGCCCTCTTCTGGGCCGGAGTCACCCGACCAAAAACCATGTTCGCCTCCATCACTTCCTCCAGGTGCAACGGATCCTCGGGGAGTGAGCGTGCGTCGAAGCCCTCCGTGACCTCCAGGCCAATCCGGCGCGCAATGGCGGCAACGGTCCGGGGATCATCGCCGGAGATGATCTTCAAACCGACGCCCTCGTCGCGGAAGAACTTGAGGGTCTCCCGGGCATCGGCGCGGGGCTGTTCCCGGAACGTCAGCAGGGCCACAGGATGGAGGGACCCCGGCAGCTCCTCCAACTTCCCATTGCTCGGCAACTGATCAGCGCGGGCCAGAAGCAGAGTCCGCAGCCCTGTCTCAGCCAGTTCGCCGGCCTGACGCAAGATGTCGCCCCGGCTGGGCTCGTTGCTCTGGGGCGGGACGGCGCCGTCGGGAGCAGAGACCGGGGACGTCTCAAGTCCGGGCGACTCCTCCCCCTGCACAAGCATCATCTCCGGCGCTCCGAGAATCCAGGTGCGCGCCGCACGCGTGCGCCCGTTGAAGCTGACTCCGCTCCACTTCCGGGCGGAGGAAAACGGCACTGACCGCACCGGCTGCAGGCCGCCGTCGTACTCAAAAGCCGTACTCAGGCAGCGTGCCGTGGCGTTTGCCTCGGGCTCTGCGCCAAACCATGCCAGGGCTTGCTCCCATCCCGGTTGCGGCGCCAACGGGTGGACGGCATCGAAGACCAGCCCTCCCTCTGTGAGGGTTCCGGTCTTGTCCATGCACAGTACGTCTACGCGTGCCAGTCCCTCGACAGCGGCGAGCTCCTGGATCAGCACATTGTGACCGGCCAGCCGGAGCCCGCCCACGGCGAAAGCCACGCTCGTGAGCAGTACGAGTCCCAGCGGGACGATCGCGATCATGCTGGCAATGAGGCCCACCAGAGCCGGCGTCCAGGCACCGGTGGAATAGGCGGTCTGCCAGCCGCCGCGAGCCTGGATCTCGCCGTTGATCACGAGGATGGCCACCGGCAGCAGGATCCAGGCAATCCAGCGCAGTACGCGGTTAAGGCTGTTGCGGATCTCGGAGTTCACCAGCGAGAAGCGACGCGCATCGACCGTCAGCCGGCTCGCGAACGACTCCGCCCCTACCCGGACAACCCGGGCAGTGCCGTGGCCGGCCACGACGATCGATCCGGAGAGCACTTCCGTCCCCGCGTCCTTGTCCACGGGGTCTGCTTCGCCCGTGAGGAGCGATTCGTCCACCTCGAGGCCGGACGACTCGAGTACTGCGGCGTCGGCAGTGACCTGGTCCCCGGCCCGCAACACCAGGACGTCGTCCTTCACGACGTCGGCCGTGGCGATGTCGTGGATCTGACCCTCGCGCAACACCCTTGCCAGCGGGGCGTTGAGAACAGCCAACCGGTCCAAGGACTTCTTCGCCCTGTATTCCTCGACAACGCCGATCACGGCGTTGCTAACGGCGGCGAGGCCGAACAGTGCGTCTTGCCATTGTCCCAAGAGCAGTAGCAGCAGGAAGCTCGTCCCGACGATTGCATTGAAGAGCGTGAAGACGTTGGCCCGGAAGATCTGCCACAGGCTCCGGCTGGTGGTGTCCGGGACGCGGTTTGTCAGCCCGTGCTCGACCCGCGTGGCCACCTCGCCCTGTGACAGGCCGGTGACGGTCGGCTGGCGTTTGGTGGCCGTCCGGGAGGCACGCCGATGGAGAAAGGCTCGTCTCCTGCGCCGGCGGTATGCCCTCACCCTCCGATGGTATCCGGCGTTGCGTCAGGATGTGATGGAGGGTACAGAACTGAAGAACGATGCCGGGTCGCTACTTTCGGGCTCCATGCCCCGTTTCGCCCCGGATTTCCGGGCCAGACACCCCGAGGACCGTGCTGTGGGGGTGGGTTTGCGGTGGGGGCGTGGTGGGTGTATTGTTTTCTAAGTCGCCGCGAGGGAGACCAGCGGAAATGCTGGGAACCGGAGGCGGCC
>NZ_BAAAQB010000027.1:0-2905 GCF_039531445.1 Arthrobacter humicola | reverse complement strand
CTGATATGTAGTTCTGGTTGTCAAGAGGCATAGATGAGCGGCTCCTGGGATTTGGTTCCGGGGCCGCTCATCTGGTGCCTGCCGGTCCGTGGTGAAGGGTGTTGGCGGGTCGTTGTCGACTGCAGTGTCAGACTGATATTCGCGGGTTGGCTACCGCATGACGATTGTTCGGCTGGAGCGTTTCGGTGTCTAGGATCGAGCGTCGACGGGGCCGGGCCGTCTGCTCATAGAACTCTCCCGGGTTAGCTCCTGGTGCTGCCATCACACGTCCACGCCGTCCCGGTGGCACGTTCATGGGTTCAGGCCGCGTTCATGCGTTCTCCTCGCTGGAGCGGGGCTGCCAGTGACCAGCACCAGCCGGCGAGCTCGCGGGCGACCGCAGTGTTGGCCTTGACCGGCATCTTGTCGCGCTCATCGAAGTGCTCCCACTTGCGGTGCAGCCGGTGATTTCCTTCCAGGGCGCGGATGCGTGTCGCCGGGGCGACGAGGTCAAGTTGGCGCAGCAGCCGTTCCCCGGGCCGGGCATAGGGGCGCCGGTGCTGCCAGGCGGCCTCGATGAGGAGTTTGCGGGCGTAGGTGTTCCCTGCCTTGGTGATCGGGCCCTGGTGCCGGGACTGGCCGGAGGATTGCTCGCTGGGGACCAGGCCGAGATAGGAGCCGATGGTTGAGCCGGTGAACCGGTTCCAGTCGCCGATCTCCACGGCGAGGCCGTACGCGGTCGTGATCTGGATGCCGCGCAGACACATCAGCGCGTCAATGACCGGGGTGTAGCGGCACGCAGCGGCCGTGGCGGTGACCTGCTTGTCGATCCGTGCCAGGTGGGCGGCCAGCAGTTCGGCCTGTTCGACATCGGCCTGATAGCTGAACTGGAGGGCGGGTTCGTCAAAGTGCTGTCGGTGCAGCCACAGACGGTGTTCCTTCGTCCACCGGGTGTCTTTAGGGTAGCGGATGCCGTGGCGCAGCAGGATGGCGTTCACGTGCTGGCGGGCGTGCGCGAGGTCCTTGGCCGCGCCGGAGCGCAGCCGGGACAAATCCCGCAGCGCTTCTTCGTCAGGGTCCGGGATGCGCACCTCGGTGACCGAGCCGACCGCGAGCATTTCGGCCAGCACCCGGGCGTCCCGCCGGTCGGTTTTCACCCGGTCCCCGGGGGCGCGCAACAGTTTCGAGGACGCCGTGACGACGCAGTCGATCCCCGCGGCCCGCAGGTGGCGGGCCAGGACAAACCCTGTGGGGCCCGATTCGTAGACGACCTTGACCGGCGGCTCGAACCGGCGGACCCACTCCAGCACCACGGCCGGATCGGCGGTCATCGTGTGTCGTGTGATTTCGCCGGTGTCCGGGTTCAGCGCATGGCCAACGACGTTGACCGCGTGAACATCCAGACCGATGAAAGTATGCTCGAACATAGCCGGGACCTCCCAACTTCACATGTGGCTGTGAGTCTTGCAGTGGCTGGTCCGGGACTGGCTGGCAGGGTTGGTGTTGGTCGTCTGTTCCTCGTTGTGACCCGACATGTGGCTGGCCCCACGCGGGCCTTTGAAGTGATTTGTCCGGCTTGGGGCAAACGGCCGACACCGACCTGTGGTCCGCCTCTATGGCCTGATTAGAAGATTGCCCGACCCACCGGGCCGTGGCCCATCACAGTCCTGCCTTGAAGTGTCACCTTCCCAGATCGACGCCGGCCGAGCGACGACCGCTCATTGTCCGCATTTGAGGAAGGAACACGACCGCGATGGCCATTGTCGCCCATACGCACCAGTTCGTCATTGGCGTGGACACCCATGCCCGAACCCATACCTTTGCCATACTCGTCGCGTCTACCGGCGAGCAGACCGCCTGCGAGCAGTTCCCCGCTACAAACGCAGGTATGAGCCGTGCCCTTGCTTGGGCCGGGCGCCAAACCAGCGGCGAAACGGAAGTGTTATGGGCCGTTGAAGGAATCGGGACCTATGGTGCCCGGCTGGCTGACGCCGTCGCCGCGGCCGGCTATCAAGTGGTCGAAGCGCCACGAATGAACGCGCGAAACAGGCACGGGAAAGGAAAATCGGATCCGTTCGACGCTCGTGCAATCGCTCTTGCCGCGTTGTCCGTGGATCTCAGATCGCTTCGTCATCCGCGTGAGAACGCCGGGATCCGGGCCGCGCTGCGGTTTCTGGTGTCCGCGCGCGATCAGATGACGGGTGAACGGACCGCGACTGTCAACGCACTCACCGCGCTCGTGAGGGCCGCGGATCTGGGAATTGACGCTCGAACGGCGCTGGCGGCCGCCCAGATCGGAGAGATCTCCCGATGGCGGCCCCGTGATGAGGACATTGCATTGACCATTGCCCGGGAAGAAGCTGTCCGTCTCGCCAAACGAATCATCGCACTGGATGGCGAATTGAAAGCCAATCAGGTTCGGCTGAATGAGCTTATCCAAAGCAGCATGGCCGCGCCGCTCTTGGAGAAGACCGGAATCGGCCCTCTTACCGCAGCGGTGGTGATCACTGCATGGTCGCATCCCGGGCGAGTCCGGTCAGAGGCGGCCTTCGCCGCCCTTGCAGGGGTGAATCCCATCCCTGCTTCGTCAGGAAACACGGTCCGGCACCGGCTCAACCGCGGCGGCGACCGCCGCCTCAACCAGGCCCTCCACATGGCAACGATCGTGAGAATGACCCACGACCCCGACACGCGTGCATACGTCGAGCGCCGATTAGCAGAGGGCCGCACCAAACGGGAGATCCGACGATGCCTCAAACGCTACCTGGCCCGACACCTCTACCGTGCGCTGAATACCCTCCATGCCCAATCCGCGACACCTTGACAGATATAGAAGAGTCACTACCATTGCACCCCCGACAGGGCCGCGCAGGCCACGGGAGCCGCTAATGGCAACCCACGGACGCTGTGAAACAGAAGGCCCCGG
>NZ_BAAAQB010000026.1:118623-145915 GCF_039531445.1 Arthrobacter humicola | reverse complement strand
TGGCACACTATTGAGTTCTCAAACAACAGACACACCCGGCACCACCACAACCAACAAACAGTCGCGGATCGCTCCGGAGCAACTTTTCAAACTTACCCGATCTCGGGAGCGTTTGCAAATTCGCATTTCTGCGATCTACATTCTCTCGAGAAGGTCCCCACCCTTATTCGGCACGCTAATTTGCGAACCATTTTCAGGCTGTTTAGAAGGGGGTCGGTCGCTTTCTTTCCGCATCAGCGGCGGCGACTCGAATCACTTTACACGCCGGGAGGACCCTGCACAAATCGGCTCGCAAAGGTGTCCCCTGGCGTCATATTCCCCGGATCCACGCGGAATCCGGCCGCATCACCGGCCCTTCCAAAACCCCAAAGACCAAGCCTTGCCCCTATGGCCTGCGTCACCTACTCCGTGCCCGGCGCCACGATAGCGTCGGGCAGCGGCTGCCCGACGCGTCGCTCCAGGGCTGCTTAAGCCTCGGGTGTTGACGGAACTGCGGAATACGTGACGTCTCCCGGCAGCAGCCAGCAATACTGCAGTTCCGCGTCACGGGTGGAGGCCGTCACCTCCCCTGCGGGACGCGGGGCTGACGTAGCGCGCATCGCGGCCCACCATGTCCTAACGTTCAGCACTTCCGTTCCTTTCGATCGATATTGCGACGGGCTCGAAGACCCGGAAAGTCAGGACCAGCCGGCCGTGCAGACCTCCGCCGGGCCGGCCCCCGGGAGGCACTCCCCCGGGCGGCCCCATGAAGCCTGCCCCGTGAATCTGGCCAAGTGCCGACTCACGGTTACCTCCTTTCGGTACCCGGCTGCATCCCTCGTGTGAACCCGGTCAGCAGCACGTCGGCGAGGGTGCCGCGCGATCCCTGACTTCGCGATCTGTCCCCCCGGGGTTCCTGACCGCGCGGTCCCTCACCAAGCACTTCCAAGTCCGGATCCGCCTGCCCGGCCGGAGAGGCGGCCATCGCAACCAGCCAGTCGCCGTACCTGGTGATGTCCGTGCCGTTCTTGGCGGCGACCGCGTCGCAGGCAAAGCCGACGGCGCTGGACCCGTCGCTCAGGCGTACGGAGCCAAGAAGCATCGGCTCGGGCAACGCCGCCAGGAATTGACCCAGCGCCGCTTCGGAGAGAAGCCAGCGCTCGGCCACCAGTTCCGCCCCGTCCTCCGAGCGGTACACGCCGGGTTTGGGTGGCTGGGTGTCCAGCGAGACCATTCGGTAGCGTGCGGCCGTGCGTACGTGCCCGGCCCAGGAGGCTCCCAGGGTTTCGAGTTGGTGCGCCAGCGGCTGGCCCTTGCGGTGCGCCCCCACCACAACCAGGGGTACCGAGGACGCGCCGGCACGGACGGGCCACGGCTTTCCCGCGGGCAACTGCCGGGAAGGAGCGGCCCCGGCCGCGAACAGCGTCGGGGGCGGCGATGCGGTCTCAATCGTGCGGGCGATGTCGGCCACCACGGCGTCGTCGAACGTGCGACCCACAACGGTGAGCCCGAACTGGGCTCCCTCCACCTCTCCCGCGGGTACGGCAACGGCACACAGATCGAACAGGTTGCAGAAATTCGTGTAGGTGCCCATGCGCGAGTTCACGCCCACAGGGTCGGCCGCGACGTCCGCCAGGCTCGGGTGGAACGGCGCGGTGGGGACCACCAAGGCATCGAATCCTTCCAGGAGCGCCATCGCCTGCCGCTTCAGTCCGTCCAGCCGGGCGGTGTCCGCAACATAGCTGGGTGCCGGCACTTGGCCGGCGCGGCGGACGATTCCGGCGACCGTCGGATCCAGCCCCGCAGGATTTTCTGCAGTGTCGCCGGCGGCGTCAACGAAGGCCCCGACGGCCGCGTAGCGTTCGGCGACGAGCCCGCCGTCGTACAGCAGACGCGCGGCCCGCAGGAAGACCTCGAACTCGATCGGCTCGGCGTCCACGCCAGCGGCGTGAAGCCTGGCGATCTGTCGGCCGAATTCAGCCGCCCACGTCTGCGGGAGTTCCGGAAGGCTGGACGGATAGGCGACGCGCGGCCGGTCGGGCGCCGCGAGCCGGACATCGGCGGGCCACGGGCGAGACCCCCCGGCCATAATCCCCATGGCCAACTCAGCCGAGCCCAGGTCCCTTGCGAAAATCGTCACGGCGTCCCAAGAGCGGCACGCCGGCACTACCCCGGCGGTGGACACCACGTCCAGCGTGGCTTTGATGCCGACGATCCCCTGGAGCCCGGCGGGGACGCGCCCCGATCCCGCGGTGTCCGTGCCGATGGCGATGTCCGCCAGCCCCAGGGCCACGGCCACGGCGGATCCCGAGCTGGAGCCGCCGGAGATACGGTCCGGGCGCCGCGCATCGCGGACCGCCCCGTGCGGGCTGCGTGTTCCCACCAGCCCGGTGGCAAACTGGTCCAGGTTTGTTGCCCCCACAACCACCGCGCCCGCCGCCCGCAGCCGGGCCACCGCCTCCGCGTCCCGCGCCGGGGTGTAGGCGAAGCCGGGGCACGCCGCGGTAGTGTCAATCCCTGCCACGTCGACGTTGTTCTTCACGGCAAGGAGCAGCCCGGCCAGGGGCAGCACCTCGCCCGCGGCCACCGCGTCATCAACGGCCGCCGCCTCGGCCAGCAGTTCGTCCGCGCCCCGCACGGTGATCCAGATTTCCGGCCGGCCGGAGGCTTCGATGGCGGCCAGCGCCGCCCGCACCCGGGCGGTCGCACTCGGTCCTTCAAACGTCGTCCTCATACTGTGGCCTCTTCCAGTTCCTTGGCGTCCAGTTCCTTGATTAGTTCCTCCGCGGAGGTCTCCACAGGCAGCCCGAGAACCACCAGGGCTTCGCCGCCCACTACCTGGGATCCAGCCACCGGCAGCACCTGCTGGACCACACCGTCGCACGGGGCGGCCAGCACCGTTTCCATCTTCATCGCCTCCAGCGACACCAGCGGCTGGCCCCTCACCACGTGGTCCCCCGCGGTGACATCCACCTTCCACACGCTGGCGGCGAACGGCGCGGAGACAAGGGTGCCGCCGTCGGGGACCACCAGCTCTTCAGGCTCCGGGACGACGGCGGCTGCCGCGTCCGCGCGGTCGAACTCGCCGGCGTCGGCCCAGGCCTGACGTTCGACGGCGAAGGCCGCCGCCTGCTGCTCGCGGAACACAGCGATGGACTCGCTGTTCCTGGCGAGGAAGTCCTCATGGTCGGCAAGGGAAAAAGTGCCGTCTTCGATTTCGACGCCGCGTCCCCTGCCCGCGGCCATGTCCGCCCGCAGGTCCAGCAGCTCTTCCGGGCTGACCGGGTACCAGGAGATGCGGTCGAAGAACCGCAGGAGCCAAGGCGAACCCGGTTCGAACGGCGCGGAATCGGCGTAGCGGGACCACACCTGGGTGGTCCGGCCCACGAACTGGTACCCGCCTGGCCCTTCCATGCCGTAGATGCACATGTAGGCTCCGCCGATTCCCACGGCATTTTCCGGCGTCCAGGTCCGGGCCGGGTTGTACTTGGTGGTGACTAGGCGGTGGCGGGGATCGAGGGGTGTGGCCACCGGGGCGCCCAGGTACACGTCGCCCAGGCCCAGGACGAGGTATTCGGCGTTGAAGACCGTGTCGAAGACATCGTTCACGGACTCCAGGCCGTTGATGCGCCGGATGAACTCGATGTTCCACGGGCACCAGGGGGCGTCGTCCCGGACGCCGGCCATGTAGCGCTGGATCGCTTCGCGGGTGGCCGGATCGTCCCAGGACAACGGCAGGCGGACGGTTCGGCTGGGCACCACCAGCTCTGAACTCGCCGGGAGGGCGGCTTCGATGTCCTGCACCAGGCCCAGGAGGCGCGGGGCCGGGAGCACCGTCGGGTCGATCTTGATCTGCAGGGACCGGATCCCGGGTGTGAGGTCCACGATCCCCGGCATGCGCAGCTCTTCGAGGTGCTGGTGCAGGGCGTGCACGCGGGCCCGCAGACTGAGATCGAGCACCATGTCGCCGTATTCCACCAGCAGGTTGTCATCGCCGGAGCGGCGGTAGGTGACCGCGGGCCGTCCGGGCCCTTCCGGCACCCGGCCCAGCACGCCGTCGTCGCCGTCTCCCCGGCGGATACCGGCGGACGGCAGGGCCGTGCCAGATTTCAAGACGCCGGCACCGGCTGTGGAACGGGACCAGCCGGCGTCGCCCGGCAGCACCAGCTGCCGCCCCGATCCCAGGTCCTTGGCCGACGGTGCCTGGCGGGCCTCCACCGGCACGAATCGGACGGTGTCGCCAGGACGGAGCTGGCCGAGCTTCCAGCGGTCGGCCGTCACCACCGTCACAGGGCAGACGAAGCCGCCGAGGCTGGGACCGTCCGGGCCGAGCAGGATGGGGGTGTCGCCGGTGAAGTCCAGGGCGCCCACCGAATAGGCGGTGTCGTGGATGTTCGACGGGTGCAGTCCCGCCTCGCCGCCGTCGCTGCGGGCCCACCGCGGTTTAGGCCCGATGAGGCGGACGCCGGTGCGGGCGGAGTTGAAGTGCACTTCGTAGCGAGCGGCGTAGAGGTCCTCGATGTCCTCGCGCTGGAAGAACTCGGGGGCGCCATGCGGGCCCTCCACGACCGTCAGTTCCCACGCGGAGGTCAGCATCGGCCTGCTGTCCGGCGGAACGGGACCGGCCTGGCCAGGCGCTGCCGGCGACGGATCCTCCGCGGCAGGGTCCGCGGCAGGGTCCGCGGCAGCCACCGTGGCAGTCTCCGGGGCCACGGCGCGGAGCACATCCCCGGACCGGAGGACGCGGCCGCCGTGGCCGCCGAACTGGCCCAGGGTGAAGGTGGACGCGCTGCCCAGGTATTGCGGCACGTCAAGTCCGCCCTGGAACAGGATGTAGCCGCGGAGCCCGGACCCTTCGGCGGTGCCGACGTCGAGAGTGCCTCCTGCGGGCACCGTCACCGGTTCCCAGGCGGGCACGTTCGCGCCGTTCACGGTGAGCGTGGTGTCGGCGCCGGCGATGCACACCGTCGTCGCATGGGTGAAGTGCAGGCAGGGGCCGGTCATGGTGAACTCGAGCCCGGGTGCGCCTTCGGGGTTGCCGAGTGCCTGGTTGCCCAGCCGGAAGGACAGGTCATCCATCGGGCCGCTAGGCGGCACGCCCACCTGCCACAGCCCGGCCCGGCCGGGCCAGTCCTGGACGGAGGTCTGCAGGCCGGGCCGCTCCACGGTGATCCGGGGTTCCGGGTCGCCGAGGTCGTTCAGGGTGCCGGTGGAGTGGGTGGCGTCGCGGACCACGTCTAGGCCGGTCACGGCCCGGAGCATCCCGAGGTTGGTCTCGATACCGTCGATCCGGGTGGCCTTCAGCGCGGCGCCGAGCCGGTCGAAGGCCTGGTTCCGGTCCGTGCCGGTGGTGATGATCTTGGCCAGGAGGGGATCGTAGTTGGTGGAGACCTCGCTGCCGGTTTCCACCCAGGCGTCCACGCGCACGCCGTCAGTTCCGGGGTAGGCGGCGTTGGTGACGGTTCCGGAACTCGGCTGGAAGTTGCGGGCCGGGTCCTCGGCATAGAGCCGGGCTTCGACGGCGTAGCCGGAGACGGGAATGCTGTCCGGGCGCCCGGCCAGCACGCCGGCGGCCTCAGTCCCGCCCTGGGCCAGCCGGAGCATCCATTCCACAAGGTCGACGCCGGTGACGGCCTCGGTGACGGGGTGTTCGACCTGAAGCCGGGCGTTGACCTCCAGGAAGGACGCTTCCTGGCGGGCCGGGTCGTAGACGAACTCAACGGTCCCGGCCGAGCGGTAGTCCAGCGATCCGCAGAGCGCCCGCGAGCTACGGTGCAGTTCGTCGCGGAGCGCGTCGGGCAGATCCGGGGCGGGCGCCTCCTCCAACACCTTCTGGTGCCGGCGCTGCAGCGAGCAGTCACGGTCGCCCAGGCTGACTACCCTGCCGTCGCCGTCGCCGAAAATCTGCACCTCCACGTGCCGGGCGTGCTCGACGTAGCGCTCGGCGAAGACGCCGGCGGTGCTGAAGCTCGCGCCGGCCAGCCGCGCCACCCGAGGGTAGCTCTCGGTGAGCTCATCCTGGGTGCGGCACACGGTCATGCCGATGCCGCCGCCACCGCCCGTGGCCTTGAGCATGAGCGGGAACCCGATGTCGCGGGAGGCAAGCACGGCCGCGTCCACGTCCGGGAGCAGGCCGGATCCGGCGATCATGGGCACGCCGGCGGCCCGCGCGGCGTCCCGTGCAGTGTGTTTGGTGCCGAAGATCCGGAGTTGTTCCGGGGTGGGTCCCACGAAGACCAGCCCGGCGGCCTCCACGGCCTCCGCGAAGCCGGCGTCCTCCGAGAGGAAGCCGTAGCCGGGGTGGATGGCGCCGGCACCCGTGCCCGCGGCCGCCGCCAGCAGGGCCTCGACCTTGAGGTAGGACTCCTTGGCGGGGGCCGGGCCCAGGAGCACGGCCTCATCCGCCAGCCTGACGTGGCGGGCGCCCCGGTCGGCTTCGGAGTACACGGCCACGGTGCGCAACCCGATTTTCCGGGCGGATTCGATGATGCGGCAGGCGATTTCGCCGCGGTTGGCGATCAGCAGGGTGTCGAAGCGGTTCACAGGGCAGCCTCCGGGCGGGTGACGATCATGCGGACGGGCGTGGGGTTGAAGCCGTTGCACGGATTGTTGATCTGCGGGCAGTTGGAGACCAGCACCAGGGTGTCCACCTCGGCCCGGAGGGCCACCCGCTTGCCCGGGGCGGAAAGGCCGTCCACGATCCCGAGGGCTCCGTCGGGGTCCACCGGAACGTTCATGAACCAGTTGATGTTGGAGACCAGGTCACGCTTCCCCAGCCCCCAGCGGGACCCCTCGATCAGGAAGTTCTCCACGCAGGCGTGCTGTTCGCGGGTGTGCTGCCCGTATCGCAGCGTGTTGGATTCCTGCGAGCAGGCTCCGCCGATGGTGTCGTGCACGCCGACTTCGTCCGCCACCACGGTCATGAGCGGCAGGCCGGCGTCGGAGCGGAGCACGGAGCCGGTGGTCAGCACGATGGAGCGCTGCGCGGCGAGGGTGACGGCGGCGGAGTACCGCACGTCCGTGTCGTCTGCCGCGTAGAGCAGGCAGTCCACCGCCTGGTTGCCTTCCAGATCTACGATGGTCAGGACGTCCCCGGCGCACACGACGGCGGACCAGGGACCGCGGGCTTCGACGTATTCATCCAGGATGACGGCGCCGTCCGCGAGCGCTGTTTCGCTGGCGGTGGCGGCCGGGGGTTTCAGGGTTTCAGTGGCGGTGTTCATCGTGCGTTCCTTGCCATGAGGTCGTGGTCGGTGTTGTTCAGGGCCTGCCGGTGTTCGGGGGACAGTGGTCCGGTCAGGAGGCCCTCCGCGAGCAGGCCGAGGTCGTCCGAGGCGTGCCAGGCGACGACGTCGACGGCGGTTCCGCTGAAGTCCGGCCGGGGGTCCAGGGGGTGGGCGGTATTCGCCAGGAGCACCACGGCGTCCATGTGCAAGAGGATGTCGACGGCGGCACCGGCGCCGGCGGTACCGGCGAACCGGATGCTGCCGTCCGGGTCAACCCCGATGCCCTTGAACAGGGAGAGCGACGGCGCCACGTCCCGTGCGCCCAGCCCCTGCTTCAGTGCGGCCAGGGTCAGGAGTTCCCGCCCGGCGGGCGAGCTGCTGTGGGCGGTCCCGGCGCCGTAGCGGGCAGTGTTCCCGGCCAGCGTGGTGGTGCCGGTCAGGGCATCGTGGCGGGCGGAGGTATCGGCCACGATCGTGGCCATCAGCCGGCCGGCGTCGGAGAGCAGCGGGTGTCCCGCCGTGGGGTACGCCTGCCACGGGACCTTGACGGTGTCCGCCACGTTGAGCCGTTCGTGCAGAGCCCCGCTCCGGTAGAGCAGGACCTGGACGCAGGCGTCGCCGTCGGTGTCCGTGAGCCGGATCCGGGTTCCGCGGGCCAGCGGCAGGGCGGTGTAGCGGCCGAAGGCCACGGATTCGGCCCAGCTCAGGCGTTCCTTGGCGGCCTCGGGCAGGCCGGCGGTGTACCGCGCCGGGGCGGAGGCGGCCGGGACGTGCCGCATGGTGTCCGCGGTGCGGCCGTGCTGTTCCCGGGCGTGCGCGCGGGCGCCTGAAGTGGTGGATGTGGCGGTGGCTGGTGTTTCGGTGGTGTGTGTCATGTCAATCCTGGAGTGGGGCGTTGAGTGGCGCGGGCAGACAGTCAGGCGGCCTGGGAGTCAGGCGTTGCGCGGTCAGGCGTCGGCGGGGTCTTCGCTGCGGCTCGCGGACCGGGCGCTGGTGCGCCGGATCCCGAGGCCGAGCAGGAGCACGATGCCCACCATGAGCGGGGCGGAATAGAGGAGGATTCCGTTTTCTCCGGAGGGGTCGTACACCTCGGGCCGCGGCCAGGCGAGGTTGACCACCATGACGGCGCCGTAGAGCACCGCGAGGATGTTGACGGGCAGGCCCCAGCGTCCCAGGGAGAACAGCCCTGCCGGCATGGTCTGGCCCACCCGGTCCCAGTCGCCGCGGAGGCGGTTGAGGAGCTGCGGCACGGTGACCAGGAGGTACGCCACGTAGACCATGACGATGCAGACGCTGCAGAGCGTGGTGAAGAGGGCGGCGTTGCCGACGTTGATGGCCAGCACGCCCACGGCCAGTGCGCCGATGGCGATGGAGGGCCACATCGGGGTGCCGCGGGTCGGGTGCACGGAGGAGAGCAGGGCGGAGGCGGGGAGTTTGCCGTCGCGGGCCATGGAGAACACCAGGCGGGACCCGGCGGTCTGGATGGCGAGGGTGCAGACGAAGATGGCCACGGCCACGTCGACCAGGAGCACTTTGCCCCAGAAGGTGCCCAGGACGGCGGTCAGCACGTAGGGCAGGCCCTCGGTGGCGAGCCGGCCGTCGTCGAGGCTGGGCGCGGCCATCAGCGCCGTGATGATCATGAGCGCCCCGCCGATGCCGGAGATGATCAGGGCGGAAAGGATGGTCCGGGGTGCCGTCTGCCGCGGGGACTTGGTCTCCTCGGAGAGCTCACCGGCCGAGTTGAAGCCCACCATGACGTAGGCGGCCATCAGGCCCGAGACCATGAACGCGCCTACCGCGCCGAGGTCGGATCCGGCCAGGACGGTGGTGTCCATCACGACGTCGGGTCCGCGCTGAGCGGCGGTGATGAGCGCCAGGATCACGGCGGCGACGCCGACGATTTCGCATGTCACGCCCACCGAGTTCACGTGGGACATCAGTTTGACGCCCAGGGAGTTGATCACCGTGGTGACCACCAGCAGGATGGCCCCGAGGACGACGGCGTTCGCGGCGCCGGTGGTGGTGTTCAGGGCCGGGTCGCCTCCCACCAGCTGGAATCCATCCCAGAGCTGGGGCAGCACCACCTGCATGGCGATGGCCGCGGCGGCGGCGGTGACCACCTGTGCCAGGGCCATGAACCAGCCGGCGAACCACCCCACCGTTTCACCGCCGACGCGGCGGGCCCACTGGTAGACCGCCCCGGAGAGCGGGTAGCGTGCTGCGAGCTCCGCGAAATTCAGGGCCACCAGCAGCTGGCCGATCAGCACAACCGGCCAGGTCCAGAAGAAGGCCGGGCCGGCAAAGGAGTAGCCGAACGCGAAGAGCTGGAAGATGGTGGTCAGGATGGACACGAAGGAAAAGCCTGCCGCGAAAGAGGCATATCGGCCCAGCTTGCGGTGCAGGGACGGCTCGTAGCCAAGCGACGTGAGGTCTGCGTCATCCGTCTGCGCGGATGAGGGAAGAACTGTGGATGTCATCGGAATCTCCGGGGCTGGAACGGCGTTGGGGTTGATGCGTTCCGGCAAATGCAGCACTGGGCCCAACGCTGCGGAATACCGGTCACTTGATAGTTTTCCAGCCGGACATCCCGAACTCGTTTCGCCCGTGTAAAAGGTGGATTGACGGAATATTTCCGCGGTGTTTCCCGAATCTCACCGGGTTTTGGGCCGCACCGCGGGCCCCGCAGGGGTGCAAGAGCAGGGCTCCGCAGGGGTGCAAGAATGATGCCGTGACAACAACCGGCCCGGGGCGCCCCCGCAAGCAACAGCCTTCACGTCCCGGCGCCACGGCCCGTGACGAAATCCTTGACGCCGCCGCCGAACTCTTCACCACGCAGGGGTATGCCAACACTTCAACCCGCTCCATCGCGGAGGCCGTGGGGATCCGCCAGTCGTCGCTCTACCACCACTTCAGCCACAAGGACGACATCCTTGAGGTCCTCCTGGCGGGCACGGTAGCCGGTGGTCTCGCCTTCGCCCGCACAGTCTGCGCCCTGGGTGACGGGGACCGTAGTCCCGTGGCGGCTGCGGCGCGACTGCACGCCGTCGCGCTCTATGACGGGACCCAGTTGTGCACTGCGCGCTGGAACCTCGGGGTGCTCTACAACCTGCCGGAGGCGCGCAGCCAGCGGTTCCACAGCTTCATGGCCGACAGGACGGAGCTCCGGGGCCTGTACCAGCGGCTGGGGGCGGAACTCCCCGCGACCGGGTGGGCCGGCACCAGCCAGAACGGGGACCTGGCCTTCCGGCTCGTGGAGTCGCTTGTTAGCCTCCGGGCCGACGGGCTGAACACACCGGAGTCACCACTGCAGGCGGCCGACGCCGGCATAGTCCTTTGCGGCCTGGCGGACAGCCTTGCTGCGATCCGGGCCCGGAGTGCGGAGCTCGTGACCAGCATGGGTTGATGGTCGGCGGACCCCATTCTGCTCACCTGAGGGCGCCACAGGACTGGTTCCCGGCACGTCACCTGTCCCGGCCGCGCCCGAACGGCTAGCATTCAGCAGTACCGGTGCCCTGAGAACCCGGTATTGCTGTCTTCCCGCAGGACACGGCGGAGCGCTGCAGGAACCCGGGCAACAGAGCTGTCTGGAATCAGGACCGCAGGACCCTAAAGAAACCCCAGCGGGTTGAGGCTTAAGGAGGAAGAGTTGTCGAACTTCCTCTTCGCCACGCTCGACGCCGGCGGCAACCTCCCGCCCGCCCTGGGCATCGGTCGCGAGCTGTTGCGGCAGGGACACCGGGTCCGCTTCCTCGGGCACGCCCGTCAGGCGACGGCGGTGGAGGCCACCGGCGCGGAATTCATTCCCTACCGGCAGGCGGCCCCGCTGGATCTCGCCGTGCCGGCCCCCGCGCACCGGCAGTTCTCGGCCATGCTGTCCGCATTCAGCGACGCCGGCATCGGCCGGGACCTTGTGGCGGAGGCGCGACGGGAGCCGACCGACGTCGTCGTCATCGATTGCCTGCTCCTGGGCGCGATCGATGCCGCCGCCAAAGCCGGGCTGCGGCATGTGGTGTTGGTCCACAGCTTCTTCGCGTTCTTTGACGGCCCGTTCCGGCATGGCCCCATGGGCGCCGCACTCTCGCTCAAGGGGCTGCCTCCGCGCCGCGTGATGCGGCATGCGGAACGGGTACTGGTCTGCGCGGACCCGCTCCTGGATCCGGCAGGCTCCTGGGACAGGGTCTCTTGGGAGAGCCACCCGGACAAGGTGGTGTGGTCCGGGGCCGTAGTAGACGACGTCCTCGTGGCCGGTGCCGGGACGACGTCTGCCGAGCAACTGGTTCCCGCACGGCCCCCGTCCGCGGCGCCGTCGTCAGGGGTCTTGACTGCCGGACCGCCTCCCGAACCTCCGCGCGTCCTGGTGAGTCTGAGCAGCACGGCGTTTCCCGGGCAGCAAGAGGCGTTGCAGAAGGCCCTGGACGCGGCGGCCGGGCTGCCGGTGGAACTTGTCGTGACAACCGGCCCCGCGGTGGATCCGGGACGCCTGTCCGTGCCGATGAACGCCTCGGCGCACCGCTACGTCGACCACAACGAGATCATGCCGGGCTGCAGTGCGGTCATTTGCCATGGCGGCCACGCCACGTCCATGCGCGCGCTGGCCCACGGCCTGCCGGTGATGGTCCTGCCGATGCACCCCATGATGGACCAGCACATGGTGGGCAAGGCCATCAGCACGGCGGGCGCCGGCGTGCTACTGAACCGCACGTCGTCGCCGGAACAGATCGGCGCCGCCCTCGCGGCCCTGTTGGCGTCCGAGAGTCACCGCAAGGCAGCGGCGTACATCGGCGACCGCCTCCGCAGGGCCGCCGGGGCCAGGGCCGGTGCACAGATCCTCGCCGACCTGGCTGGCTGAGCGCGGGGCGTGAGCCTGCCGCTCCAAGCGGCTGAGCCTGCCGGCACAAGCGGTGGAGCTTCCCGCGGCCTCTGTCCCGCCGTCGGCCGCAAGACTAAGATTCCAGCTGCACCGATGGGATTGCCACCGTGCTGAAACCGTTGCGTGGAAGGACATTCGTCATGGAATGCATAACGTGGTTCGCACCGATCCTGCCCGGGAAACTGGAGGCGTGGAAAGCACTGGACGCCGAGATGAGCGGGGCCCGGGCCGAAGAACACAAACGCTCGCGCGAGCGCATGGGCATGACCCGCGAGGTTGCCAGCCTCATGCAGACCCCACAAGGGGACTTCGTCTGCCTCTTCCACGAGGCCGAGGATCTGGGCAAGGCGTTCCAGGCCCTCTCGACGTCGGACGATCCCTACGACGTGTGGTTCCGCGAGCAGCTTGTGGAGCTCCACGGCCTGACCCCGGAGATGCTGCAGGGCCCTCCCCCGGCCGAGCTGACGTTCAACTACAAGGCGGACTGAGCGGCAAGCCTCCAAACTAGCCAAACCCGCCGGGACTCCTTCGGGACTTGACTAGCAGGGACTTGGAGCTCTTCCTCGCAGTTCCCTCATCTGATCCTCAATCGCCCGAATGCCCCTAATTCTCCGCCGCCCGACGGAATTGGGTAGCAACGACAACTCCTGGCCTACTCGACGGCTCGAACCCGACGTTGTTCGGCTGTAGTGAGCGGCGCAAGGAGCCGCGACAAAAGCCCGTAGAGGAGCCGGGCGAAGAAAGCCTCACCCCGCCGGCAGTCCCTCCACGAACGCCACCTGCGTCGAGTATTGCTGGTAGAGCTTGACGGCTTCGTCGATCTCAATGTGGCCGAAGTTCAACGCGACCTGCAGTCCCTCCAACTGGGCGCTGCAGGTCTCGGCCGCGCTCACGCGGTCTGCCAGCGAACGTGACGTGGCAAAATTTGTGGCCAGCGCCGCGGCAACGGAAAAGATCACCGCGAACAGGCACAGCACGCGCCACACAAGAGAGTCGTCGCTCAGGTTGAAGATTGCCGCCACCGATTCGGTGAACCCCGTGCCTCCGAAGGCGGGGCCGGCCGTGAGCGCCGCGGCTAGTGCGCTGCCGACGATGCTGATATTGGCCAGCCGGGTGCGCCGGGGTCTTTCCTTGCTGAGATAGGAACGGAGGGCCTGCTGCTTCTCGTCGATGCGGGAGGACAGCCTTTGCCGCGTATCGGATGTTTCGTCCATGATCTGGTACCAGCTTCCCTCGCCGATCGTGTCCGCACGCCCGGAAAGTGAGACCCGTCTTCCGGTGGCCCGCCTGCTTCCTCGGAATCCCCCAGCCAAGGCGGAAGCTCCCCGCCCCGTTGCCGCTCTCCTCCCGAAACGCGCACACGTTTAGGATGCTCCCGCGTCACTGCGGGTGTCTATACACATCGTCCAGCTGTACTGCGGGAAGTACTGCGGAAGGTCCGCCCTGCACTCGGGTTTCCGCATCGCGCCCGAAATACCGCGGCGAAAACGGACAGCCGCGGCGTGGATCAACGTCGCAACTGTCCGGAAACGGTGCGGAAACTAGGTTGCGACGACGGCGAACGACCCCCGCCTCCAGCGTTGGAGACGGGGGCCGTGTCTGCGGTTCGTGGCGTGCGGCTGCTGGGATTCGGTCAGCGCAGGGACCGCAGCGACGCATACGTTTCGCTGGGCAGGTTACCCGCCATCCAAGGGCGTGTGGACGGCTCGAGCGGGGTGTGGCCCCGGCCGTCGCGGACGACCGCGACGATGGTGGCGACGGCTGCGTAGACCATGAGTACTACGAGCAGGATGGCGGCAAATTCCATGGAAAAACACCTCGGGCGATTGATGAATCCGGTTGTTGGGGCGAGTGATGAAACTGGTTGCTGGGGCCGGATTCCGGGGTAATCGGTGCGGTGAGGGCTGCAGTTGTGGTCGGGTTTCCGGACCCCATATTTCCGGTCCCTTTGGGGGACATGTCCAGTTTCCGAGGTCACCGTGTGAGCCAGCGTGTGAGCGGTTTCGCGCCCGTTTTGGCTCCGGGTTGGGTCCGTTCATCACCGACGTCGAGCCTGGCCCAGCAGCTCGGCCAAGGCCATCCGGCAGACCGACGGCGCAACTCACGTCCGCAGTCCCGCGCCGGCGCCGTTTGGCCCCAGGCGGGCCCTTCCCTGTTCGGCCTTGTGCCGCCGGCGAAGGGCACACTTGCGTTGTGCGGCGCTTCGGACCGGGGCTGTTCCGCTGGCGTAGCCGCACTGCTACCTTGACTGGATGGAACGAACTCTGATGAGGCCAAGGAACCGCAAGATCCTCGCGGGAGTCTGCGCAGCTATTGCTCAGCGCTTCGGCATCTCCGTGACACTGGTCCGCCTCGGCTTCGTATTCTTCGGCTTCTTCGGCGTCGGCGAAGTGGTCTATATCGCGTTGTGGGTCCTCATCCCCAAGGCCAAATAACGGCCACATGTCCGAACAGTCCGCCGCGGACACCAGCATGACGGCAGGCGGCCGGCAGCGTTGCCGGCCTCCCGCCGTCGAATGGATGCTTCATCGCGCTGCGGTGCGTTCCGGGTCTGCGGCGTATTCGGACCAGCCGCCGGCGTAGAGCCGGCCTTGGCCGAGGCCTGCGTGTTCAAGGGTCAGCAGGTTGTGGCATGCCGTGATGCCTGATCCGCAGTAGGAGACGATGGCGGACCCGTCTCGGATCCCGGCGCGGGCGAACGCCTCGCGCACTTCCGGGATGGGGCGCAGGCGCCCGTGCTGGTCGAGGTTCTCCCGGCAGGGCACATTCACGGCCCCTGGGATATGCCCTGCCTGAGGATCAGTGGGTAGCTGAAGGCTGCCGTCGAAGCGATCCGCGTTGCGCGCGTCGACGATCGCCCCGTGCCACCTGTCGAGGTCCTCGGCCTGCACCAGGCGTTCCGCGGGCCAGTTGGCAGCGGTGAATGTCGCTGGGAAAGGACGTGTCGGATTCTTCTCGAGCGGGTCCGGCCATGCGGCGATTCCGCCGTCGAGCAGGGCCGCGCGCTTTCCGAGTGCTCGCAGCATCCACACGAGCCGTGCCGCGATGACTCCGCCGGCGTCGTCGTAGGCGACGACCGTCGAGTCGTCGCCGATGCCAATCGAGGACATTCCTTGCGCGAACACTGCGGGATCCGGCAGCGGATTGAGTCCGCGCGGCCCGGTGTCGCCGGACAGCCAAGCGTCGAGGTCGACGAACACCGCGCCCGGGATGTGGCCGCCGTCGTACTGCGTCCGCCCGGACGAACCGTCGAGATACCAGCGCACGTCGACCACGACTACACTGTCGAGGTTCGCCCGAAGCCACATCGCGTCAACGAATACGGGCGGGAAGCCACGGGTTGCCTGAGTCGATTCCATGGCCCATGGTAATCATGGCGTCCACGATTCAAGACACTTAGTCTCGCATTTCGAACACTTGCGATGCGCGCTCGTCTCAGCACACCTTTTCCGCCAGCCGCCGCCGCCAGTCCCCCGGCGTAGCATGACTCATATGGCCGACACATGGATTCGGCTCCTCGGTCCGCCCAGGATCGAGTCCGGTGGCACCCCACTCCGACAGCCCCGGGGCCGCAAGGCCTGGGCTGTGCTGGCCTACCTCGCGCTGCAACCGGACGGCACCGGCCGGGCCCGGACGGCGGCCCTCCTGTTCCCCGACGCCGAGGATCCCCTCGGCGCCCTGCGCTGGAACCTCTCCGAGCTGCGGCGGACCCTCGGCGCGGAATCGGTCGGCGGCGACCCGCTGAGGCTCGTGCTGCCGGCCGGGTGGCACTGCGACGTGCTGACGGCCCTGCACCCCGCAGGTGACGCCGACCCGCGCGCCTTCGACGGCCAGCTCCTGGAGGGTCTGGCCTTCGCGGACTGCCCGGTGTTCGAGTCGTGGCTGGAGGACCAGCGGCACCGGATCGAGAACTGCGTGCTGGCGCTGCTCTACGAGGCGTCGCTCGCCGCGCTGTCGGCGGGAAGGGCGGACGACGCCGTCGACCTCGCCACCCGCGCACTGCGTCTGGACCCCTTCAACGCCGACTGCCACGCCGCGCTGATCAAGGCCCTGCTCTCCCTGGGCGAGTACCGGCGGGCGCGGGAGCAGGCCGACAAGTGTCGGGACCTCTACCGCCGGGAGCTCGGGCTCGGCCTGCCCGCGGAGGTGCGCCGGGCGCTCGTCGACGCGGATCCCGTGGCCGAGCCCGGACTGCCGGCCAGTGCGGCCACGGTACGGTCCTACCTCGACGCCGCCGGGGCGTCGCTCTCGGCGGGCTCGGTGGACCGCGGGCTGGAGCAGCTGCGGCTCGCCGTCGGGCTAGCCCAGCGCACCGATGATCATCATCTGCTCGCCGAATCCCTGGTCACGCTGTCCGGGGCCATGATCCATCAGGCCGGCGGCCGCGGTGCCGAGGTGGCCGATCTCCTGCACCGCGCGCTCTCGGCGGAAGGGCCCGACGGCGTCTCCCGGACTGCGGCGACCGCCTTCCGCGAGCTCGGCTACTTGTCGGTCCAGCGCGGCGTTCCGGACCGCGCGGCTGGCTGGCTGGACCGGGCGATGCGCGCGGCTGAGGGTCTTCCGGACGAGCAGGCAAGGATCCTGGCGATCCAAGGCATGCTGGCCTCGGACACCGCACACTATGGGGACGCCGTGGCGGCCTTCACCGAATCCGGAAGATTAGCCCGGGAGGTCGGGAACCGCCGGCAGCAGGCGTTCAGCGACGCCCTGCTGGGTCGCGTGCATCTGCTGCGCGGAGACCTGGAGCAGGCGGCCGCCTGTTTGGACCGGGCCCGGAACTGGGTCGCCGGGGAACACTGGACGGCGTTCGAGCCGTTTGTCGCCGGAGTCCGGGGCGAAACCTACCTTGCCGCGGGCCGGCTGGACGCGGCGGCGGACCTGATTGACCGGTCCTGGGTCATGGCGGAGCTGGCCGGCGACCACTGCTATATGGCCCTGGCGGCAGGCGCCGAAGCGCGGCTGTTCCTGGCGCACGGCGACCTCGCCGCCGCCGAACACTGGATCAACCGGGGCCTGGAACCCACGCCGTGGTACCTCTGGTATTCGGCCCGGCTGCTCGATGTTGCGGCGGAAGTCGCCATCGCCACCGGATCGCCGCGTGCGTCCGAGTTCGTGGAGCGCCTGGCCGCACTGGCCAGCCGGAGCGGCATGCGCGAGTTCGTGGTCCGGGCGCAGTCCCACCGTGCGGCCCTCGGCGACGAGGCCGCAGCTCAGACCGTGCCGTGGCTAGCCAAGGAGATCGACAACCCCGCGCTGACCGCGTTCCTGGACCGGCGCCACGGCGTCTCGCTGTGACCGGGTTGGATGACTCGTGACGGCGTCGTACGCGTTCCGTGGCGAGCTATGGCACTATCCCGAGGAAGCCGGGTGGCATTTCATTACGATGCCGCCGGACCTGGCCGAGGAGCTCCGGGACGACGCCGCCCCGTTCCGCAAGGCCTTCGGTTCGGTCAAGGTGACCGTTTCGATCGCCGGGCAGCGGTGGTCCACTTCGGTTTTCCCGGACAGCAAGAGCGGCTCGTACTTCCTGCCGGTCAAGAAGAGCGTCAGGACGGCGGCGGGGATCCGCGCCGGAGACGAGGTCGACGTCGTACTTCAACTGGAGCTGGGCAGCTGACCCGACACAGCACAGGTGGGTTAAACAAAAGCAGGGCCCGTCCGAAGACGGGCCCTGCTAGAAACCTAACGGTTCCGGGTATCTAAGGAAATTAGATAGCCTGGATGTTGGTGGCCTGCGGACCCTTGGGGCCCTGCTCGGTTTCGAAGGAGACCTTCTGGTTCTCTTCGAGGGAGCGGAAGCCGGAGGAGTTGATCGCAGAGTAGTGTGCGAAAACGTCCTGTGAGGAGTCATCGGGGGAAATGAAGCCGAAGCCCTTTTCAGCGTTAAACCATTTGACGGTACCAGTAGCCATTATTTTTGTCCTTCGTGAAGGTGGAGGAACTGTCCCGACTTTCGGGTCCTCCTGTTTGGGGTGCTCAAAACCGCTGCTTCAGAAGAACAAGGTCTTGCAACCTTGCGTACTGCCTGAACTACGAACTGCATAAACACAACAACAAGATCAACTGTACAGGAGATTCCGGACGGCATTTACCACCACCCCATCTTCTCAACATCTGCGCGGCCACCGTCCGCGGCGGCGGCCCCGACCACCTGCGGGCAGACAGCCTGTACCGTTCCCGGTCGCGGGCATATCCTGCAGGAAGACCAGTCCGTGACCATCAGTTACCGGAGGAAGACCCATGGAAATGCCGAAAGCGTCCGACGCCGACAAGGAACACTTCCGCTCGGTGCTCCCGGATCGTCCCGAGGTGGTCATCAAGCCGATGTTCGGGAACCTCGGGGCGTTTGTGAACGGCAACATGTTCGCCGGCCTGTTCGGACCCACCATTGGCGTGAAGCTGGGCGAGAACGACAAGGAAATGCTCGAAAGTACCGAGCGGACTGTCCCGTTCGGACCGGCCGAGCGTCCGATGGGCGGCTACACCGGGCTGCCGGAGGTCTGGAACACCGAGGGCGACGGCGATGAGGCGCGGGCCAAGGCCTGGGTGGAGAAGGCATTCGAGCACGTGGCCGAACTACCCCCGAAGGCTTCGAAATCCCCCAAACCCAAGGCAAACGCCTCGAAGAAGTAACCATGCACTCCCCCGGCGCGGGACCCGTCCAGGAGGCCGACACCCTGGTAATCGGTGCGGGGCAGGCCGGCCTGGCGACCAGCTACTGGCTGAGCCGGTACGGCGTCGACCATCATCTGCTGGAGGAACGGCCGGAACTGGGCGGCGGCTGGCAGGACCGCTGGGACTCGTTCTACCTGAACACCCCGAACTTTTCCTTCCTGCTGCCGGAGCTGAGCTACGACGGGCCCGAACCGGACGCCTTCCTCCCCCGGGACGAGGTGATCGGGCTGTTCCGCGACTACGCCGCGCGGATCAAGGCGCCGGTCCGGCTCGGCACGGAGGCGACCCGGGTCGGCGTCGTTGACGGCCGCTTCATGGTGGAGACCAATCGGGGCCGCTGGCTCGCCCGGAACGTGGTCCTCGCGAACGGCGCCTTCCAGCGTCCGCGGATTCCGGCGTCGGCCGCCACGCTCCCCCGGCACATCCGCCAGCTGCACAGCCACGACTACCGCAACCCGCAGCAGCTTCCCGCCGGCGCCGTGCTGGTGGTGGGCACCGGGCAGTCCGGCGGGCAGATCACCGAGGACCTGCTCGACGCCGGCCGGGAGGTCCACCTGGCTGTCTCAACCTGCCCCGAGGCACCCCGCCGGTACCGCGGCCAGGACATCTTCTACTGGATCCTGCAGGTCAACCTCCACGGCCCCGAGTTCGGCATCAACGGCCTCCAGACGGAGCAGCTGCCCTCACCGGCCGCGCGTTTTATGTGCAACCCGCTGATCTCCGGCAACGGCGGCGGCCACGGCATCCACCTGAGGGATCTCGGCCGCCGGGGCGTCCGGCTGCACGGCCGGTTTGCGGGGGCCGACGACGGCGTCCCGGTCTTCAGCGACGACCTCCCGGCACGCCTTGCGCTGGTGGAGGCGGGGTTCGGTGCGCGGCTGGGGCGGATGGCCGACGCCTACATCGCCGCGGCCGGCATCGACGCGCCGCCGGCGGAGCCCGCGCCGGAGGACGACTGGCTCCCGGCGGACTCGGGGGCGCGGCTCGATCTGGCGGCCGAGGGCGTCACCTCGGTCATCTGGTGCACCGGCTACGGCCTGGACTTCGGTTTCCTCGACGTGCCGGTGCTGGACGAGTGGAACTACCCGCGGCACCGCCGCGGCGTCACCGAGATCCCGGGGCTTTACGCCGTGGGCCTGCCCTGGCTCACGAAGCACCTGTCGGCCACGCTGTCGGTGGTGGGCAACGACGCGGAGTTCGTGGCCGGGCACATCGCGGGGCGGTGACGGGGCGCCGTCGTTACAGGTAGTCCCCGGCGCGTTCGCGGGCGATTTCCAGCAGGGTGGAATGGAAGGCGACCTCTGCCGGGGCGTAGACCTTGTCCTGGCGTTGGGCCAGGAGCACGCGCCGCAGGGGTGCGGCGGAGCCGAGGCTGACCACCCGGACGTCCGGGTGTTGCAGGGCCACGGCGGTCTTCGGCACCATGGCCACACCCATGCCGACGCTCACCATCGCCTGCGCTTCCTGGTAGTCGTTGGCCAGGAAGCCGATGGTCGGTTCGAAGCCGGCTTCATGGGCGGAGCGCTGCAGCACTTCGACGACGGGGTGCGCCTCGGCCCGCACGATCCACGATTCCTTGCGGAGCTCCTCCATCCGGATCTGCTCGCGGTCGGCCAGCGGATGGCTGCGGGAGACCAGCAGGACCGTGCTTTCCTGGAAGACCTCCGTGATCCGAATGGAATCGTCCTGAAAGCGGTTCCAGGGGTAGTCCCAGAGCAGGCACAGCCCGGTCACGCCGGACTGCAGGTCGCTCACCAGATCATCGAAGCGGGCGCTGCGAAGGGACAGGCCAATCGCCGGGTACCGCTTCTTGAAGGCCCGGATGACCACCGGCAGGAACGAGCCGGCGAGCGTCGGAAACGTGCCAACAGTCAGGGAGCCCCGCTTGAGGCCGGCGATCTGGTCCAGGTCGGACTGGGCGGCGCGCATCTGCCCGATGACCTTGCGCGCGTGCCCGGCGAGGACCTGCCCGGCCTCGGTGGGCACCACTCCGCGGGAACGGCGGTTGAGGAGCGGCTGCCCGACCTCCTGCTCGAGTTTCCGCAGCTGCTGCGAGACGGCGGAGGGCGTGTACATCATCAGCTCGGCCGCGGCGGTGATCGATCCCTGCTCCACCACCTCCACCAACAGGGCAAGGCGCCGGATGTCGAACAATTCCTGGTCAGCATCGTTAAGCAACGCTTTGCCCTCCTGTTGGATCCGATAATTCTATACATTCACGCTGCCGTTCGCGGGGTAGAGCGACCAATTCCCGGCCACGGCACCCCTGCAAACAGGATCGCGTGAGCTTCAGTGACAATGAATGAAGCATCGCTACACTCCCGTACAGAAATCCAACCTTGTCTTCATTTGTGATCTGGATCAATCTCGAATCAAGCCCTTGAACACCTGGGCAGAACCGAAGCAAGGAACAGACCATGAAGATCGAAGCGGAGTGGATGCGCGGAGGCACCAGCAAATGCTGGGTCTTCGAAACCGGCCAGCTGGATGAGACCGGGACCAGCCCGGACGTGCTGCTGCCCCGGCTGTTCGGCAGCCCCGACCACCGGCAGATCGACGGCGTCGGCGGCGCTACCTCCACCACCAGCAAGGCGATGATCCTGCACCGCCCCGCGGACGCCGGCGTCGACGTCGAATTTACCTTCGCCCAGGTGGGCATCGAGGAGGCCGCCGTGGACTGGGGCAGCAACTGCGGCAACTGCTCCGCGGTGGTGGGCCTGTACGCGATCGAAAAGGGCTGGGTGGTCCCCGACGGCGACGTCACCCGGATCGTCACCCGGAACACCAACACCGGCCAGATCATTATCCAGCGGGTCTCGACGCCGGCCGGCGCCCTGCCGATCGTCCCGCAGGCCCAGATGCCCGGCGTCCCGTTCCCGGGCTACCGGGTGGGGCTCGGCTTCCTGGACCCGGCCGGCAAGACCACCGGCACGCTGCTGCCCACCGGAGCGGCGACCGACACCATCACCGCCGGCGGCACCCGCTGGACCGTGTCCATGGTCGACGCCGGAGCGCCGGTCGTGATGCTGCGTGCCGAGGACCTGGGCCTGGACCCGGAGCGCCACGCCAGCTGGACCGCCGGTCTGGAACTGCAGCTGGACACCCTGGAGCACATCCGGCGCCAGGCAGCGGTGCGGATGGGGCTCGCGGCGACGCCCGCCGAGGCTGCCCGCGCCGTCCCCAAGGTCGCCGTCGTGGCCGCGCCGGCGCCGTCCGACGGCGAGTCCGACGTCGCCGTCGTCATGCTCTCGATGGGCAAGCCGCACCCGGCCCTGGCCATCACCGGAAGCATCGCGCTGACCCTCGCGGCCCGCACGCCGGGCACGCTGCTCGGCGAGATCACCGGCGGCACCGCCGGCCCCACCCTGCGGCTGCGCACCCCGGCCGGGGTCATTGAAACCTGGAGTGAGGAACGGGACGGGCAACTGCTGGTCGGCGTCGACCGCACTGCCCGCACCATCGCCACCACCACCATCCACCTTCCCGAGGCCCTCGGCACCGCCGTCGACGCCTCCCTTGCCAGCGCTACTCGATGAGGAGAAAGCATCATGACTAACACCGCGGAAAAGACTGCAGATCAAACCACAGAAGAGACGGCCGTACAGACGGCCGTACAGACCACCCCCGGCGACACCCGGGTCGGGCCCTCCGGGCTCCCCGACCGCCGCCGCCGTATCCTGCTGGTGACGGTAGCCGCGATCGCTGTCCTGGGGCTGTTGGCCCTCTTGTTCGGAGGTGTCCTCTTCAACCCCGCGGGCGCCTCTGAATCGGAGCCGACCATGACCGCCACCCAGATCATCCCGCTTGTCATCCTCGTGGTGATGTTCGTCGTCGCCACCAAATGGCCGCTGAACATCGGCGTCATGGGGCTGGTGGCATCCTTCGGCGTCGGCTATTTCATGCTGGGCATGAGCGACAAGGAAATCCTGGAGGACTTCCCGGCCAGCATCGTCCTGACGATCATCGGCGTGACCTACTTCTTCAGCATGGCCCAGCGGAACGGGTCGATCGACATCATTGTCCAGACCTGCGTGCGGCTGGTGCGGGGCAAGACCATGCTGCTCCCCTGGGTGTTCTTCCTGCTGGCGGCGGCGCTGACGTCGCTGGGCACTTTCTCCCCTGCAGCAGTGGCGCTGCTGGCGCCTGCGGCCCTGGGGCTGGCCTACGAGTCGCGCATCCACCCGGTGGTGATGGGCGCCTTCGCGATCAACGGAGCCCACGCCGGCGGCTTCTCCCCGCTGTCCGTGGCCGGCGTGTTGGTGCACGACATCGCGCTGAAGAACGGCTTCCCCATCTCGCAGGGCGGGCTTTTCCTGGCCAGCTTCGCGCTGAACTTCATCCTCTCCGCCCTGACCATCGTGGTGTTCGCCCTGCTGGGCAAGCTGCGTGACAAGCACGGCAACGAGTACACCGGCCTGGACACGGCCCGCACCGGCCGTCCCGCCGGCCAGCAGATTTTCACCCTGTTCCTGATCGCCGCGATCCTGGTGTGCACCCTGGGCTTCCACCTGCCGATCGGCTTCGTGGCCCTCTCCGCCGGCCTGCTGCTGGCGTTCGTCAACATCAAGGAACACAAAACGTTTATCGGGGGCGTGTCCTGGTCCACCGTGCTGCTGGTGGCCGGCATGATCACCTACGTCTCCCTGCTCCAGCACGTGGGCGTCATCGACACCCTCGCCGAGATGGCGCTGGCCCTGGGCGCGCCGCTGCTGATCGCCCTTGTGCTCTGCTACGTGATCGGCGTCGGCTCCGCCTTCGCGTCCTCGACGGCGCTGCTCACCGCGTTCATCCCGATGGCCGGGCCGCTGCTGGCCACCAGCTCGCTCAGCGCCTCCGGCACCGTTGCGGCCCTCGCCATCGCGGCCACCGTCGTGGATGTCTCGCCCTTCTCCACCGACGGCGCCCTGGTGGTGGCCAACGCCCGCGACAACGACCGCCAGCGCGTCTACCGCCAGCTGATGATGTACGCCGGAGGCGTGGTGCTGGTGGCTCCCGCGCTGGCCTGGGTGCTGCTGGTGCCGACCGGGATCATGTAGGCGCTCTCCTGTTACGGGCCAAGGCAGGCCGGCCTCCACAGCCGCCTGCCCTTTTGGCTTGTCAGGACCTTGGAGTGCCGGGCCACATCGCAGCCCAGTGACGGCGCGTCTTCGCGCTCCAGCCGCTACGGGTGCACCAGCACCTTTACCGCAGTGTCCTTGTGGTTGATCAGGGTGTCGAAGCCCTGCTCGACGAGGTCGTCCAGCGCGATCCTGCCGGTAATGAACGGCTTGAGGTCCACCTTGCCCTCCTGCACCATCTTGATGACCGCGGGGTGGTCCCGGACGTAGGCGATGGTGCCGCGCAGGTCGATCTCCTTGAGCACCAGCTTCTGCATGTCCACGGTGGCGGGCGCGCCCCAGATGGACACGTTGACCACCACTCCCCCGGGCCGGACGGCGTCGAGCATGGTGTCCAGCACCGCGTTCACGCCGGCGCATTCGAACGCGACGTCGGCGCCGGTGCCGCCGGTGAGTTCCAGCACGGGGCCTGGACATCCTCCCGGCCCGAGTCCAGCACGTGGTCCGCCACCCCGCTGGAGGCGGCCTTTTCCTTCCGCGCCTGGGTCAGCTCGCTGACGATCGTGGTGACGCCCATGCCTTTGAGGACGGCCGCGTCCATTTATGGCGTCGACATGTCGCCGATTCTCGGAGCGGTACGATCTGTCCAACGGGGGCGCAACAGCGCTTCCGGCTGGAGCACATTCGGGGGAATGAACCGATGGCGGAACTGAAGCGCATCTACTGGAGCCGGCAGGCCCTGCGTCTGGCTTACTCGGCTGCGATCGTCTGGTTGGCCGTCTCGGTGGTCCTGGCGCTGAGGCCGAAGGGCAAAGTCGACGCAGCGAGCACATCAACCGTCAGCGGGGTCCTTCGCGACTTTGTTGACAGCGTTCTGACTGCGGCTGCCCTCCCTGGGCTGCTGATCGTTGTTCTGTTCATTGCCGCGGCGGTCGTCCACGGCCGGGACGTTCGACGCCGGGACCCGGTCCGGCGTTTCAGTCGCCAGCAGCGCCGGGAGGGCATGGTGCGGGCCGGCGGCCAGTGCGAGATGGAAGCCGGACTCGGGCGCCGGTGCTCGCGGCCCGCTGAGCATGGTGACCATTTCTTCCCGTGGTCCAAGGGCGGATCAACCAACCTACAGAACTTCGTCGCCGCCTGTGCCACATGCAACCGGACGAAAGGCGCGAGAATCCCCTCCCCCGGCCAGCAGGCACGGATGGAACGACGACGGCGGGAGTACGTCGCGCCCGAGAGTTCCGTCAGCGTCGGCGATCGGCAACCGCTAGATTGAACGGCCCGTCGAGTTCGGCTAGTCCTTTGAAAACGTCGGACGCCTCCCGGACCTTACAGTGCCCGGCCCCAGCAACGGGGCTCCCTTTGCCGGCGTCGCTGGCCAGGCGGGCGTTACTCCCCCGGCCGGCCGCGACTCACTCCTAGAGGCAGCTGGGCTGGTAGGCCGGATCAGCGGGACCGGACACCCTGCCCAGCGAGTGGGCCACGAGCTGGTGCACCACGGGGTCATTCGGCGTCTGGTCATGTTCGATCGGGTCGACCGGGCACTTGTCCTGGATGGTGATGTTGGTGACCTGCCGCGCCGGCCCGTTGAGGAACTGGCTGTTGTAGGGCACCACCACTTCGTCGTGGACCGTGGCGATGACGGTGTAGGAGGGCCCGGCTACCGTGTCGCCGATGGAGTTGAGCTTCTGCATAAAGGGCGACCCCGCCTGCTGGTCGGCGCAGGCGGCACAGCCCAGGCCGGTGTAGTTGGGGTCCGACACAGCGCCCGGCTGCGGGACGATCACACCTTCGGTGCCGTGGTTGGAGGGTGCGATCCCGATGAGGTGGTGGACGCTCTTGGCGCCGCCGAGGAAGCCCATGTAGTAGCGGGGCATCATGCCGCCCTGGCTGTGGCCGACGAGGTCCACCTTCTTGGCGCCGGTGGCGGCACGCACTTTATCGACAAACGGGGCGAGCTGCTGCGCCGAATCGGCGACCGGTGCGGTGGCGTACACGCCGTTGGTCTCGCCGTAGTTGAGGGCGAAGACGCAATACCCGGCGCTCTTGAGGTAGGGCGAGAGCGTGGACCAGTTCTTGTCCATGCTCTCGAAGGTTCCCGGCACCAGGATGACCGGATACGGGTGCTCGGCGCTTGGCTTGCAGGACCAGTCATTGGCGCCCGGCGGGGAAATCTCAACAGCTCCCGCATGGGCGGGGGCCACGGCCAGCGAGCCGGCCAGGACGGCAGCGGCGGCGGTGGACAGGACTTTGGCGAGCAGCGACATTGGAAACCTCTTTGTTCGTTTGTCAGCGGGCTGCGGGGCCGGCAGTAACCGTTGTACTGCGGGTCGGCCAGGGTTGCCCGGTTACTCAACAGTAGGCAGCCCGCAGCCCGGTCCGGCCATGATTTTGCACGGATGTGCACAAAAACCGGCTTCGCAGGCGAATCTTGCCCGCCCTGGGATGAGGCCCCATCGACATGCCAAGCCACTGTTCAGTACGTTCTTTTCGCCCGAGCCGCCGTGGGAAACCGACCAACCGCGTCTGCACAAACGTTCATTCCAGGGGCCGTTTGCTGCGCCGGGCACGTCGCGCGCCAGCTGCGCACCGTACGAGCACGGCTACCTCTACCGTGCCGGGCCGCGGGCTCATCCTGCAGGAAAGACCCACAGTTGCCAGAGGAAGACCCCTGGAAAAGTGGAAAGCGTCCGACGCCGACGAAGGCCAGTTCCGGTCGGCGTTCCCGGATCACGCGGAGGAGCACGGGGCCGGGCTGCCAGCGAAGGCTCCGACATCCCAGAGGGCTCCGAAGGCGAACGCCTGAAGGGAATAGCCATGCAATCCCGGCGCGGCATCCGCCTGCACGGCCATTTGGAAGCAGTCGACGACGGCGACCTCGTCTTCAGCGATGACCTTCCGGAACGCCTGGCCCTGGTGGAGGCGGCGTTCTACCAGCGGATGAAGCCGATGTTCGACAGCTATATTGCCGCCACCGGCATGTCGGCTCCGGAGCCGGAGCCGCCGCGCAAGGACGACTGGCTTCCTTCGGAGCCGGCGCGGCTGAACCTCGAAGCCGCCAACGTCACGTCGGTGGGCCGCGATGCCGAATACATTGCCCAGCACATCGCGGAGAACAAGGCACACCACATCGCCGCCCGGTGAAGGCGGAGTTCCAGGGGGTGGCTACCCCGGGCAAGGCCCGTCGAAGTCCACCGGCGCGGCGAGGCCGGCCGAGCTGAACCATTCCCTGGCCCATGCCTGGACCGAGGGCACAGCGAGTTGCTCGGCAACACGCTCCGGCGGCCCGTCGAACACGGACTTGCCCTCCTCCAGGAGGTCCCCGGCGCCACTGCCGGCGAGGAGCCCGAAGAGCGCAGGCTGGTCGAGGAACGGAAGCTTCCCGCCGTCGCCGTCGGTCAGCACGCCCCAGCGCGAGGTGAACAGCGAAAACGCCTCCGGACGTTCCCCGTGGTCCGCCACGAGCGGGCAGGCTTCGCCGTCGAGCC
>NZ_BAAAQB010000026.1:788-118507 GCF_039531445.1 Arthrobacter humicola | reverse complement strand
AAAGCCAGACCGCTGTGCACTCCCCCAGCAGCGGATACGGGGCGGCGGCGATGTAGCCGGCCCTGCTCACGTGGGCGGAGTGGCCAACGGCGATGTTGTGGAGCTGGCCCCGGACCAGCGGCAGGACCGCGCTGACCGGCTGGCAGTAGTTGGCGAATTTCCGCCGCATCACGTCGGCGCTCGAATTCGAGCCGATGGAGACCACCAAGGAACGGGCGTCCAGCGGAGCCGCGCCGGCTTGCGCGAGGGCTTCATCCAGTCCGGCTGAAAGCTCAAGGGGGCGGAATTCATTGCCGTCCATGACACCCGAGGCCACGGGCGGGTCCCACGGATACAGCAGCGGATCGAGATGGCCGGCGCCGCTCAGTTCCATGGGCTCGGCCGGGCGGCGTAGTCGGCATCGTGCTGGAGACTAATCAAGGTGGCCCGCTTTCGTGGTCGGGTCTTCCAGTGTCCCGCACTTTTGAGGGAACCGGGCGTTCGGCTTGAGGAAACGGGCTCGCACTATATGTCCGCGTTCCCCCTTAGAGTGAATCCAAGGACGTGAGGCGCAACACCGCGAGGACCGGATGGACTACTACGCAATCAACGCACTGCGTGAAAACCATGCAGGCTGGGCCCTGTTGCGCGCCCAGAACGCGCCGCTCGCTGTTTCGTTTTTCATGGCGGCTTTCACCGTGCCGAACCAGCGCAACCTGGGCCGCCAGCAGCTCATCGACAGCCTGGACGACGTCCTCTTCGGCCTGCGGGATGCCTACGGCGATGACAAGTTTCCGCGCCAGGCCTCGGAGTACCTCGACGACTGGGCCGCCCCCGAGAGGGCCTGGCTGCGGAAGTACTACGTCCAGGGACAGGACGAACCCCGCTACGATCTCACCGCGGCGGCCGAGGACGTGGTCCGGTGGGTGGAGAGCCTGCGCGGCCGCGATTTCGTGGCCACCCAGTCCCGGCTCACCAGCATCTTCGCCGTCCTGGAACGGCTGGTCCAGCAGTCCGAAACGGACCCCGAGGTACGCCTCAAAGAACTCCAAAACCAGCGCGACGGGATCGACGCCGAGATGCAGCGCATCCGGGACGGCAACGTCCGGGTCATGACGGCCCCGGAGGCGTTGGACCATTTCCAGCAGCTGACCGCCCTGGCCAAGGACCTCCTCTCCGACTTCCGCGAGGTCGAACAGAACTTCCGGAAACTGGACCGCCAGGTCCGCGAGCAGATCGCCACCTGGAACGGCACCCAGGGTGAGCTCCTGGAATCGATCTTCGCGAACCAGCAGGACATCAGCAGGTCCCTGCAAGGCCGGACGTTCCAGGGCTTCTGGGACTACCTAATGTCGCCGGAATCCCGGAGAAAACTGCAGGAACTCCTCCAACGCGCCACCCAGATCGAAGCCCTCGCCCACACCGAGAACCTCCACGCCGTGGTGAACCTGCACCAGGACTGGTTGCCCGCCGTCGAACAGACCTAGGGCACAGTCCGCCAGCTGTCCCAGCAGATGCGCCGGCTGCTCGACGACAAGGTGTTCCTAGAAAACAAGCGCATCATGCAGCTCATCCGGAGCGTCGAATCCGGCGCCCTCGCGACCCGGGAGCAGCCGCCGTCGGGGGACTTCATGGCGATCGCGGCGCCGTCCGTGGACATCACGCTGCCGTTCGAACGGCCGCTGTACGAGCCGAGCCGGCGGGTGATGGTCGACGACGACGTCCTCACCGCCGACGACGCCGACGTGGACGCCGGCGCCCTGTTCAGCCAGTTCCACGTGGACAAGGAACGGCTCAAAGCCAATGTCGACGCCGTCCTCGCCGAGGCGGACCAGGCCACCCTCGCGGAGATCACCGCAGCTTATCCCGTCTCGCAGGGCCTCGCGGAGATCGTGGCCTACTACCAGCTCGCCACGGAGTCGGACTGGGCGAGCATCAACCCGGACGCCTCCCAACAAATCGCCTGGCAGTTGCCCGACGGCAGCATCCGCGAAGCCACCCTCGAACAGATCATCTTCGGAAGGCCAGCATGAATCCGGCAGCGAATTCTCCAGCCACTGCAGAAACGGAACTCCGCACGCCCGAGGAACTTCCCGGCGTCGTCACCCGGCTGTTCAAAGGCGTGCTGTACGCCGAAGGGGACGAGAAGCTCTGGCAGTCGCTGCTGGGCCTGTCCTCCCAGGTCCGCGATTACGTCGCCGTGCTGGGGCTCGACCTGATCCTGGACGAATCCGAAGGCTACGCGTTCCTGAAGTCGCGCGAGGACCCGGACGGCACGCTCCCCCGGCTGATCCCGCGGCGTCAGCTGACCTTCAACGTCAGCCTGCTGCTGGCCCTCCTGCGCGGCCGGATGCTGGAGTTCGACACCAACAGCAGCGAGCTCCGGCTCATCATGACTGAGCAGGACATCGCGGACATGGTGGCGGTCTTCCTGCCCGAATCCAGCAATGAGGTCCGGATCATGGACCGGTTGGCCACCGACATCAAGAAGGTGGTGGACCACGGTTTCCTGCGGCGGCTCAAAGGCCAGCCAGGCACCTACGAGGTGGCCCGCATCCTCAAGGCGTTCGTGGACGCCCAGTGGCTGGAGGAGTTCGACGCGCGGCTGGCGGACTACCGGGCCACTCTCGCCGGGGCGCCGGTCAGCGGGACAAGTACAGCGGAGGAGGACGGCAAGTGACCGCCGAACTGCAGGACACCCTGTTCAGCCTGGAGGAGAAGACGGACGACGCCGGCACTCCCCCGGGCTTCCGGCTGCACCGTCTGGAGCTGCTGAACTGGGGCACGTTCCACCAGGGCGTGCGGACGTTCCGGCTGGACGGCGCCAACAGCCTCCTCACCGGCGACATCGGCTCGGGCAAGTCGACGGTCGTCGACGCGATCACCACCCTGCTGCTGCCCGCGAACCGGATCGAATACAACAAGGCCGCTGGCGCGCAGAAGAAGGAACGCTCGCTGATGTCGTACGTCCGCGGCTTCCACAAGAGCGCGCGCAGCACCAGCGGGGAGTACTCCAAACCGGTGGCGCTGCGCGGCACCGGCGCCCTGACCGTGGTGCTCGCCGTCTTCCACAACGCCGTACTGGGCAAATCGGTCACCCTGGCCATCACGCTCTGGGCCACGCAGGAGGCGGGCCAGCCCAGCCGCTTCTACTCGCTGGCCGAGGCGGACCAGTCCATCGCGGCCGACTTCTCCAACTTCGGCCAGGACCCCATCCTGTTGAAAAGGAAGCTCCGCTCCGCCGGTGCCGCCGTGCACGACACCTTCGAGCCCTACGCCGCGGCCTTCAAGCGGCAGTTCGGGATCAGCGGCAACCAGGCCATGGAGCTGTTCCACCGCACCGTATCCATGAAGCAGGTCGAGAACATCACCTCCTTCGTGCGGACCAACATGCTGGAAGAGGACAACGTCGGCGAGCGCATCGGCAACCTCATCCACCACTTCGACGACCTCAAGAAGGCCCACGACGCCGTACTCCGGGCCAAGGACCAGATCGCGTTGCTGACGCCCATCAAGGACGGCGCCGCCCAGCACGCGAAGCTCAGCCGCGAAGACGAGTCGGCCCGCCGCCAGCGCGACCAGCTGCACCCCTGGTTCACCGACCGGAAACTGCAGCTGAGCCTGGAGCACCAGACAGAACTCGAACGCACCGGCAAGCGGCTGCAGGATGACAGCTCCAAGCTGCGTACGGACATCACCGGGCTGCGGCATGAGATGCAGGCCGTGCAGGAGGACATCCGCACCAACGGCGGCGGCCGGCTCGCCGCCATAGACGCTGACATCGCTCGGCACGCTGTCGAGTCGCGGATCCAGCGGCAGCGCTTCGATACCTACGCCGCGGCGGCGAAGGACTTGGGGCTCCGCCCGCCCGAGGACAAGGTGTTCTTCGACGCCAACCGTGCCGGGCTTGGCGAAGTCGAAGCGCAGCTCGGCGCCCAGTCCGATGAGCTGCAGGACGACCGGACAAAACTGACCATCACCCTTACCGAGCACAACGCGCGTCTGGCCGAGATCGGCGCGGAACTGCGCAGCCTGCAGTCGCGCCCCAACTTGCTCCCGCTCCCCCAGCTGGAGCTCCGCCGTCGGCTGTGCGACGGCACGGACATCGCGGAAGCGGCGCTGCCGTACGCCGGCGAACTGATGCGGGTCCGCGACGGCGAGGGCGCCTGGGAGGGGGCGGCCGAGCGCACGCTGCACGGCTTCGCGTTGTCCTTGCTGGTGCCGGCAGAACACTACGCAGCTGTGAGCAACTGGGTGGACGCCAACAACCTGCGCGGCCGGCTGGTCTACCTGCGGATCGGGGAATCCCCCGCCGCGCGGGCTGCCGAAGCGGGCACGCTCGCTGCCAAGATCGGCATCAAGCCGGGCACCTCCTTCCGCAACTTCCTGCTGGACGAGCTCGCCACCCGGTTCGACCACGTCTGCTGCGACACCCTCGAGGATTTCCGCCGCTACCCCAGAGCGCTCACCGTCAACGGCCAGCTCAAGGGCGGCCGGGGCAGGCACGAAAAGGACGACCGGCGGGAGCTCACGGACCGGCGCAACTATGTGCTGGGCTGGGACAACCACGACAAGATCGGACGCTTCCTCGCCGAACAGGACGAGGTCAAGGGCCAGCTCCGGGTCACGGAAACCCAGCTGACTAAGGTCAACGCGTCCCTGGGCGATCTGGGCCGACAGAACCAGCAACTCGGCATCGTGCGCGGCGTGGCCGACTTTGGCGAGATCAGCTGGCAGCTGACGGCCCGAAGGATCGAGGAGCTCAAGGCTGAGAAGATCGAGTTGGAGACCGCCAGCGACGTGCTGAAGCAACTGACGGCCACGGAATCCGCGGTGACCGCCGAGCTGGAGCGGCTCGAAGACAAGGCCGGCAAGCTGCAGCAGCGGATCGGTTCCAACGAGAAAGACGCCAAGGACATCGCGGAGGCGATCGAGGAATGCCGCGGCATTCTCGCGGAAACTCCCCTGACGGACGACGGCGGCGTGCTGGCTGCCGTCGAACAGCTCGCGGCCGCAGCGCTCGGGGACAAGGCGCTGACGTACAAAAACACGGGCACGGCGGAAAGTACTGTCCGATCCGGGCTGACGGACACCATCGACGCGCTGTCCAAGCGGATCGCAAGGGCGGCCGAAAGCACCGTCCTGCTGATGGCGGACTTCCGCAATAAGTACCCGAACGAGACCACGGACATCGACGCCGCCCTCGAGGCCGCCGCGGACTACAACCGGCTGCTGGAACAGCTGGTCAGCAACGACCTCCCCCGGTTCGAGGCGCACTTCAAGGAGTCCCTGAACCAGAACACCATCCACGAGGTGGTGGCGTTCAACGCGTTCCTGGACAGCCGGCGGCAGGACATCGTGACCCGGATCGGCGAGATCAACCGATCGCTGGCCGGGATCGAGTACAACCCGGGCCGGCACATCCAGCTGGAGCACCAGAACACTTCGGACCAGGACGTGCGCGAGTTCATGTCGGACTTGCGGGCATGCTCGGAGGGGACCATCGGTGACGAGGACCAGTACTCGGAACAGAAGTATCTGCAGGTGGAGCGTCTGATTGAGCGCTTCCGCGGCCGGGAGGGCCTGACGACGCTCGATGAGCGGTGGACCACCAAGGTCACGGACGTGCGGAACTGGTTCACGTTCTCGGCCTCGGAGAAGTGGACCGAGACCGGCGAGGAGTTCGAGCACTTCACGGATTCCGGCGGCAAGTCCGGCGGTCAGAAGGAGAAGCTGGCGTACACCATCCTCGCGGCCGCGCTGGCATTCCAGTTTGGGCTGGGGTCGGGGGCCGGGAACGGGGCTGGAGGCGCCAACAAGAATGCAGGCAGCGGCCGGAGTTTCCGGTTTGTGGTGATCGACGAAGCGTTCGGGCGTGGGTCGGATGAGTCCGCGCGGTACGGGCTGCAGCTGTTCCAGCGGATGAAGCTTCAGCTGCTGATCGTCACCCCGCTGCAGAAGATCCACGTGATCGAGCCCTTCGTCTCGCATGTGGGATTCGTGGCCAATACCACCGGCGACGACTCGCAGCTGCGCAACATGACCATCCAGGAATACCGGGACGAACGGGACCGGCGTGCCGGCTGAGTCCTGGACCACGGTTGCGGGGCTGCGGGCACTGTCACTGAAGGCATGGAACAGCGGTGCGCTGCTGCGCGAGCTGCAGGAACCCACCGGCGCCTATCCCCGCCGCCGTTCCCTGAAGCGTCCGACGGCGGCAGCCCTGCTAAGCGAGTACGCTGCAGCCCAGCGGTGGGCGGCTGAGCTGTTCGCCGGAGCTGGCCATTACACGCTGGAAACGGTGGAGGTCGGTCGCCGCACGGTCGGCTCCAACCGGATTCCGGCCGCGGCAGTGTTCGCCGCCGCGGAGGACGAGATCGCGTTTGTCGGCAAGTCCCGGGAGGCCGCGCGGTTCCGGGAACTGGCGGCGGGTCTGGGTGAACGGGATCCGCTGCTGCTGGGCTGGGCGGCACGGCGGCCGCTGAAGCTGCTCGAATTGGGCTCCGACTCCCTGACCGCGGCGCGGGCGGCGCTGTGGCTGCGGGACAACCCCGCGCCGGGAATCTACGTCCGGCAGCTGGCACTGCCCGGCGTACACACGAAATTCATCGAGCGGAACCGGCAGGTTATCGATCAGATGCTTGCCGCCGTTACGCCTGGTTCCGACGTTGATGAGGAGGTCGACGGCGAGGTGTCCGCGGACGCTCTCCCGGAACCTGCCGTCGAGGCGGCCGAGCCGGATGTTGCCCTGGACGACGGCGCCGGCCGCACGGCGGCAGCACGCTTCGCCCGCAGGCACGGGTTCCTGCATCCGCCGGAGCTCGTCCGCTTCCACATCCTTGACCCTGCCATTCCTGCCCTGGGCGGCGCCCGGGACATCACGGTGACGGCCGAGGCGTTCAGTACCCTGCAGTTGCCTGTACACACGGTGATTGCGACCGAGAACCAGGTCAACTTCCTCGCTCTTCCCGATCGGCCGGGCGCACTGGCGCTCTACGGTGGCGGGTACGGCTTTTCGTCCCTGCAGGATGCGGCCTGGCTCCGCGAGTGCGAGATCCTGTACTGGGGCGACGTCGATACCCACGGCTTCCGGATCCTCGACCAGCTCCGCGCGGTCCACCCGCACGTGGAGAGCGTGCTGATGGACGATGAAACCCTGCTCGCGCACCGGGAGGCATGGGGAACGGAGCCGTCACCGTCGCGGGCTACGCTGACCAGGCTGACGGCTGAAGAAGCGGTCCTCTACGAAGCACTGGGCAACGACACCTACGGACCGGCCGTCCGCCTGGAACAAGAGCTGATCCGCTGGGATTGGGCGATGGAGCGGCTCAGACTCCAGCGCCCGAGCTGAACGATGAGCGCGAGTCTGGGCTTCTGAGCACTAATCCGGACTCCACTGCCGCTTCAACAAGACGGTCCTTCTCAATGACCCGCCCAACCCGTCCGTAGGCGGCGAGGTCACCTCCGACCGAAGCGACCCCTCCGGCCGCAAGCCCAAGGGGATCCGACCGACGTCTTTATTAGAGGAGTGCGGAAGCCTTCACAGGTACTTCTTCAAGACTCGTGCGAATGTGTCCCCGGTAGCCACGAGCCACTCGACGAGCTCCTGGGTCTGAGCCCCGTCTAAGAAGTCGCCGGGACGGCTGATGACCAGCTTGGATGCCTTGCGGTCGGGTTTGTCGTCCCACTCGAGGACGAAACCAAGGTCGGCTTCGATGGCCTCGCGCTGCGCCAACAGCTTCGCGTAGAGGTCCTTGTCGTAGTTGATCCAGAAGATCGTTGTGACGAGCTTCTTCTGCGCGTTGGCCTGGAGGGAGATCACCGCACGGGAATCTCCGATGCCGACGTCGTACCAGTTCTGAGGGGCGGGCTTGCGCCAGGCACTGATGTGGGTCGCTTTCACCAGGCCGTAGTCGCGTACCCGCTCGAAGAACGCAAGCTGGGCGTCCTTCACTGACACTCGGCTTCCGGTCCCAGTGTGACCGCTCATCTTTTTGCGGCGGGTGGTCATCGCCTCCTCGTCGACATCAAAGCCGGAAGCTTCCGCGAGCTCTCCTGCACCGATGAACTGCTCGGGATCCGCGTGGCCTTGTTCATCGAACCGGAGCCCCTCCTTCTCAAGCACCACCCGCGGGTCATCGACGCGGGCGGGATCGGTCCAACGGAAACCAGATGAGATCGTCCCGCTGCTCTGCAGGACCCGCCAAGCGTTGGCCATTGGGTAGTTCGCGATCATCGCAGCCAGCGGCTGAGCCCAGGTGCCGGCAACAATCGCGACGTCGCCATAGGAAGTCCAGCGCCCTGCAGGGATCTCGGCGATGATGGCAGCAACCCGGCTACGCAGGGCTGACGGCTCGTCGTCCACAGCGACGACACTCTCGTCCGGACCCGGCCAGAGTTCGATGATCTTCTCTGCCAGTTCAGCGCTGCGGGCGTTGATCTCGTCGAGGCCCCATGTAGCGCGCGCAGCAATCGCCTGGTTCATCGATACGCCGCTCCTGGCCAGCATCTCGCGCTTCTCTTCGAACGGCTTGTTGCTGAGTTCGCTGTTGTAGCCGCTTAGAGTGAGGTTGCCGAGCGTATGCACGACCCGCTCGTGTTCGTAGTCGATGTCTGCGTCAGCGCTGAGACCCTCCGCGAACGTCGTGCGCACGGAATCAGTCATAGTCTGTGGCAACACATGCTCAATTGTTAGGTGCCTAGGGTCGAGGTCGACAATCTCCTTCGGGCGGTACGCCTCTTCGAGCCACTGCAGGATGAGCTTTTTTTGCGTCCCACGGCCCTGCCAGTAAAACGCAACGGTCCCTGCAGCCTCACGAACCTGCAGGTCGGTCGCGAAGTGCTTGCGGCCGCGGGACAGGTATTCGCGCAGCGCGACGTCGATGTTGTCCGCCTCGCTGATAGCACCCACAGCCTGGAGCAACGTTCGGTTCAGATTCGCGGTGGCACGCCCAATCACGATGCGCCGCACGAAGTAGGACTCCAGATACGTCAGCGCCCGCACTACTTCATCGTCAGCCGCTGTGCCGGCAGCACGTCGGGCAAGGATCTGCATCACCACCGGATACGCGGTCGTCGAGCCCCAGGACTTGATCCTGGTGAGTCGGCGTTGAATCTCGGCGTGCTTCTCCCCCGCAGGCTTGAGAATCGTCGCGAGCACGTCGCCGAGCTTGGCGATGCGGATCACCTCGGCCTCGATCTCGTCGACAGTCTTCAGCTTCTCCAGTCGCCGTTGCTGTCCGACGTAGGTGTCCGACTGCTTAGCTCTTTCGTCGCGCTGCGCGAGGTCCAGCCAGAACAACAACTCGAGATTTTCAGAGTCGAGCTTCTTCTCCAGTGGAAGCCAAACGTTCTCATAGACCAAGTCTGCGCGGTCACCGAGCCGCATAAACAGGTAGTTCTTGAGCAGGTCACTTTGCGTCAGCCGGAGGCCCGTGTTGTTCAGCGACTCGAAGATGCGGTGTGCGTTGTCTGAGGGCTCCGCCGTGACGACGACGAGCGCGAGACCGCGTACGACGGCGGCTTCGAGCAGTTCCAAGTCATGTGGGTCGTCCGGGTCCCCTGCTGCGGCGATCTTCGAGCGAAAGTACCGGTACGCGCCGCCAACGGCATCTTCCCCGCCAGCCTGGGGCGCACGATTGAGCACCGCCATGTAGGCAGGCCGATCTGTCTGGGTCGGCATGACCTTCAGCGGCTTGCCGCCGTCGAAGACGTTGATTAGGTACTGTGCGTCAATACCGCTCGCCCGGTCGGTATCCCCGATCTCGATCAAATGGTCGCGGAGCGCAGCCAGAAGGAGAGTTAAGGTGGTCAGACGCTGTT
Source organism: Arthrobacter humicola (assembly GCF_039531445.1). NCBI lineage: Bacteria > Bacillati > Actinomycetota > Actinomycetes > Micrococcales > Micrococcaceae > Arthrobacter > Arthrobacter humicola. The sequence goes on along the minus strand of NZ_BAAAQB010000026.1, from coordinate 108,706 downwards.
GGCCGTCGACCACCAGGAACTTGTTGACGCCGATGGCACCGAAGTCAGGACTGCTCGCCAGAACAAGGGAGCCGATGAAGTGCGAGGCCTTCGGATCGTCGGCAAGAGCGCGCTCTAACTCGACGACATCCGACCACAGCTGGTCGAGCTGCTTCTTGCCCCACGAGTACACGCGCTGGTAAAGCGGAACCTGGTATTGCTTCTTGCCTTCGAGAACGCCCGCAAGCGTCCCGTTCTCCGCCCGAACCACACATGCCTCCCTGACGTTACGTTAACGGAACGAGACTACATGGCGTTGTCTTAGTGAGCCTGTACGGCAGCAGTGCCGCGCATGAGTCCAAGGCGTCGTCCTGTCTACCATAATTTTGATTCCGACACCGAGTGCGACAATGCGCCGCTGCTCATCGTAAGATCCACATCGCTCGGTTAGTTCACTCCAAAATTGCGTTCAGGCGACGGGCTGGACCGCCAAACGCGTTGACCCATTAGCCTCAACATCGCCGTCGCCAGATGGGCTATCCCCGGAGCTACTTAGAGCGTGTTGCAGAACATGCGAATGCGTAAGCGCCCATAAACTCATTGAGGCTCGTCGCCGGTCGAGCCTCAACGGGAGCTTCAAAGGACAACTCATGGCAATTGGCAAGCAAGTTCGGTTGTTCCTGGTCGATGGAACGCCCGGCGGGATGCTGACGGCCGAGATAATGAACTGGACCGGGCACGTCATTGCCGCGAGTAGGTCGGATTTGGCGGAATTTCTTCGCCGCGAGGAGGTTCAGCGGACAGGCATCTACCTGCTGCTTGGATACGGCATTGATGATCCGGATGAAACGCTCATTTACATCGGGGAAGGCGACAACGTCGGCGAGCGCCTGAAGATACATCACCGGTCAGAGGACAAGGGCGGCAAGGACTTTTGGAACCGGGCCATCGTGCTGACTAGCAAGGACGCAAATCTTACAAAAGCACACGCCAGGTATCTCGAAAGCCGCTTCATTAGTATTGCCAAGGCCGCCGGTCGAACGACCGTGACCAACGGGACGGCACCTCCACCGCTTCCTCTCCCTGAAGCGGACAAGTCGGACATGGAGTATTTCATAGATCAGGCAAAGATTATTTTGCCGGTTCTCGGTGTCGACGCTTTACGTAGTCTGCCCTCTCCGGCCGAAGACGCCGAACCTTCGGCTAGCAACCCAGCCACTTCTTCTCCGGTGTTTGAGATGACCCTGCAAAATTTTGGAATTACTGCGCACGCCCAAGAGACAGACGGCGAGTTCGCCGTGTTGGAGGGTTCGGCAGCACGGCCTGCATGGGTGGGAACGAATCATGCCTACGACAAACTTCATCAAAAGCTCTTTGCAGCGGGCGTCCTCGTCACGGATGGGGCACTAGCGCGGTTCAGCAAAACCCACGTGTTCAAGAGCCCTAGTGCAGCCGGCGCCGTCGTTACAGGCAGGAACACTAACGGCAGGGCAGCCTGGCGCGATCCGAAGACCGGACTTACTTACGGTCAATGGCAGGAGCAGGGGATCGCCACGCCTGAGGGACGGTAGCCCGGCCACGAGCGACGAGAACTTCGACGCGGGCAGGCTTCGAACGTTGACAACGGAGGTCTACGAAGGGGTGCCGGACAGGATCCCGCTTGTCCAACAAACACGTCATACCCGCGGTACGCTGAGATTCCCAGAACAAAGCGAGGCATAACGTGCACGAGGACGCCGTCCGGTTCCTGTCCCAGCCGGTGGAGGCCCAGCCCGGCTCGCCCCTCCGGGTTGCCGTCTACTCCCGAATCGCCGAAGCCATCCGCAACAATCTGCTGCAGCCCGGCTCCATGCTCCCCACCGAGACCGAACTCGGCACCGACATGAAGGTCAGCCGCACCGTGGTCCGCGAGGCCCTGATGCTGCTCGAGGAGGACGGCCTAATCCGGGCCCGCCGCGGCGTCGGCCGGTTCGTCGCCGACACCCTCCCCCGCATCGGCATCGAACGCATCCGCCCTTTCGAGGAGGTCCTCGGCGGCCCCGGCCGGCAGGTGGAAGTCAAACGCATCCAGGTCGTGCGGCAACCGGCCTCCGAATTCGCAGCCCCCGGCATCGGCGTCGACCCCGGCGAGGACTGCTGGCTGTGGGAGTCCGTCCTGCTCCGGGACGGCGAGCCCATCGCCCAGCTGCAGGAAAACATCTCCGCCCTCCCCGTCCGGTTCGCCGGCGGTCCCGCCGCGCCGTTGGAAATTAACGACGAGGGCGGCACCACCCTGCTTGCCGCCCTCACCAAGGCGGCGGGCCGGGGCCTCGGCCCGGGCGAGTGCCAGATTAGCCTGAGCCAGGTGGGCCCGAGCCGCGCGAAGTTGCTGGACCTGCGGGCCTCGGACCCGGTCCTCGTGCTGACGCAGTACGTCAAGCACGCGAACCGGCCCTTCTACCTGGCCAAGTGCCTCATCGCGGACCGGGCCGGACACCTCTCGGTGATGCAGTCGCTCCAGACTTAGCGAACGGCTTTATCCGCGTTCACCCGGCCGTTCGCCCAGAACGTGCCGGTGCCGGAAATCTTGTCGGCGGTCGATTCGACGTTTGCACGCACTGACGTGTTGGTGGCCCCGGGGTGGGAGCTCCAGGCAAGCGCGGCCGTTGCAGCGACGATGGCTGAGGACATGGAGGTCCCGTTGCCGACGTCGTAGCCGAAGGAGCGGTTGTTCTGTGTCGCGAGGACAAAGGGGTGGTTGGGGAAGGTTGAGTAGACGTTGACGCCAGGCGCCGCGATGTCCACCCAGCTGGCCCCGTAGGTTGAGAACGATGCTTTGGCGTCGGCGTTGTCGGTGGCGGCGACGGCAATGACGTTGGGGTATGCACCCGGGTAGATCTTGCTCTGGTTGCCCCCGTTGCCTGCCGCGGCGACGAGCACCACACCCTTGCTCCAGGCGTTGTTGACGGCCGTCTCGAGGGTGCGTGACGCCCGCACTCCCAGACTCATGTTGATCACCTTCGCACCGTTCGTGACAGCCCAGTCGATGCCGTTGGCAAGGCTCGAGCTGGATCCGATGCCGCTGTCGTTGAGCACCTTGCCGGCCAGCACCGTGCAGCCCGGGCACACCCCGGCGACGCCAATCGTGTTGTTGGCGCTGGCGCCGACGATGCCGGCCACGTGGGTGCCGTGGCCGTAGTTGTCTTCGTTGGTTGCCGCTGTGCTGAAGTTGGCCCGCAGTGCGACCTTCGGGTTGATGTCGGGGTTGTCGGTCGCAACACCTGAATCGAGGACAGCAACTTTGATGCCGCTCCCGGTGGCGACAGTCCAGGCTTCGACGGCGTCCACATCGGCGTCAGGGGTGGATCCGGCCACGGTCAGGGTGCCGGCAGTGTTAGTAAACGACTGGCCGGTGTTCTGCAGGGCGTACTGGCGGGGGAAGTACTGGTCGTCCGTTGCGGCGGTGACCGTCTCGTCCGGCTCGGCGTATTCGACCGCCGGGTTCCGGCTCAGAGCGTCGATGAGTTGGGATTCCTTGCCGGCCGGGACATTGACCACGTGAGCGCCGGTGCTACCGACACCTGGGCCTTCACTCAGGCCGTGCTGGCGTAGGACGTCGGCTGCCGCCCCGTTATCGCGGAACTTGACAAGAATCTGACCTGTGACCTGCTGCGGCTCCGTTGCCGCGTTGCCCGGGACAGCGACGGTAAGCGCACCAAGAGCGAGGACCACTGCTGCGAAACTGGCCATAACAAGTTTTTCCATACCGAGCATCTTGGCCTGAATCTGCACCGGTCAGGAAGGGTTCTTCGGAAGATTACTCCTGCGGGTCATTGGGACAGATGCCGCCCTTGGATCGTGCCAAGGGCGGCCCCTGTCCAAAAGCACGCGGCGGCCGGTCGTTCAGGCCAGGAGTTCAGGCCGGTGACATGACCGCGGAGGCGGCCGCCGCCGTCGTACTTTCAGAAACCGACAGCAGTACCTCCACCAGGTGCGGCGCGAAGTCGTCCTCGAGGGACAGCACCACCCGGCAGCGGGCGCCGGGCTGCTCCGGGTAGTCCATGTACCGCCCGCGGAGGTCGCAGATGGTCTGCCCGCGGCCGGGCCCGGACGTGGTGTCGACGTCGACCGTCACCACCGGGGCCACCGCGGCACTGACGCCGCCCACCGCGAGGGCCGCGGCGAGGGGGTCGTGCATCGCCGAGCAGGCCCGGCCGAACTGGCTCTCGTAGAAGCGGAAGTAGTAGCCCAGCATCTCCCCCAGCGCCCGCGGCACAGGACCGGACGAGGCGAGCAGTTCCTGCCGATGGCTTTCCTCGAGCACATTGGACATGGTGACGTCCAGCGGCACCATGGTGACGTCCCAGCCGGCGGCGAACACCTCCGCGGCGGCCTCGGGGTCGTTGGCGATGTTGGCCTCGGCCACGGCGGTGACGTTCCCGGGCGCGAACGCGGCGCCGCCCATGATGGTGATGTCCTGCACCAGCGCGGGCAGCTCCGGATCCAGGCGCAGCGCTGCGGCAATATTGGTGAGCGGCCCGACGGCCAGGATCCGCAGCTGGCCGGGGTGTTCGTGGGCAAGCCGGACCAGCATCTCCGCCGCGGTCCCGGCCGCCAGCCCGGCAGCCGCCGTCGACAGCGTGACCTCGCCGATCCCGTTGGCGCCGTGCACCCACGGAGCTCCCCCGCCGAATGAACCGGCCTGGGGATCGTGCGCCCCGAGCGCGACGGGGACGTGCGCGTGCCCGGCGAGCTCGAGCAGGTCCAGGGTGTTCCGGGCGCCGACGGCGGCACTGACGTTGCCGCTGACGGTGCCGATTCCCCGGAGGTCCGCGTGCGGGGAGGCGAGTAGGTAGGCCAGGGCGAGGGCGTCGTCGATGCCGGTGTCGCAGTCGAGGTAGAACGGGTGACTGGTCATGGGAGTGGTTCTTCTTTCAGTGGTGCTGGTGCGGAGTATTAGAGCTTTTCGCCCTTTGGGGCGGCGACGAAGAGGCTGACGAGGAAGGCGGCCGCGGTGATGGCCACCGAAATCCACAAGGCGGTGGCATACCCGGCAGACGTCGCCTGGGCGGCGAACGGTGCCACGAGCACGACGCCGAGGCTCGCTCCGATGCCGAAGGAGGCGCCGTTGATGCCGGGCAGGGCGGCGGGTGCTTCCTTGGGTGAGAGCAGGACGGAGAGTCCGTTGATGGCGGTGAGGAAGAGGCCGTTGTAGAAGATGCCGAGGGCCGCGATGGCGATCAGGACGGCGATCTGGTCGTCGGAGAACGTGGCCGCGGCGATGGCGCAGGCCAGGCTCAGCCCGGTTCCGGCGCGGAGGGTTTTGATCCAGCCGCGCCGGTCGGCGAGCCAGCCGGCCAGGGGTGCGGCGAAGACGCCGATCAGCGCGGCGGGGGTCAGGAACAGCAGAGCCGACAGGGAGGCGCTGAGCCCGAAGCCGTGGTGGATGTCCTGGCTGAGCAGCACCACCGTGAAGTTAATGATGGCGAAGATGCCGGCGAGGGTCAGGACGGTGGTGGCGATGACGGGCCAGACCTGGCGGGAGCGCAGGTGGCGGACGGCGATGAGCGGGTGGTTCCGCTTCTTCTCGATCATCCAGAAGGCGGCGAAGGACGCGATGGTGCCGGCGAGCAGCGCCAGAGTGCTGGGGGCGGTCCAGCCGGCGGCTGAGCCGCCGGAGACGAAGTAGGTGATGAAGACCAGGAAGACGGACAGCGATCCCGCGCCCCACCAGTCCATGGCGCCGCGCACTCCCTGGGGCCGTCCGCTCGGGACGGTTTTGATGATGCAGGCGGCGGCGATGGCCGTCAGGACGAGGACGACGACGAAGATGGACCGGAAGCCGAGGGTTTCGGCCATGAGGCCGCCGACGTAGCCGTCCGCGCCGCCGACGCCTCCGTTGATGGCGGCGATGATGCCCACGGAGGTGCCGAAGACGCGGGCCTGCAGGTTTTCGCTCAGGACGATGTAGGCCAGCGCGAAGACCGCGCTGGAGACTCCCTGGAGGAACCGGCCGGCGATGAGCAGCGGCAGGGTGGGGGCGGCGATGCAGAGGATGGTTCCCGCGCCCATGATGCCGAGTACCAGGAGCAGGGCGTTGCGGCGTCCGATGAAGTCGCTCCAGCGTCCGATGACGGGCCCGGCGATGGCGCCGGCGAGGAAGAACATGGACTGGACAGGGGCTGCGCTGTCGGGGCCTTGGCCGAAGGATGCCGCGATCTGCGGCAGCGCCGGTGTGACCATGCTGGCGTTGAGCTGGAAGGACAGGACGCCGAGCAGCAGGGTGGAGATCAGGAGGGCGGCGCGGCGGCCGCCGAGTTTTGTGGCATCCTCCCCCGTCTGGTTTCCGACGGCGGCCGGCGGCGAAGTGGCAACTGTTGCTGGTGTGTTCACATCAAACTCCTTTGTTCTGCAGGTGGGCCCTGCCTTTAGGATGTGAGTTGTTATACAACCATGTCTGACACGCAAGTACAACCATGCCGTACACTATTTCCTAATCCAGCCGCCTTTGGCTTGACCTGATAGGACTTCTTCATGAGCACTCGACTTCCTGCCCTCACCGTCGTCGGCAGCATCAACCTCGACATCATCGCCACCACGGAACGGCTTCCCACCGCCGGCGAGACCATCGGTGGCGGTGTTCTTCAGCAGCAGCCCGGCGGCAAGGGCGCCAACCAGGCCGTGGCCGCCGCCCGGCTGGGCGGGAGCGCCCGGATGATCGGCGCTGTGGGCAGCGACGCCCAGGGCCGCCTGATGGTCGAGTCTCTGTCCGGCGCGGGAGTGGACACCACTGATGTGGCAGTGCTCGACGGCGGCGCGACCGGTACGGCGCTGATCGTGGTGGACCGTGACGGCGAAAACCAGATCGTGGTCTGCCCGGGGGCGAACGCCGGGTTCTCGCTGGCGGGTATGGCCTTCGGCCCGGAAGAGACAGTGCTCTGCCAGCTCGAAGTGGCCCTGCCCGTGGTGCTGGAAGCCGCCCGCCGTTCCTCCGGCTTCTTCGTGCTGAACGCGGCCCCGGCCATGGACCTGCCGGCGGAGCTGCTGGAGCGGTGCGACCTGGTGATCGTCAACGAGACCGAGTACGAGCTGATTCCGGCCCTGGCAGGGGCAAAGCTTGTCGCTGTGACCTACGGGAAGGACGGGTCGGCGATGTTCGAGCACGGGCGACGGGTGGCGGAGGCTCCCGCTTCGGCCGTGACGGTGGCGAACACCATCGGTGCCGGCGACGCGTTTTGCGCGGCTCTGGTCCTGGCGATCCGGGCGGGGCTTCCCTACGGCCGCTCGCTTGCGGTGGCTAACGCCGTGGGTGCCGATGCGGTGGGCGATCCCTCTTCCCAGCCGGCCCTGGCCCGCCTGGAGGAGTACGCTGCCCGGGTCACTGAAGTTGGTGTTGCTTGCCGGTGAATTTGGTTTTCAGACCTGCCCGGCGCGCCCACTATCCGGAGGTCCGGAGGATCACCCGGGACGCGTACCTCCGCCCCGGTCATTTCTCCGGCGGGCACCCGTACATGAGCGTGCTGGAGAACGTGGAACACCGGGCGGAGCATGCCGAGGCGTGGGTGGCCGAAGCCTCGGGCGCGGTGATCGCGGCGGTGACGCTGACCTTCGCGGGGCAGCCCTACAGCGAGATCGCCCGCGACAATGAGCTGGAGTTCCGGATGCTCGCTGTTGATCCGGCTGTTCAAGGCAACGGGGTGGGACGCGCCGTTGTCCGCCGGATCCTCGACCATGCGCAGTCATTGCCGGATATCAGCGGAATCAGCATCACGAGTGCGACGTTCATGGAACGGGCCCATGGTCTCTACGAATCCCTGGGCTTCCAGAGGGTTCCGGCCGGCGATTGGTACGTGCCCGGCGAGGATGTGCTTCTCTGGGTGTTCCGGCTGGAGGTGTAAAGAAGCCTCCCCGGGAAGCTGCTGTACGCGGCGACGATGCGGGCATATCCTGCCAACAAAGCCAGCTCTGCACATATGGCTACGGGAGAAGAACCATGGAGACCCCGACGGCCGCCCGACATGCGGCACCGCAAAGCGTCAACACCCTTATCATCGGTGCCGGGCAGGCTGGCCTGGCCACGAGCTACTGGCTCAGCCGGGCCGGCGTCGAACATCAGTTGCTGGAACGGCGCGAAACGCTGGGCGGGGCGTGGCAGGACCGGTGGGACGCGTTTTGCCTGAACACGCCGAACTTCTCGCTCGCGCTGCCGGGCATGCCGTATGACGGCCCCGCCCCGGAAGCGTTCATGCTGCGAGATGACCTCATCGAGCACTTCCGGACCTATGCGGAGCGCATCGGCGCTCCTGTCCGCACGGGTGAGGATGTCACGCGTATCGCGCCCGCGGAGGGCGGCGGCTTCAACGTGGCCACAACCCGGGGCAGCTGGCGGGCCCGGAACGTGGTGCTCGCTACCGGCGGCTACCAGAAGCCGAAAATCCCCGCACTGTCGGCGCAACTACCCGGCCACATCCTGCAACTTCACACCGACAGCTACCGCAACCCGGGCCAACTGCCGGAGGGAGCCGTGCTCATCGTTGGCACCGGCCAGTCCGGCGGCCAGATCGCCGAGGAACTGCTCGCCGCCGGCCGTGAAATTCATCTGGCGGTGTCCACGTGCCCGGAAGCGCCGCGCCGGTACCGCGGCCAGGACCTCCTCTATTGGATGATGCAGCTGGCACAATTCGGCCCCGACTACGGACTGAACGGCCTCACCGTGGGGCAGTTGCCCTCCCCCGCGGCGAGGTTCGCCTGCAACCCGCTGGTGTCCGGCGCCGACGGCGGCCACGACATCCACCTGCGGGACCTCGGCCGGCGCGGCGTCCGGCTGCACGGCCATTTGGAAGCGGTCGACGACGGCGATCTCGTCTTCAGTGATGACCTTCCGGAACGCCTGGGCCTGGTGGAGGCGGCGTTCTACCAGCGGATGAAGCCGATGTTCGACAGTTATATTGCCGCCACCGGCATGTCCGCACCGGAGCCGGACCCGCCGCGCAGGGACGACTGGCTTCCTTCGGAGCCGGCGCGGCTGAACCTCGAAGCCGCCAACGTCACGTCCGTCCTCTGGGCCACGGGCTACCGGCTGGACTTCAGCATCCTGGACATCCCGGTGCTGGACGAATGGAACTACCCACGGCACCAGCGCGGCGTCACCGAACACCCGGGCCTGTACGCCGTCGGGTTGCCGTGGCTGACCGGGCACGGCTCGTCCATCGTCGCGGGCGTGGGCCGCGATGCCGAATACATTGCGCAGCACATCGCTGAGAACAATGCACAGAACATCGCCGCCCGGTGAAGCCGGCGTTCCAGAGGTGTGACCACCCGGTCAAGGCCCGTCGAAGTCCACTGGCGCGGCGAGGCCGGCCGAGCTGAACCAGTCCCTGGTCCAAGCCTGGACCGAGGGCATCGCGAGTTGCTCGGCAACAAGCTCCGGCGGCCCGCCGAACACGGCCTTCCCCTCCTCCAGGAGGTCCCCGCTGCCGCTGCCGGCGAGGAGCCCGAAGAGGGCAGGCTGGTCGAGGAAGGGAAGCTTCCCGCCGTCGCCGTCGGTCAGCACGCCCCAGCGCGAGGTGAACAGCGAAAACGCCTCCGGACGTTCCCCGTGGTCCGCCACGAGCGGGCAGGCCTCGGCGCCGAGCTGGATCCGCCGGTAGTTGGGCTCCGTTTCGTCGAGGGCCATCAGCTGGACATCGTCCAGCCACGAAAGCCAGACCGCTGTGCACTCCCCCAGCAGCGGATACGGGGCGGCGGCGATGTAGCCGGCCCTGCTCACGTGGGCGGAGTGGCCAACGGCGATGTTGTGCAGCTGGCCCCGGACCAGCGGCAGGACCGCGCTGACCGGCTGGCAGTAGTTGGCGAATTTCCGCCGCATCACGTCGGCGCTCGAATTCGAGCCGATGGAGACCACCAGGGAACGGGCGTCCAGCGGAGCCGCGCCGGCTTGCGCGAGGGCTTCATCCAGTCCGGCTGAAAGCTCAAGGGTTCGGAATGCATTGCCGTCCATGACACCCGAGGCCACGGGCGGGTCCCACGGATACAGCAGCGGATCGAGATGGCCGGGGCCGCCTGCGCGGTTCAGTCCCATGGGGTCAGCCGAGCGAACAAAAATGAAGCCATCGGCATCCCGCTGGAGACTAAACAAGGTGGCCCGCTTTCGTGGTCGGGACTTCCATTGTCCCGCCCTTGGGGGAACCGGACCCAACGTGGGTTCAAATCCCCCCGTCACCGCGAATGAGAAAGGCCCTGCTTCCCTTGTAAACAAAGGGAAGCAGGGCCTTTTGCTTTGCCTGGGACGGACTCATTGGCAAAGATTTGGCAAACCTTTCCTACGGCACGCGAGCCCAGCCGTTGACTTGGCGCTACAGCCCAAGGCCCGGGGCGGTCATGCCAACAAGCATGCATTTCCCTGAAAAGTTTTCACATTCGGTCGGCACCTTGGGTATGTCCCGCCGAGACCCCATCAGGCGGGACACTAATGCTCGGCAGCTCCCTAATGCCAAGCAACGTACCGAAGCACTGCAGAACGCTGCCTCAGGCGCCCTGGACTTCTCCCGCGAAGGCATCGGCATCAGCATCAGGTTCGGCCCATTTCAGGGCTGCGACAAGGTGTCCTTCGCTGGGGAGTGCCTGTAGTTCTGTCTGGGGGATTTTGTCGTAGGTGTAGGAGGCGACGCCCATGGGTGGGGTGGAGCGTCCCAGGCTGTACCGGACACTGCGGACGTTTTTGATACCGCAGATGAGGATTCCGATGGTCTCGCTATGGTGCTGGCGCCGAAGCCCGTCATCGACGAGCGGGACGTAGAAGTTGACCTTGCCGGCGTATTCGGGTTGAAGCTTACCCATCTTGAGCTCTATGACGACATAGCCCGTTGACAGCACTAACAGCCAGTCATTGGCGCCTCTCTCCCGCGCGGAGGGCGACGGGCGATATGTCAGCTTTCTTACAAGCGGACGATGGCTGATGGTGGGCATTACCGTGTGGGTATGGAACCTGATCACAAGCCCTCAGTTATCAGCCGGCTACTGGACGAGGTGTCGTGGGAGGGCAGCAACGTGAAGCGTTACCGGGACGGCGGCCGCGGCATGGAAAACCCGCTGACTGCAGAGGTTTTTCAGGGTCTGTCTAACCTCCCGCGAGACCTGTTCCTCGGGGAAGTCCTGCGTTGCGCCCATGGCGCCGACCAAACGCGACTTGCGGCCGCCGACGAGGCTGAACTTGCTGACCTCGATGTGCTGCCGGGCAGTCTCCTGCTGCCTGACCTCAGGATCGATGTCCAGCCGGACGTGTGGGTGACCGGCCCCTCGGTCCAACTTTTAGTGGAGGCCAAAGGCTTCAGGAAAGGCGCCACGTTCAATGTCGAGCAGCTTCCCCGCGAGCTGCTCTGCCTGCAGGCGCACAGCGGCAACCGCACACCCTTGCTCCTGCTGGTCCTGACCACTCCCCCACCCATCAGGCTCGCCGGCAGCGGCCGCCACGAGGTCGACGCCGGTGTTGCCGTGGGTCTTGAATCCCTGTGCACCCGCGCGGGAATGACTGCTGAAGACTATGAGGCGTTGCTGGCCTCAATTCCCTTCTGTGTCGCATGGATAACCTGGTCTGAGATTTACACCATTGTCATGCGGCAGAAAAACGCCCTATCGGGTCTCCCCTCCAGCATTGCTGCGTCCCTCCACCGGACCGCTGACGGCGTCGCCCAGGCCATCAAATGGCACTCGGGCGGCCTCGTACTCGAAACTCTGGCCGTCGTTGATCAGCCCTTGGGTTGACCGCTGATTCGGAAGTCTGTCACTACCGGAGTCTGTGAGTCGCTGCCTGCGGGCCGACATCGGATATATGTCTAGTAGTACCCTGCATATCTCATCCGATGAATCACGCAGGCCCTCTCCCGCGGAGTTCTGCGCCACGCTTCCGAAGAGCTCCTGTGGGGCGGCATTCAAGGGTTTCTCCCACTCGCAGTCGTGGCGCGGCGGTCCGCTTCGGCAGGGTCAAAACAGAAGAAAGCGCCTCTGACCTGTGGCTTTGTTGGGATGATGTATTTAATGAATCATCGATTCAGATTTTGAAGCAGGTTACCAAGGCACGCGTCGAAAAGATGCTGGCGAGTCAGCAACCGCTGGCGGTCGAGGAGGTTGCGCGTCTGCGACGGGTTAACCCCGACAAATCCCCCGCAGAGCTTTCCGCTTACCGCAACCGGTCCTATCTACGTGAAGTCAGACGAATTGGTGCGGCCGCTGGCTTGGCGGGGACTGGCCAAAGGGCACCCGGCGATCCGCGTGAGTTCCAGCAGGCCTCGGCCCTCTATGTGCTCACCGTTGCCGAGCTCCACCGCTTGCACCCCGAAGACTTTGAGCGGCGAACCCAACTGCTGGAATTTGTCCTCACAGGTAACGTTCTCTCCCGTGCCACCACCTCGGAGCCTGTGATGAGCCGCACCGTGCCCCATTTGTCGAAGAAGATTCTGGACTCGATTCCGATGTCAGCGATCAACAGGGCCAACAGACCCCTCGGACCCCGGTTCACGACCAAGCGGGGCACGGTGCAAGGCAAGATCGTCCTCGAACAGATCCTCCCCCATGTCATCGGTGTCGGCATTGGCGCAGGCGGATACCACCTGTCCGGGTGCTTCGTGATCATGACCGCGAAGAAGATCCTTGACCCAGCGGCCGCGTCATGGGACGACGCGCAGTCCAGTGACACGGGCTCTTCGTCATAGGCCTCCGCCGCAAATAGCCCTGGAAGTTGCCGTGGACGTCCAGTTCACCGCGGCCGGCACTCCCCTGGCCGTCCGGCATGAGGGCCGGATCTGGGCCGTGGCGGCCGACCCGGTGCGCTGGTTCGCCCGGGATTCCTGTTGGGACACTCCGGCGCACGGCGGCCGTCGGCAGCGGCGCAAAGTGGCTCAGAAGGTCTCCCGTGGCTTTGGACATCACATATCTCCCGCATATGAGGCCATTCTGCCCGGCATCAGGAGACGAATGAATGATCGCGGTTGCCTAATAGCTCTGGTTTTCTTCCCCGATGAGGATCTTCTCAGTTACGCCCTCGCGGGCGGTTAGGAACTCCCGGAGCATTTCTCTCGAGGGAAAGTGCCATGTCTATTCCTTTGGTTGAGTAGTGCCAGCCATATGGCTGATTTGTTCCAATTCCGCCCAGGGCCGCGCGCGTCGAAAACCTCGGCGCTGTCGTCGACTTGCAACGGACTCGACGTCGACACGCCCGTATGCCCCGGGCACTGGCCGGCGGGCCTGCGTTTGTCACCAGGTCCCTCGGGTTGCCCAAGGTCCGGTCCGATCACCTGTGACTGTCCACATCACGAAGGCGCAGACCAGCCCCTCCTGTTGGTCGCATCCCCGTTCTGGGTCCGCGGCCGCGCGTACGAAGGACTCGTTAGCGGTCTATTCGGTTACCGGGTGTTGAGTCGAACATGCGCGGCCACGAGCGAGGCTGCCTCGCCGTCCGCTCGCGCATAACGGATGATCGCCCCGACACACCTGTAGAGGCCGAAGACGATCGCACCCCAGAAAACAAAGTAGACGCCACCCGATTTTGGTGCTGACGACAGTGTCCCCAGACTAACGACTAGACCGGCAACGAAAATGGCGCCGTTAATCACTGCAGAATTGCGTGCTTTCCGCCGAATCGCGGTGGCCAACTCTTGAGCGGCCCTGCTTATTTCCGACATCTCATACCCCCAAGAATTCGTGAGTCCTGTTCGGCCTGTCTATCAAAAGACAACCCGAGAAACAGCCTTCTATTGCCAGGCCACGCCCTCGCGCGAAGGCCGGCGTTAGGCTCAGCTGCACTCCCCCACGACCCCATCTAGGTAATCGGCGAGAACGCTGTTATGCATGGCGTCCATAGCAATATGAGACCGCTCAGCTCGAACCAGCTTGATCGCGTCGCGAAGGAGTTCAGCGCGGTTTCCCTTGAATCCCTTCATTTCCGTCCTCCACAGAACCTGTTTCAACTGCTGTGCGAGCCGTGCATTCTTAGCAATCGTCGGGCGCTCCATGATTTGAACGAACTCGTCTTCGTTCAACGGCGAGCACCCGGGCGGAACCCAAGTGAGATCGGGTCCCAGGACGTGCGCCCTCCACCACAGTCTGCGTAGTGCGTTGCGCGGCTTCCCCAAGAGTCGATCAACATGCCTGGTAGGGAACCGCCATGGTGCCAGTTCGGGAACCAAGACCAAGGCGATGAAGGACCACACGCCTTCCTCGGCGGCGTCCGCTGGAACAATACCCATATCGCGGCGAAGAATCGTACCGCAGATTCGGTCGAACTCTCCCAGCTTTGACGTTTTGAGTGGCTCTGGGAAGCCAAATTCTTCGCATAGGCTACGCAGTGTCGCCTGCAAGTCAACAAGCTGTTGGTCGGATACGGGGAGGCCACCTGTGGGTGAACACGCGGCGTCGGCGTGGTGTAGCGCTCCACGATCTTTGAGTTCTTCCACAGTGAGGTGCTCATGCTCCTCGACAAGTAAAGCAGCACGGTGTGCATCCAGCCTGGGATACAGGAAGACGAAGTCATTGGCGCTCAATTGAATAGTCCTCGGTTCTGCTGAATTCGGGCTTCGAAGGCACCAGTGTCGTTTGCGAACTCGTGAGCCAGATGTTCGACTGGAACGTCCGGCCACAGAAGAGCCAAGCTTGCTCGAAGCCCGCCGGCGACGCTCAGGTCGTCGAAATCCGTGTCACTGTCCAGCACTTCAGGCATACCCAGCCCTGCCGAAGCTATTCGCCTCGATACATCAACGTCAATCATTCTTTGGATTTGAGCGGTAGACGCATCTTTCGCGCCGCTGAGGAGCTTTTGAATCTCAGGGCGCCCCGAGTTCAATACAACCTTGATATTGGACAGGAACAACGCGTGCGGGTCCGTGGCATCGATGTGAATAAACCATCCCGCATGACTCAGTTTCGGCCTGGTGATGTTGAAGTCTTCCGCGTATGTAGGGAACTGGGCTCCAATACCCTGAAGATAGGTCTTCTGAGTCACTGACCACAGAATCGCGCCCTGTTTCGAAGGAGCCAGTCCGTCCAAGGGCTCGGCGTTCGTCACGACAACCTGCGTTGTGACCGTGAGACGCCGCGCAAAGTGCTGACCGGGTACCTCCACGGTCAGGGCTCGGGCGTCGTTCCAGCCAGATGGAATATCAACCAGCTTGAGGACGCTTTCCGTGCTCGTAGCTTCAGAGGAGGCTGTCACCAAGACACCGAGTCTGCTCCCCGGGCCCAAGTGAGATTCGGACAAGATTTGCGCTTCATCGAGCGTTATGAAGGCAGACAGAATTAGCCGGGTTTGATAGTCCCAGTGCTCAAGCTCTTCGGGGAGGGCGATGTTCTCATCACCGAGCTGTTGGTACCAGCCGTCGAAAGTTATGCTCTCCGACGGTGGAACTAGGAATGGCGGTACTTTGACTTTCAATTCAGAGCTCCTGGACCAGGAGTCGCATCTACATCCCACATGACACTCATGCGTCCGGAATTGGCCGCTTCCAGGACGACTCTCTGCTTGTGTGTGCCTTCGAGAGTGATCTCGGAGTCGATGCCATGCACATCGAAGTCAATGCCATTGGCGCTCACTTTTCGTAGATGCAGGGTCTTGTCGAGAGACGCGTCAAGACTGGCTCCGTCCAGAGCTATACCCACGCTGATCTTCAGCGCAGTCGCTGCACTGCCGGCGGCCGGGGCAACGTCAATGATCGCTCGAGAGACATGCAGTCCGTCCACGATCTCAACGGTTGAGCCGACCAACGCGAGTGTCGGACGAGCCGCCGAGGGGCTTGGAGTGGGAACCGGTCTGGCCTTCCGACCTTTGCCTTGACCCGCCTTGCCAAGGACCAAATGGCCCAAGGCGTCCGCCACGCCTGCGGTGCTGACAGCGCCCTTCGTGGGGGGCGGAGCAATTGTTCCCCAGCGGTCTGTTACCGCTCTTTGGATGTCTCGCAGCACTTTCCGGAGAATGTTCTTCTCCATCCTGTCGTCCACCGTGTCCGGATTCCATGCATCGTGAGTGGGCGGCTCAGCGCGGGCAAAAATTCCATCGAATTCATCTGCAGCACGGAAAACCCCAGCCCACTCAATGGCAGGGTCCGGCGCAATCGGACCCGCCAAGTATTCAATAACGAGCTCAGGGCCGCGGAGCAGCGCAACATGGTGCGCAGCCGAGTTCGTGAAGGGGGACGCTGGGGGCGGAGACTCGTCGTCGTCCGGATCGTGTCCGTCGTCCACAACTGCTCTCTGTTCCCGGGCGAACGGGACCGTACCGAGATGACCCAAAGTCATCTTCTTGGGTGTGATTCGCTCGATTGGACGTTTCTGGAAAGTGAGAGAGGCCTCCTCCCCCATGACCAGGTCTTGATAGGCCTCGACAAACCTGGCTAGCGGCGGACGGCTGGTGAAAGCGGGAATAGGGACTTGAACACCGTCGTGTCGAACGGAACATTGGAGAGGCGCCACCTCATCTTCGCGAGGAACGAGTTTGGGCCAGAGGTGCCAAAGAATCGATTCAGTAAGGAAGGTAGTTGCTTGCCCAGGCGTCCGTTGCCCGAGGTCAGGGGCGATGATCATGACGTTGGTCCCCAGTTCCCCATCCTTGAACTCCGGCATGCCGAGGCGTGCGGCCAGCGCCTCGGCAGCTGCGCCTTCGACGGGCAGCGGCGCACCGTCACCGTTGACTCCCCACCAATGGCGGCCCGTGAAGTTCTTGCCGCCTCGAACGAAGCGGTTGCCGATTGCAGCTGCAATTACGCGGGTGATTGTTTCGCCGCGGTGGGTTGTCCGGCTGTGGATAATCACCGAATTGGCTTGCGACACGACGTAAGCAATCGTTTTGCCAAATCCGTATGTTCCCCCCGTATTGCCTTCCGTCTTCGATTTGCCGGCGTTCAGGACAAAATTCGCCCAGTTCTGTTTGCCGTCGGTAGATACCTCATCGGCGGTTGCCGGTCCATCCAAGCCTCGAGTGCCGCGATCAGACACTATCAGCACGTGCAGCTCCCGGTCTTCGAGCACCCGGTTCAGCCGGGTTCCATGGACCTCAGCGGCGCTCTTGAAAACTTCCGTGCGCAAGACCTGTTTGAGTCCATCTGTTGCCTTTCGAAGGTCCAAATCAAAACGGACCGTTCGGGCACCCTGGGGGCGTGCATCCCAACTATTCTGGGCCGTCTCTCGCACCAGCACCGTCAAAGGGTCCAAGGAAGGTCGGCCCAACAGCTTGTAGAAGCCCTCTGCCGACAGGCCACCGCTTGCGGGGAGGCGCTCGGGGATCCATTCAAGCATGAGGCGTTCCTTCCGCCAGGCACATGTAGACAGCATCGAGCTGGGGTTGCGAAAGCGAGGCGTTTAACTGCCCCGCCAAGTCGATGACGTAGCTGATCTGCTCCACTCCGTCAGGGACCTGAGCCTGGACAAACTTCCCAGGAACTATCCGCGGGAACGCTGGTTCCGTCACGTCAAATGTGTGTTCAGTTGAGATGCTGAGCGCGTATGCCCCGTAAACGTCTTCGAAGCCGGCCCGGTACCCTGCCCTCAGCAGAAGCAGTTCAAATTCAAGCGGATCGATATTGAGTGCCTTGATCCGACGAATTGCCTTCGGCAGCGAGTCACCCTCCGGGGCGAGCAAGAACTTGAACAGGCTGAGGTGGAGAGTGCCATCCTCTGGCTCCTTGAGCTGTTCCACACCACTGATTTTGGTTCGATTTCCCTCGCGTGCGAGCGAAGCCTTGACTTCCAAGGCGTGCCCACTGACCCTGAAATCGTGTTGTGACTTGAAGGGCCCGGACCAGACGGCCAATCCTCGCGCGGGGTCACGCGACAGGATGCGCTCCAACGTCAGCAATTCCGCAAGCAGCCCAGCGACCTGGGGAAGGGTGAGGAAACCGGACGACTTTGTCTGCGCAAAGAGCTCTCGCCAATGATCGACATGATCGGTCAAAACCCCAGCACATGGTCCTGAGGACGGCAGGCGTCGGACCAAGTCGCGAACAAAAATGATGAAGACGTCGTTTAGGTCCGAATCAACGCATGTGACAGATGCATACGATCTACCCTCGACGAGAGTGCGCTCCAGACGAATGGCGGCGCCGCCCAGCTGATCCGCGAATCCCTCATCACCGAGCAGCGGAACGAGCACTGTAAACTCGCCCGCCGGGTTAGCTGCGGCCATGAGGGGGCCAGCTTCGATAGTTGGCCCCAACGTGTGCATATAGAGCTCGGCCAAGCCTTGAACGGCAAGAGAGTGGACCACGTTCCAGATTGATTCAAAGGAATACTGGTTAGCCGTCAAGAGACACCTGGTTCAGGGTGCTCTCGGTATCAACGTATACATCTTCATCAGCGTCCTCGTCGGCCATCGCTGTGATGGTGCTGCTGTCCAACGTGCCCAAGTCAACGTGCATCATGTCTTTGGGTTCAGAGCTCGGAGCCGCCGCGGGGAGGCTCATCGCCAAGCCGACGAGCGGACCAACCGCGTCCAGCTGAACTCTCTTTTCGCCCTTTGCGTTCGTTTCTGGATTAGCGCCCTCGGACATTAAGGCCGGCTTCGAGTTCGGCGCGATCGGGTAGATCAGCAGTAGGGGGGTGCCGGACTCGTTTCGCGCTTTTACGATGGCCGAAGTGGACGACGGATGACGATCCAAGTCCATAGTAAAGTCCGACGTCGAAGTGATCGCCTTGAGGTAGGCAGAACCGTCCTCCCAGTCCTCCCGCGCACCGACAACGACACGTGAGCGTCCGATCGGGTGGAAGGGCTGGTCAAGTCCCATGCTGACGTCCTCGTAGTCGGGATGCGGCGTTTCCCTGGAGATCACCGCAACATTCCAAGAGACCAGCTTCCCGCATTCGACCTGGCGTCGGACGTAATCGGCCAGCAGGTTTCCACCCATTTCCGAAGAGGAGTGGAACGAGTATTTGCTCAAGAAAGTCAACACGTTCTCGGCCGTGACATCCTTGAGCAGAAGCGAGCCCGGATGCATGGTGTCCAGAGTGGCCTTCCCAGCATTATCCGATATCAGTCTCGTGGCCGCCTCCCAGTTCCCTTCAACGACGCTCTCGGCTTTGTGATCGAACATGATTGTCTGCGGCCGTGCAGAACTAAACGACGCCGTAACCGGGATGGCATACTGCATTTTCAGCTTGGACGTGATCTGCATCTTGGGATGCAGCAAAAGCCTCACCGCCAACTCACCAGGGGTCAACCCGTCCTGGGCATATCGCGCTATATCTTCTCGTATGGACGATTCAATCTCTGACAGGAAACGAAAATCCTTGGCCAACGACGCGGTAGTCCACACGCGCGGAAGGTCCGCGTAACCGGTCCGATAGCCAAACCAACGGCCCATTTGAAGTGCCGAATCGTACATCGTGGAGCTTCGCAGGAAGAAGGATGAGACCAGTCCTTCCAGAGTCAGCCCGCGGGACAAAGTATTTCCTCCAACAGCGATGACCGTAGCCGGCTCGTCAGTATAGATGAGACGGTCGTCGGAGAAACTGTTGTCCGCTAGCACTTCAATCTTCTCCAGCACGGATGGCACAGCTTCCGACATCTTCTGGAAACTAACCGCAGGCAACTCATGCCGCTCCGCTGGCTCGGCCAGCGTTTCAAATTCCCACTGTTGGCGCCACACGTCCACAGCACCAGCAGACCACTCTTGGGAAAGTACCTTCAGGTGTTTTCTGATGACGGGAACGAAGTCCAGCTGCGGCTGAACTCTCATCGTGGTGTGCACAAGCATGCTGGAGTGTTCATCCTCGCAGGCACGGACTCGTCTTGCAGCCGTGGCCATAATGAACCACCTGATGGCATCACCGAGAGCGGGCGATATTTTGGCCGGCGAAGATTTCTTAGCTGTGACGACATACCCTTTGGCTTCGGCTTCAGGCACGAAGCGGATCATGTCGTGCCCTGCCGCCGTGGGCACTTCTTCATCTTCGGAGACGGGAGCTCCGAAGAGCTCCTCGGCACCGAAATAGTCCTTCGGCTTCGGGAGTGGATAAATGAAGTCGCGGGGGTAAATCCCGTCAGAGTCCTTCGGGTTGGCGAGGACATTTGCGAAGGGCGTCGCGGTGTAACCCAGATAAGTCACTTTGGGGAAATTGAGAAGTGCCTTCAGCTTCGCGTGTATAGCCGAAGTATCGAGTTCCGAACCAGGCTTCGTTGTGTTGGCTGTGTTGATGCTGGCCTGATCTGCTTCATCGTCGATGATCAGGATGGGGCAGTTGTTCAGAGCTCCATGCTCTTGCGCTGTCTCCAGCCAGTTAACGAGGTTGGTAAGTCGGGACACATTCTTCTTCACCACAGCAAGAAGTTTGAGCTCGCTCCCAGCCACCAGCGGCAGCGCCATCACCGGGTTGCCGAAGTCGGCTTCTTCGGTAGTCAGTCCAACCCAGTTGATCGGGTTGATATCGACGATCTGCTGCTCCAGGCGAAGTTGGGTTTGACGCCGGAGAGAGTTATGGACACCCGACAGAACGATGAAGAGCCTGTATCCGGCGTCGGCGGCCTTGGCAATCGTCGCCGTGAAGTTCGCGGTCTTGCCGGACTGCACGTACCCGAGCACGAGGCCGCGCTTGGCGAACAGACGGTCGGCGGGGTTGCCGAGCCTTGCCACAACCGCCGTGGACGTCTCATCCAAGGACGGCACTGCATCTTTCCATTTTGCTTGGCCCAGCAGCTCATCCCTAAGCTTCGGCCAGAACTTGTCCTGAGCCTGAGGTCCAAAATACCAAGGGGCAAGGTTCGTCGGCTCGAGAACCAGTTCTTGATCCGTCTTGAGGACATCACGAAGAATTTCGAAGTACCGGTTTTCCACCTGATCCAGCAACAGTGCGTCTAGCCCCATCACTGCCAAGGTGTCCTTCGCGTCATGGACCGAGCTGCCCGCTGCGACGATCATCGTTAGCTGCTTCAAGCACGCTTCATGCTTCTCGGTCCACTCCATCGTTCATTCCCCATCGTCGGTCCTGCGTGCACGGGCAGCCCCGATTCTGACGTTGCCCACCGACAATATACATAACGCCCGCGGGCGTTCGACCGCAGAAGACCAATAAGACACGCGCTCACTACCGCAGCGCCGGGTAGGGCTGTGGCTAAGATCATCAAATCAAGTCGGGGGGGAGACGTACTCCCGGTAGAAACCCGTTGTCTGCCCGACCTGGGGGACACGATTCATCAGGAGTTCGAAAAACAGTGTTCCTCAAAACATTCGGGTGGTCTTTCGGGGTCACCGCGATCGCGTTGGCGCTCGCCCTTGTCTACGGCGGCCCTCAGGCGCTGATCCTCTGCCTCATCCTAGGCATTCTTGAAATCAGTCTCAGCTTCGACAACGCAGTGGTCAACGCACGCATCCTGGAGCGAATGAACCCTTTCTGGCAGAAGATGTTCCTCTCAGTCGGCGTGATAATTGCTGTGTTCGGAATGCGCGTCCTCTTCCCGCTCTTGATTGTGGGCGTTACTGCCAAGCTGAACCCCGTCGAAGCCGTCAATCTGGCGCTCCAGAAGGGAGACCCGGACACTCCGGGAACCTATGGATACCTGCTCCACGAAGCCCACCCTCAAATTGCAGCCTTCGGCGGCATCTTCCTTCTAATGCTCTTCCTGGACTTCATTTTCGAAGATCGGGACATTAAGTGGATCAAGGCTCTCGAAGTTCCTCTCGCAAGGATGGGCAAACTTGAGGGTGCTTCGATGGTGACGGGTTTGGCCGCTCTGGCAGCCGCAGGGTTCCTCTCAGGGGAAAAGCAGGGCATTGTTCTGTTGTCTGGCCTCATGGGTATGGTGACTTATCTTTTGGTCAATGGACTCGGCAACCTGTTCGACGTGGATCAGGACGGCGACGTCGACTATGACGATGCCTCTACGGCTCTTCACACTGGACCCAGCGGCGCTGCCAAGCTCGCGGGCAAAGCTGCGTTCATGCTCTTCCTCTATCTCGAAGTCATCGACGCGTCCTTCTCCTTCGACGGTGTAATCGGTGCGTTCGCCATCACTTCGGATCCGATCATCATCGCCCTGGGCCTTGGGCTCATCGGGGCGATGTTCGTCCGCTCGTTGACGGTGTACCTCGTACGTCAGGGCACACTCGACGAATTTGAATACCTCGACCATGGCGCCCACTGGGCAATCGGCTCCCTCGCGGTAATTTTGCTGGTCACCATCACTGTGCCCGTCAATGAAGTCGTAACGGGACTGATCGGGGTCGTCTTCATCGGCGCTGCATTCGCCGGATCGGTGGCCCGGAACAGGAAAGCCGCCGCTGCCGCGCAGCCGGAAGAGCGTCAACCGATTTCAGCGGTCAATAACTAACAATCAAGACAGGAGCACACCAATGGGCTTGAGCCTAAAAAAGGGACAGGCGCTGTCCCTCGTCAAACAGGACGGTAAGTCGCTGACCCAGATCCGTCTGGGTCTGGGCTGGGACGCTGTAGTCCCCACCACACGGGGCTTTTTTGGCAAGACGAAGACTACGGCGATCGACATTGATCTCGACGCATCGGCGATACTTTTCGATGTCAATCGGCAGCCCTTGGAAATCGTCTTTTACAACCAGTTAAAGAGCAAAGACGCGTCCATCCGGCACACTGGTGACAACCTCACTGGTGATGGTGACGGTGACGACGAGACCATTGAGGTCAACCTCGCTTCGGTCTCACCGGCAGTCGCGCACATCGTCTTCGTCATCACCAGCTACAGTCAGCAGTCGTTCGACTCAGTCGAGAACGCATTTTGTCGAGTAATCGATGATTCTGTCTCAACCAGTCCAGAAGTGGCGAATTATCAACTGACCGAGTCGGGACCGTACACGGCGATGGTCATGGCCAAGCTCTTCCGCGTCGGCAGCGCGTGGAGCTTCCAAGCGCTCGGCATACCGGCCCACGGTAAGACTCCGCACGACGTCGTGCACGCCGCAGCGGCCGCCCTCTAACACCAAACGACAACAACTAAAAGGAGACAACTTTGGCAAGCTTGACCCTCAGCAAGGGAAGCAACCTGTCCCTGAGCAAGGCCGACCCGCAACTTCGCAAGGCGATGATCGGCCTCGGATGGGATCCGCGGACGACGGCCGGGGAACAGTTCGACCTTGACGCATCAGCGTTGTTGCTGACGGCAGCAGGCAAAGTGCGATCAAATGACGACTTCATCTTCTACAACCAGCTGGCGTCGACCGATGGCTCGATCGTTCACCAGGGCGACAACAGGACTGGTGAAGGTGAAGGAGACGACGAGCAGATCCTTATCGATCTCTCAGCTGTCTCCGCGGAAATCGAAAAGATCGTCATTGTCGTTTCCATCGATCAGGCAGAAGCTCGTCGTCAGAACTTCGGCCAGGTCAGGGACGCGTTCTGCAGAGTTGTCAACGAAGACACGGATAGCGAAATTGTCCGCTACGACTTGACCGAAGATGCGGCAGCCGAAACTTGCATGATTTTCGCTGAAATTTACCGCCACAACGGCGAGTGGAAGTTCCGTGCCGTAGGCCAGGGCTACGCAACCGGACTTCGCGGTATCGCCTCCGATTTCGGCATCGTCCTCGACTAGCCAAGTTGGGCCCATGGAGATGATTGCTTCCATGGGCCCAACCCACATCACTACCTCCGGGCCCAGCTTCAATGACTGTGAGCGCTGGGTTCACTGGTTCGACTGCCAAGTACCTGTTGAAAATCCGCGTTCGACGCCGGTAAGCGGCTCGGCTCTCTCGCTGAAGTCGGCGGCGGGCTGCGCAAAGCCTGAGTGTCCAGCAAGCCCGGTTGTCCGTGATTCGCGGATCCTGATCCTTGTGGTGACGGCGCCATTTGTCCGTCTGTCCTAGTCCGAGCCTGGCGGAGGCTTCGTAAGGGACAATCGCGGTTTGTCGGCTGATGAGCCGGTGACGGCGGGGCGCCGGTTCCATGTTGCTGCTGCGAAACGCTGTTCCCTTAGCCACTGCGGCGTATTCTCGGGGCGGTTGTGAAAAACGCAGGCCACCACGCTGGCCTCGGTGCTGTGCTGAACCCGACACTCAACGTAGCCGCGTGCGGACCGCACTGTAGCCGAATCCTCTGGGGCTGCCGTAAAAGTGAGGTTGCGTGGTCCAGCCGCTGAGCGGCTCGGGGCGCGTGGAGT
Source organism: Arthrobacter humicola (assembly GCF_039531445.1). Taxonomy (NCBI): domain Bacteria; kingdom Bacillati; phylum Actinomycetota; class Actinomycetes; order Micrococcales; family Micrococcaceae; genus Arthrobacter; species Arthrobacter humicola. The sequence goes on along the minus strand of NZ_BAAAQB010000026.1, from coordinate 84,648 downwards.
GGTCTGGTCCCTCCGGTCGACTGCCTTCTCGCGAGGTAATCCCGTGAACGTTGCTTGATTTACTGGGTGCTGCGCAGTAGCGGGTTTCGTCGGCGAGCATATTGCGCATGCTCCGAGAAGTACCAGCGCCAGCGCCAGGAAGCCCCCTATGACGGGGATGAACCACAACAGCAGACCGAGAAATATCAATACAGCCATCCCGTTCGCCTTTTCAGTATCGACAGCAAATGCGATACCGATGAATAGCCAGGCGAGGGCGACGACCCATCCGACGTTGGGGATCCATACGGTGCAGACAGCGATCAGAATTCCAAGCAGGACGGAACCGAACTCCTGGCTGATGCCGTCAACCCTGTTCCCAGAGTTCGGGGCGGGGCGGCCTCCACGGCAGTGCTGGCATTTCGCTGCTTTTGCGGGGCTGCGGTGTTGGATATTGCACGAGGCGTAGTGGAGTCCCGGGAACTTGTCAGACGCGGTCAGCGTCCGGTGGTTCCTTTGTGACTCGAAGACCCCCCTTTCGGCCGCAATACCGGCAGGGCGGCCTGGGTTGGCGCCCGTCCGGGTGATCCGGATAACCTTTTTCACGGAACGCGGCGTTATCCTATTCTGGGCATCCCGGATCGGGTGGGCTGCCCGTCGCACACTCCGCGGGACCACGCGCCGTGCTAGAAACCCCATAACCTTTGCCCTGTCTATCGATTGATTCGAGGCTGAATCTAGCACGGGAGTCCCTTCGAGCCCGACGAACCTGCCCGTCGTGAGGCTAGGCAAGGACCGACCTGAGCCGCGGCGGCCACGCTTCGAGCGCTTCGCCCGTCCTGACGCAGCCGGAATCGCGGCAACGTCGCAGCTTGCTTACGCCATACCCAGGGAAGTCGGTCTTCACACCTACTTGTGGCGATCAGACTCGTGGTCGCGCATAGCGTTGGGAGTGACTTGCTTGTCGGAGGTGCATGGCAATCTAGGTCCAGCTCAGACCCAACGAACCGCGCAAGTCGCCAGATCGCCGAATTAGCCGGTATCGGCGTGGCGAGTCTTCTGCCGGGTCATTTATACGACAGAATGTCGGGTGAACAACCCAGTTAGGACATTATGGACACCGCAACGACCCTCCTCTCCCAAGCCCGCGCTCGCTACACCCAGCGACAGCTCGCGGAGCAACTGAACGTTTCCCAGCGGACTGTGGCCCGCTGGGAGAATGGTGAAACGCCTTGTCCCACAATGCTGGCGCCTGCCCTGAAGGAGCTGCTCGGGATCAGGACGGCCGCTGCCAATCAAGACTTCACGTTTATTGATCTCTTCGCGGGTATTGGTGGGATACGCAAGGGATTCGAGGCCCACGGCGGGCGCTGTGTCCTCACCAGCGAATGGAACAGCTACGCCCAGAAGACCTATCTGGCTAACTTCCCGGATGACCAGGAGGATGTCCACACCTTTGTTGGTGACATCCAGCCATTTCCTGCAAGCGAAATACCCGACCACGACGTCCTTCTTGGCGGTTTTCCTTGCCAGCCGTTCTCCATCGCTGGCGTCAGCAAGAAGAACTCGCTGGGCAGGCTCCATGGATTCGAAGACGCAACGCAAGGAACCCTCTTCTTCGACGTCGCTAGGATCATCAACGAAAAGCGTCCCGCCGCGTTCATGCTGGAGAATGTCAAGAATCTTCGGTCGCATGACAAGGGACGAACCTTTGCCGTCATCATGGAGACACTGCAGGAGGAACTCGGATACGAGATCCACTTCAAGGTTATTGACGGTATAGGTTTCACGCCACAGCACCGGGAACGCATCATAATTGTGGGCTTCCGCGAGCCCACTGATTTCAGCTGGGATGATCTGGAACTGCCTCCGGTGGGCCCGAAATTGCACACGATTTTGCACCGGACGGACGGTTCGGAGCCGCTTCTCGAGTGGGACGGCGACCGATACTTCGATCATGACAACCGCGAGGTTCAACCGAAGTTCACACTCACTCCAAAACTCTGGGCCTACCTGCAGGCCTATGCGGCGAAGCACAAAGCCGCTGGAAACGGATTCGGCTACGGGCTCGTCCACCCCTCAGGCACAACTCGAACTCTGTCAGCCAGGTACTACAAAGATGGATCCGAAATTCTCGTGTCACAGGAGGGAAACCGGCCGCGCCGACTGACCCCTCGAGAATGCGCCCGCCTCATGGGCTACGAAGATACTTTCCGAATTCCGGTCAGTGATACCCAGGCATACAAGCAGTTCGGAAACAGCGTCGTGACACCAGTCATGCGCGAGGTCGCCCGAATCATGGCACCGCACGTGCACCAAATCCTAGGGGCTTCGAAGGCAGACCAGAGCATGTCTGCCTAACGCGATCACACTGTGTCGTGGCGGCGGCTTCCGTCGGCGCCACGCTACATTGTTGTCTGCGGCATGCGAACATCGACTCTTTTTTGGGGGCAAGTGCGTGGATTTCGGAAATCTGGCTGATCACTTTGACGGTGTCGCTGCCAAGGTTCTCAGTACGGTGGAAACTGTCGGCAGAAGTTCCAACCAGCACGAGCTTGACGGCGTGAAGGTGCTTCAGGCACTTTTTGGAAGACCGTCAGCGAAGCTGACAATCCCCACCCGATTCCTCCGTGTCAGCGACGAGACCGACGAGCCCACGTCAGAAGACGGCACTCTGACTTATTACGACGCCAGAATCAATACTCCGAATCGTTCCGAGTATCGGCTCTACTACCCGGCGTCAGTTGATGTAATGAGGACAGCCGAAGCCGGCGACATCGTCTTTATAGCCAAGCGCAAAGACGGCGGCGCGCTCTTCATCGTTGCGCCAGCGGGTTCTACCGTTGCCGCCCAGCTCGACTGGCTCTTCGGGACAGCCGTCCTGGAGCACTCAGGTTTCTCCGTTCGGTCCGCATTGGAGAACGACAGCCTTCCCCTGACGGCCATGTACCTGCTCGACACGCTCGGCATTTCCGTAGAACCGTCCAACGACGACTGGCTGGATCGCGTACTGGAACGGTTCGGTCCGAGGTTCCCAACATCGGCCGAGTTCGGAGCCTTTGCTCGTTCCACGCTCCCCGGATTGCACCCGGCCGATGACCCAGATTCGGTGCTCATGGCTTGGATGGAACGTGAAGAACTCCTATTCCGGACGCTGGAACGCCACCTCGCCGCCGACACCTTGGAAAGCCTCTACAGCGAGGGGCGAGTGGACTTGGACCGTTTCATCGAGGTCTCCCTCTCCCTGCACAACCGCCGCAAGAGTAGAGCGGGCCGAGGCTTGGAAAACCATCTCATAGCTCTCTTCGCCGCGTTACACCTGCGCCACACGTTCAACCCGGTGACGGAGCAACGCATACGTCCGGACTTCATATTCCCCAGCATTGACGAGTACCGCAACCCGACATTTCCGGATGGCGATCTGACGATGTTGGGCGTCAAGACGAGCTGTAAAGATCGGTGGCGGCAAGTCCTCAGTGAGGCCAGTCGTGTCCCCGACAAGCACCTACTGACATTGGAGAGTCCGATCAGCGTGGCTCAAACTGACGAAATGCGCGATCACCGGATCCAACTCGTAATACCCCGCCCGCTGCACCAACCTTTCAAGCCCCAGCAGCAACAGTGGCTGATGAGTTTGGCCGACTTCGCAAAACTTGCCAATGAACGCGACCGGCGGGGACCAGCGCAGATTGCCCTACTGTAGCTGCACTCGTCTGGATTCTCTTGCACGAAAGCACGTCGGCGCCATCATAGGAGGCGGACTGAACTTTGTAATCGGACAAGCCCTCGTCAAGGCGACGCAGCGCGCTTTTGGCGAACCAGATTCCGATCTCGATGTTGCTTCAACTGAGACTGTCTGATTCCCGCTTCTAGGCTCATTTCTGCTTTGGATTCCCTAGAGCGGTCGTCCAATATTAAGACATCTACCTGGCCCCCTCGGGGCTTGGCTGGGACAACAGGACCTAGTCGGCCCTCGGCAATTCGCAGAGCCGGCCAGAAAAGCCCTGGCGCCGCCGCCGCGTACCCCTAACCCCGCACCCACAACCGCGAAGGCCTCCCCCGCGTTCCGTCGGACATCTGGCCCGTTCCCGCCAGTTTCGGCTCCATGAACCGCCGGAACGTGTCACGCATCAAAGGCGCGCCCGCCACAGCTTCGTGCAGTTCCCGCAGGTCCCTCAGCGTGAACGGCTCATCCAGCAGCGCACCAGGATCCGGCGCCTCCGCATAGGCGGCCCGCAGCCACTCCACCGCCTTCGCCACAATGTCCGCGTGCCCATAGGGCAGTCCCACGATCAGCTCCGGCTCCCCCGTCGTCGAAGCCAGCCGTACGCCGTTGGACTTCAACGCCTCCTCAAGATCCGTCAGCGGCACCATATCCACGTGCGCCACCGACAGCACCCAGCCGCGGTCATCGCGCCCGGGCTCGTCGAAGACCTGTAGCTGGCGCGGCACCCGCCCGGAGATGCCCGCCTTGTCCCGCAGGCAGCGCAGCACCGCATCCGCGAGGGTCTCGCGTTCGCGCAGGAACGTACCAGGCAGCGCCCACTTTCCGTGCTGATGATCCTCTTCGCGCCGCACCAGCAGGACGCACACGCTGCCGTCCGCCACCGTCAGCACCGCCGTATCCACCGCCACCGAGGGACGCGGATAGTCGAGCAGGGACGCACCAGGGCTGTTCTTGGAATCCTTCACACGAATATTTAACGCAGTCTTGCGCTAAAGATGCAAGCAGTGCATACTGAAATCAATTAGCGCAAAAATGCATTAAATCAACTGGAGGTCCACAATGAAGATTCCACAGCTCCACGTCGGCGCCGGCAGCAGGCTCGGCCCACTCAGCATCTTCCCCGTCTGGACCTCCGGCTCCGGCAACCTGGGCCTCAGCACCGGCGCCCACGCCGATGTCGCCGTGACCGAACTCGCCAGCGGCGCCCAGGTCGCCCGGCTCACCGTCACCAACAACGGCCCGCACCCGGCGCTGCTGCTGGAAGGCGAGCTGCTCGAAGGCGGCCAGCAGCACCGGACCTGCGCCCGCGACGTCGTCCTGGGCCCCGGCGAAACCCGCGACATCGACACCTTCTGCGTCGAGGCCGGCCGCTGGGAAGCCGGCCAGTCCAGCCACCGCCGGCAGGCACGGCGCGCACCACTGAACGTCTGGTCCGAACTGGCCAACAGCCTCGACGGCCGCCGCGGCGGCGACCGGCAGGGGCGGATCTGGGAGCGGGTCAGCCGCTTCGAGTCCGCGCGGGGAGCCTCGGTGACCAGTTCCCTGCTCGACCACATGGACCGGTTCAAGGAGGACGCGCGCAACCGCTTCGACGCTGCGGACGCACCGGCCGCGCTGGAAGGCCAGCGCGGCGTCGTGATCGGACTCGGCCAGCAGCCGCTGCTCCTGGAGGTCTTCGGCACCAACACGCTCTTCCGCCGCCACTACCGCCAGCTGATCGATTCCGCGCTGCTGGATCTGGAACTCCTCTCACCCCAGGCACTGGCGTCCGGCCCCATGCCGGGCCAGCGGGCACGCGACTTCGCCGCCCACGTCCAGGCGATGGACTTCGGAACGTTCGACGACGGCGCCGCGGCTGTCGAGGTCCGGAACCACGGCGCCCTCCGGAGCCGCAACGTCTCCCGCGCCGCCGGAACCGTTTCCGCCGCCGGCATCGCCGTCGAGCTCCCCAAGCGCCGCCCCCAGCTGGCCCACCTGACCGGCTGGAACACCAAACACCCCCTGATGGAGATGGCATGAAACTGACCCCCTTGCAGAATGACCGCGCGGCCGGAGTCCTCGTCGCACTGGCCGCCGGCGACGCCCTCGGAGCCGGCTACGAGTTCGGCGCCCCGCTGCCGGACGGCGCCGAGGTGACCATGAAGGGCGGCGGACCGTTCGGGTTCGCGCCGGCCGAGTGGACCGACGACACGTCCATGGCCATCCCGATCGCCCAGGCGTTGCTGGAGTCAGCATCCGACGCCGAATCTTCCTCCCCCGCGGCGCTCACCATGATCGTCCGGGCCTGGGCGGCGTGGGCCGCCGAGGCCAAGGACGTGGGCGCCCAAACCAGCGCTGTCATCGCGGCCGCTCGCCGGCTCGCCGCGGCTGCCGGCCGGAGCAAAGTCCACGCCGCCGACTTCAGCGCCGCGGCTGCAGACTTCCACGCCCGCACCGGCCGCAGCGCCGGCAACGGCTCGCTGATGCGCACCGCACCGATGGCGCTTGCCTACTTGGACCGGGACCCGGCCGAGCTCATGGTCCAGGCCGGGGTGCTCAGCGCCCTGACCCACGCCGACCCGGACGCGCAGGAAGCCTGCGGCCTCTGGTGCGTGGCCATCCGGGAGGCGGTCCTGACCGGGCGGCTCGACGTCCGGGCAGGGCTGCCCCTGCTGTCCGCCGAGCGGGCGGCCTTGTGGCTGCAGCGGATCGAGGTTGCCGAGCGGTCCCGGCCGCGGGAATTCAACCGCAACGGCTGGGTGGTCGAGGCCTTCCAGGGCGCCTGGAGCGCCATCCACTTCGCCGGCCTGACCGCCTCCGACCCGGCGCATCTGCGGGCCGCGCTGGAGGAAGCGGTCCGCGGCGGCCGGGACACCGACACCGTCGCCGCCATCGCCGGCGGGCTGCTCGGTGCCGCCTACGGCTACACGGCGGTGCCGTTCGAATGGCGGCGCCGCCTGCACGGCTGGCCCGGACTCCGCGCCCGCGACCTCATGATGCTCGGCATGGAGCTGGGCCGCGGCGAGGGCCGCCGTTTGGGTTCTTGGCCCCGCGCCGGGCACCAGGACTACAGCATGTGGAGCCGCACCGACGCGCTGGTCCAGCACCCGCACGACGACGGCGTCTGGCTGGGCGGCGTCGGTTCGCTGGGGCGCGTGGCAGAGCTAGGGATCGACGCCGTGGTCTCGCTGTGCCGGCTGGGGACGTTGGATGTGCCGTCCGTTGCTCCGGAAGACCATGCCACGTTCTGGCTCGTCGACTCCCCTGACGAGGATGACAACGCCGACGCCGCGTTTGTGCTGCGGGACGCGGCATCCGCCGTTGAACGTTTCCGGGCGGAGGGGAAAACCGTGCTGGTGCACTGCGTCCGGGCCGAGTCCAGGACTCCCACGGTGGCAGCGCTCTATGGAGCGCGGGTTGCTGGGGTTTCGCCGTTGGAGGCGCTCGAGGATGTGTGCCGGGTGCTGCCTGGGGCGAATCCGAACCGATTGTTTCTGGGGTTGCTAAAGAATGTTCAAACGGCACCCTAGGCTAGGCGAAATGGATTCCACTGATTCAGATCAGAATTGCAGGGGGCAGCGGTGAAATGCATTCCGGACGAACCAGACTTCGGCGATGGCCAATTGGCCGAGAAAGTCGTTTGGGATGCGTTGAAGAAAAGCCTTCCGGACGACGTCGTACTGGCCCACTCAGTCCAAGTCCGGGACGGGCGTGCAGAACACGAAATCGATATTCTCGTCCTGTGGCCCGGCGTCGGTATGGCCGCCGTCGAGGTCAAAGGCGGCAAAGTCAGCGTCGCGGACGGACAGTGGTACCAGTCAGACCGCTCCGGGAAACGCCCTCTCAAAAGCCCAGTGGTGCAGTCCCAAGGATCCGCTCACGCCTTCAAGAACTGGATCGAGGCTCAGCTCGGCAGTCGCCTGACCAGCCGTTTCGCTTACATGGTGAGCTTCCCCTACACGAACGTCCGGCACGATTGGGAGATGGCTGGCTGCCCCAGGGAACTGGTCTTGGACCAGGCAGACACTGAATCCGCCGCCGACCTGGTCCGCGCGGCCATCGAACAGGAAGGCGGCGGCTCAACCCCAATGGCACCGGCGTTCATGGATCGAATCGTCCGCATACTCAGTGGAAAGCTGGGAGAAGACGAATCGCGGATTCAGGATCCTAGAGAAGCCGAGGACGCCCAGGATCACCTAACGGAACGTCAATCCGTGTTGTTGCGGGCAACCCGGTCGCTCCCCCGGATCAGGTTCACCGGAGGGGCCGGCAGCGGCAAGACCTGGCTGGCCGTGGAAAAGGCCCGGCTGCTGTGCAGGGAAGGCAAACGCGTGGGCTTCTTCTGCTACAACAAGGGGCTGAGTCAGTACCTGCAGCAGCAGGTGTCCGGCTGGCGGCAGGCCAAACCCATATTTACGGGCGAATTTCATGAGTACGTTCGGGCGCTCGGTGTCCCCGACGGTTCCGGGCAGGACTATTTCGAGGAGGAAATGCCCCACCTTCTCATGGAACTGGCAGGCCGCATGGAACCCCACGAGCGTCTGGACGCCGTCGTCGTCGACGAAGCCCAGGACTTTGCCCCGCTGTGGTGGGAATCGCTGCTCGCCTGCACCACTGACGCCGACGCCGGTGAGGTTTACGCGTTCATGGATGACCGGCAGGACGTTTACCGAAGGTGGGGCGGGGCTCTCGCCGGCGGCAAGCATCCGACGGCGGACCTCGTGCCCATCCATATCGACGAGAACCTCCGCAATACGAGGAAGATCGCCGAGACGTTTAGGTCCTTCGCGGGCGAGCACTTCACTCCCCGTGGGGGCACCGGGCTGCCCGTGCGACGGGTCGAATGCCTGACGGATGACGCCCTCGACGCCGCCGACGAATGTGTCGAAGCGCTCATGGACGAAGGCTGGTCCAATAACCAGATAGCTCTCCTGACCACCAAGTCACGGCACCCGGTGCATCAGGAGCGTTTCGACAACGATTCCATTGCCGAGTATTGGCTCGATTTCCATGCGAACAACGACGTCTTCTACGGCCATGTCCTGGGGTTCAAGGGCCTCGAACGATCCGCGGTGGTGCTTTGCGTCAACGGCTTCAAGGACCTCAGCCGCGCTGCGGAGCAGCTCTATGTTGGGCTGTCCCGCGCCCGGAGCCTGCTGGTGGTGGTTGGCGACTCTGCTTTATTGGAAGAGGCTGGCTGGCGGGAACTCAAAGCAGCACTCGCCCGGGCGGAGGCTTGGATGCCAACAGCTGCGGCCGCTCGGTGAGGGGACGTCAAACGGCGTGATTCACCACCACCGATGCCGGCATTCCGGGTTCTGGCAAGCCCACTTGGGTGTGCCGATCTCCTCCCTGCCGGTGGCGGGGTTGTCACGAACCGCCATGTCGATGACGCAGCCGGCGAACTCAGACTTCGGCATGGATTCGCGCATTGACGGCGTGATCATCCCGTAGGCAGTCGGCCATGCCTCGTGGTCGCAGACCGGGCAGCGCCGCGTGGCCGCGCGGCTTGTCGTCGATGTGGGGGCCGGAGGCATCTCGTCGGGAGTTATGGATGCACTGTAGGCCCGCCGACAGACAGACGGGAGGACCCTGGAGACTTACAAAGAGTCTTAGGGTCTTAGAAATTCTTGTAACTCGGTCGGGGATGAAGCCGACGACCTCAGGGGGAAGAGTGGACTCCAAGTTCACCGGCGCCACCGAATTCCAGGCGCCCTTCGGCGAGCAGATGGCCGCCGGCGTGATCGTCACCGTACCGTTGGTCATTATGGTGCTGATCTTCCAGCGGCGGATCGTCGAAGGCCTCACCGCGGGCGCGAGCAAATGAGTGCTGTCTCTGATGTGAGCCCTGTGGGCCCCGTCGAGGAAACTGCCCTCACGCCGGCCCCTGACTGGTGGCAGTCCGCCGTCATCTACGAGGTCTACCCGCGGTCCTTCGCCGACGGCGACGGCGACGGCGTGGGCGACCTCGCCGGGCTCATCGCCCGGCTGCCGTACATCGCCGCCCTCGGCGTCGACGGCATCTGGATGACCCCGTTCCAGCCCTCCCCGCAGGTGGACCAGGGCTACGACGTCACCGACTACTGCGGCGTGGACCCGCTGTTCGGCACCATGGAACAGTTCGAATCGCTCCTGGCGAAGGCCCACGCGCGTGGCCTGCGGATCCTGCTCGACGTGGTCCCCAACCACTGCTCCTCGGAGCACCCGCTGTTCCAGGAAGCCCTCGCGGCCGGGCCGGGCTCGCCGGAGCGGGACATGTTCCACTTTGTGCAGGGACCGGTGGACATGTCCGACGACGGCGGCGCCGCCTCTGCGTCTGACGCCGCCTTGGGCGGGTCAGCCGCCGGCGCTTCAAACAGCGAGGTGCCGCCGAACAACTGGCAGAGCGTGTTCGGCGGCCGGGCCTGGAGCCGCGCCAACCCGGGCTCCGACACGGACACGGACTGGTACCTGCACCTGTTCTCGGCCGGGCAGCCGGACTGGAACTGGCGCAATCCCGCCGTCGGCGACTACTTTGACGGCGTGCTGCGGTTCTGGTTCGACAAGGGCGTGGACGGGCTGCGCATCGACGTCGCGCATGCGCTGTTCAAGGCCGACGGCCTGCCCGATTCGCCCTCCACGGGCGGCGTGGTGGACGGGCTGCGGTCCAACCCGAAGGTCTCGGACCAGGAGGACGTCCACGAGGTCTACCGCCGCTGGCGCACGCTCGCCGAAAACTATGAGCCGCACCGGCTGCTGGTGGGCGAGGTCAACCTGGAACCGGCCCGCGCCGCCCGCTACACCCGGGCGGACGAAATGCAGCAGGCCTTCGCGTTCGCCTTCGTGAAACTCGGCTGGGATCCGGAGGCGTGGGCCGCCGTCGGCAACGAGCTCGAAGCCGCCCGGCAGCTCCACGGAGCCGCCCCCACCTGGGCGCTGGAAAACCACGATATCGTCCGCACCGTCACGCGGTTCGGCGGCGGCGAGCTCGGTGCTCTTCGCGCGCGGGCGGCCTTGGTGGCTTTGCTCGGACTGCCCGGCGCCGCGTACCTCTACCAGGGCCAGGAGCTCGGCCTGCCCGAGGTCGACGTCCCGGTGGAGGCGCGGGTGGATCCGATGTGGGCCCGCGGCGTCTGCCGCGACGGCGCCCGCGTCCCGCTGCCCTGGACCGACGCCGCGGGACTGAACCATGGCTTCTCGCTCGCTGAGCCCGCGGGCGAGCCGTGGCTCCCGGTCCCTGCGGACTGGGGCACCCACGCCGTCGAGCTTCAGGAACAGGACGCCGACTCTGCACTAAACCTCACTAAGGCCGCTTTGGAACTGCGCCGGCAGTTGTGGAAGAACGAGGTCTTCACCGCGGACGACGGCGGCAAGTGGCGGGTTGAAGCGGGCAACCTCCTGATCTGCGAACGGAGCGAGGACTTCCTCGTTGCCGTGGCGATGGGAACCGAACCGGTCAAACTTCCCGCCGGCACCGTACTGTTCAGCGCCGCACCGTTGGCAGAGGACGGCTGGCTACAGCCGAACAACGCGGCCTGGGTGCTGCGCGACTGAGGCTGAAAGCGGCAGGTGCCTTCCTTATTTCCCTTTAGGACTGACCGGCCTCCACCCGGGCTCGCCGGCTGATCCCATTCGTTCCTCTCGTCATCGTCGATGAACGAGTAGGACCGTTCCTTGAGCCGAAGGATTTCATTGAGGCGGATGCCCATTGCCGGTTGCCCTGCATGTTGATGCGGGCGATGAGTTGCCTGTTCGTTATGTCATATTTCTCATTGGTATGGACATGCGTAGACGGCTTCCGGGCAAACTCGCGGACCCACGTAAGCTGACTGCAACGGGGGGTACTTCTGTCTGGTCTGATGGCGGCGGCATGCCCGTCGACCATCCACGTATCAGAGGAGAACAATTGAACGTCGAACGACCCATCGGCCAGCCGACCACCACGGAGACCGTTGACTACCCCACCGCTCCGCACCGGGGCCCCGCGAACCGGCAGGCTGTCGTACCGGCGTCGCCGTTGCGTATTGCCACTGGAGTCGTGGCATTGGTGCTCCCTGTCGTGGGACTCCCTTTCGCAGCCGCTCTGCTCTTCAGCAAGGGATTGGGCCCCGGCTCGCCGTTCAACGGATGGATGAACTTCTTCCTCATAGTCGGCTCCATCGGATGCGTCGTCACGGGCATCGTCATCATTGCCAAACAGCGCAGGCGCGGCGGGGCGACTCCGTGGCTCGTTGGCTCGTTCGCTCTGCTGGTCGTAATCGCCTGCCTCGGCATGTTGGCTTCCCCACGAGCCAGCTTTCCAGGCTTCATCTTAATCACCGTCCTGGTGGCTATTGCCACGCTGATACTCGCCATCCTTGTAATCGTGATGGACAAAGCCAAACGATAACCCGGACCAGCAAATAGGCCGCCCCCGGATGGGAGCGGCCTATTTGGTATCCGGCAACGGCAGTGCTGTACTGCTGAAGGGAGGCGCAGTTGTCTGCCGTGACCGCGCAACTGGCGGCCGTGTTGGCGGAGGACGACCGACTACAGCCGAACAACGCCGCCCGGGCGCTCGCAACTGAGCGATCTGCCAGACGAAAGAGCGACGGACGCCCCGACCGAGCCTGCGCCGGCGAGTACCGAAATAAGCCGCCTGACTGCCGAAATAAACGGGGCCGAAAACGTCATGCGAGCCCGTGCAGCGCACAATAGTTTTCGGGCAGCCCGAGGCTGCCGGCCCGGCCCGGCGCGCTTACCGAACGACCCGCGGCCCGACCATCATTTGGGGGACGAAACATGAGCAACGAATACCGGCTCGACGACGGGACGCAACGCTACGGATCCCGCTCCAACAGCTACACACCTCACGAGGCGACGCCGGCCGCGGCAGTGCGCGCGGAGGAAGCCGCCGAAGTAGCTGCCCGCCTCGGACTCGATGAGATGGCAGCGGCCATCGACCGCCGGCTGACCAGCTCCTGGGCCGACACAGACAACTACCTCGTCGTGGCAATGCGCAAGACCCACCCGGAAGAGCTGACGGCCGCCCGCGCCCTCGTGAAACTGCACCTGGGCACCCAGCGGCAATGGCTGCTGAAGGCAGAGGCCGTGCGAAACAAGCGCCTGGCAACGACAATGCACAGGCGTCGGTCCTCCGGAACTGCCCGTGAGGTCTCTGCGCTTCGTGCCATCCTCATGAGCGGCCTCATCGCCCTGCCTACCTACATCGTCGCGACCAGTCGCGAGGACCTGCTCAAACTCATCCTCGTCGGCATCGGCTGCATTGCGCTGGCGTTGATGGGTGGGCACCCCATCACCGTCCACGCGAGGGTGCCGGTCATGCCGAATATCCGGGCAGCTTGGCTGACCGAGATCCGCAATGACATCGTCGATGCCACCCTGGTCGCGATCTTGCAAAACAACGGCGCCGGACTCGACGCGCGGACCGCCGCCGCAGGCCGGCGCGGGTGGACGAGCATTCAGATCGCGGCCAAAGCCATGCACGCACTCCACAGCTGACCCGATTCCGGCACCTGAGGCATATGGACCGGGAGCGACCGGCCGACCGGTAGAACAAAAGGGCCGATGCGGACCGGCCCCTTCGCGTGATTCTAGCGAGTGCCCGAGTTCGCGGCGCCGATGAATATCAGCATGAAGATCAGTATCCAGAAGATACCTGCGATCGTGTCGATCCATCCGAGGACCTTGCCGATGGTGGCCGAGTGGTGCAGCGCCTCTGCCTTGTTGGCGTTGGAGATTGCGAGCGGGCCGAAGACGATGCCAAGGAAGAAGAAGCCGATGACGCCGAAGATGACCGACTTTTCCTTGAACTTGGAGCCGTGAAAGAACTCTAGGGAGTTGTTCTGCTGCACGTTCGGGTAATTCGGGTACTGATAGGGCTGCTGCGGGTCGGGGCCTTGCGGGTAGGACATGGATGACCTTTCTGGGTGCCGGATACGGGCGGGGCTTCCCGCACATACCGCACTTGTCGGCCGTCGATCGTCCCCGGCAAGAACATACCCTGCATGGCTGGCCTTTAGCAGGCTTCTACCGCCGACCTCCTTATATGTGTCGGGGATCCGGATGCCCTAGGCCGCGCACGCGGCGCCCATGACAGCAACTCCTGTGGCTCACCATTGACCTGGGCGCCTTCGAAGCGAGAGTGCCGCCGAACCCCAAACTGATTCCGGCGTGGAAACAGTGAATACGAAGAGCCTTCGCTGAACTGCACCGTGCCGTCCTTGGGCCGGGTTCCGGCGACCTAGCTGTTCTGTCCGCGGCCGGGGTCACGGTCACGGTCACGGTCACGGTCACGGTCACGGTCACGGTCACGGTCACGGAGGTCATCTTTCCGGGCGCGCAGGTCAGACGCAAAACAGTCCCGGACCTGCGGAGGTCCGGGACTGCCGATGGCGCGGGTGGTTTACGGGGCGATCTTGATGGTCGCTACCGTTTGCAGGCCCGGGTTGGTTACGGTGACCGTGATCGGTCCGGGGGCCACGTCGAAGCTCACGAAGCCGCGCATCTTGTCGCCGGCAACGACTTCACCGGATCCCAGGGGGCCTTCGCCGAAGAGTGCCATGTCGGCTTTGCGGCCGTCGGCGTCCTTGGCGTTGAAGTACATGAAGTTGGCGCTGGTCGTACCCTTCTCGGTCTCCCACAGGACGTCCATCTGGAGGAACTTGCCGGTCTTCGGCTTCGGGGCGAACGACTGGGTGCTGATTGCGTCGACGAACTTGGCGGAGACGATGGTGATCTTGGCGACGTTGCCGCTGCCCATGTCGGCGGTGAACGGGGTGCCGACGGTCGGCTCGGCGGCCTTCGGTGCTTCAGCGACCGGAGCTGCTGCAGCGGCGCCCGATGACGCCGGGGCGCTGGCGCCGGAGGAGGCGCCGCAACCGGCGAGCAGGGGCACTGCGATAAGCGCAATAAGCGCAAAGTTCTTCTTCATTGAGGTCGTTCCTTCTGTACGCGAGTGATGTTGGTGGCGCAGCAGAAGCGTCCCCCAACATCGGAAGCATACATCTCTCCCACCCGCCACTCAGGCAACGCCCAGAAACATGACAGCGAGGGAAGTTGAGAAGATTTGAATATCGACTCGTCACCACTCCGACGTCGGCTCGGCTTCCCTTATCTCAGATACTTTCCAGTGGCTTCGGATCCCCACGTCGCCCCACATGCATTAGTCGTCCACGACCTACGCCGCCCCGACGTGGGCGCTTGAAAACCGCGACATCGTCCGCTCCGTCTCGCGCTTCGGCGGCAGCGAACTAGGCCGCCTCCGGGCCCGGGCAGCCCTCGTGGCATTGCTCGGACTCCCCGGCGCCGTCGACGTTCCCGAGGGAGCGTCGACGGCCCCTTGCGTGTCCGCTCGCGAGCTTGAACCTACTGTGCCCCCAATGGAGGTATTACTGGATGAGGTCCTTGGTGCGGGCTTCCTTGAGCCAGTCGGGGAACTCCCTCAGCATCTTCTCGAACAGGACGGCGTCGCTGATCGCGTCCACATCGCCGATCGGCTCGTAATTGGCGTTGTCCACGAACCGTTCTGTGAGCGTATCCAGCTTTTCAAGGAATACCATCGATTGTTTGCCGATGGAGAGGAATTTCCAGAAGATCGGCGCCGTCGACACCTCAGTCAGAGCCTGGACGGCCTTGGACTGGTTGTCCGGGGCGCCGTCGGTCAAGAACAGTACGTACACAGGAATGTCTGCGGGGGTGGTCGGCGCCGGTGTGGCCGGAGCGATCGGCGCTGGCTGTGCCTTGCCAAGTCCGAAGAACCCCCTTTTCGGCGGGGCGGGCGGGGCCTGCGGTGCGGGCGGGGCGAACCCAAAGTGGTCACGGATGGTCAGGAAGGCATCGGCGTAGTTTGTGCTGCCCATTCGCCGGCCGTTGGTCAGGCGGTCCACGGAGCCGGCGAAGTCATCGATACTGATTTCGCCCAAGTACGCGGCTTTGGAGTCGAAGATGAAGAAGTCGATGTTTCCGTCGTCGTCGAACTGAGTTGCCAGGGCCAGCGCTTTTTCGACAAGGCGCTGCATAGACCCTGACTTGTAGGCCCGACTCATGGAGCCGGAGAAGTCCAGGGCGACGGCGACCTTGGCTTTCTGGCCGTTGAGCCCTGAGAGATCGACTGCGTGCGATGCGGTTTTGGCCAGCGAGAGGAGGCCTGGGGCCTGTTCACTGATCTTTTCGAGGGAAAGTGCCATATCGGTTCCTTTTCGTTGGGTTATGCCAACCATATAGCTGACGTGTCCCGAGTTCATTTGGCGGCGCGTCGATTTTGACCTGGACCATGTGGAGGAACAGCCACGCGTGGATCCTCGAAACAATGTGACGGGAATCCTAATATCTGTTTGCAAGGCCATACAATCCCATTTGACGCACGATAGCGCCGAGGCCTGACACCCAGCGAAATCCTGAGGTGCCGAAAACATGGGGATTAGAAATTGAATAACTACGAATCGCTCTTGGGAGCGCGTGAGCCATCCGTTAGTACGCCGAAACCGCCGCGGAAGCCGAAAGTTTCAACATTCGTGGTCGGAGCGATCACGCTGGCATTCATGGCGATGGGGGCTGCAACCAGCGGGCTCGGTGGGGCACTGATTTTCCTCGCCATATTTGCCGCACTTACCGGCCTCTACGTTGTGATCACGGGCCGCCGCTCGTGGGCACGGCTGCCCGGCAGCCGAAAAGCCGGGGGTGTCGTCCTTGCAGCCTCTCTGGTGCTCTTCGTCGTCGGTGGGCTGACCGTCCCGCCTCGGTCTGCAGAAAGCATCGCTGCCGAGGCGGCTTCCGCGAACGAAAAGCGAGCAGCAGAAGAAGCGGCCCGCGCTTCCGCCGCTTCGTCACAGGCTTCCTCACCCTCCCCTTCCCCGTCCCCGACGGATACCGGGGAGCCGATGGACCCTGAGAACGTCACCGAACTCGCCAGGGGCGTCAGCTATACAGCTCCTAAATCCCAGCCGGCGTACGCAACGAAGGCGCTCGACCTCCTCGCTAGTCTCCCCGTCAAGGCAACGGCGCCGACGCCCGGCTACGATGACCGCGCCATGTTCGGCCAAGCATGGGCCGACACTGACAGGAACGGTTGCGACACCCGGAACGATATTCTCAAGCGGGATCTTTCGGAAGTCACGTTCGCAGATGATGGGCATTGCAGAGTAGAAAGCGGGACCCTCGCGGACCCCTACACGGCAACAACGATCCACTTCCAACGCGGCCCTGGCACCAGCAGTGCTGTACAGATTGACCATGTGGTTGCCTTGGGTGACGCATGGCTTACGGGCGCCCAGCAGTTAACGGGAGCGCAGCGCATGGCGTTTGCCAACGATCCCCTGAACCTTCAGGCCACAGACGGGCCGACCGACGTTCAGAAGGGGGATGGTGATGCTGCGGCGTGGCTACCGCCGAACAAGAGTTTCCAGTGCGCGTACGTTGCACGGCAGATTTCCGTTAAGGCGACGTACGAGCTGTGGGTGACGCAGGCCGAGCACGACGCGATGGCCCGCGTACTAGCAGACTGCATCGACCAGTTGGTTCCGACCAGTGAGAAGGAAGTGACAGTGGTAGCCTCCGCCGAAGCTACAACGGAGCCGGAACCCTCGGCAAACGTGGCTGTGGTTGTTCCGGCACCGGTGGCACCCGCGCCCGATCCGTACGTTCCGGCGCCCGCTTACGTCGCGCCCGCTCCGGCGCCGTATGTTCCACCGGCACCGGCGCCCGCACCCTATGTACCGCCGGCGCCCGCACCGGCACCGGCACCGGCACCGGCACCGGCGGCAGCGTATTACGCCAACTGCACCGCGGCGAGACAAGCAGGGGCCGCGCCGATCTATGCAGGCCAGCCCGGGTACAGCAGCAAGCTCGACCGTGATGGCGACGGCGTCGCCTGCGAGTAACAATTATCGCCCGCTCTTGGTCCGGCTAGTGCGCGGGAAAGCCTCCCTCGCAGCCGGACCAGGGCTATGGCGGGACGAGTACGATCACAATCCAGAAACACTGGGGCGTCGCAGGACAAAGCGTCGCACCCGCCGCATATGATGTTGGCACGAAGTCTTGGGGGATAACTTCCGGGACGATTTTCGCCGTCCTGCCGTCGTTGACTGGACAGGACCTGTCGTTTCCAGGAGTTGTTCCAGCGTGTTTCTCAAGACTTTCGGTTGGTCGTTCGCGGTCACCCTCATCGCATTGGTGGTCGCTTTTCTTTATGGCGGCCCTCAGGCACTGATTCTCTGCCTCATCTTGGGCATTCTTGAAATCAGCCTGAGCTTCGATAATGCTGTGGTCAACGCGCGAATCCTTGAGCGGATGAACCCGTTCTGGCAGAAAATGTTCCTCAGTGTGGGCATTATTATCGCCGTGTTCGGTATGCGCATCCTCTTCCCCCTGCTGATCGTGGGAGTCACCGCTGGCCTGAACCCGGTGGAAGCTGTCAGCCTCGCAATGGAAAAGGGTGACCCGCACACCCCGGGCAGTTACGGATACCTGCTGCACGAGGCCCACCCGCAGATCGCGGCCTTCGGTGGAATGTTCCTTCTGATGCTGTTCCTGGACTTCATTCTGGCCCACCGGGATATTAGATGGATCAAGTTCCTGGAGATCCCGCTCGCCCGGCTGGGCAAACTCGAAGGCGCATCGTTGATCATCGGCCTGGCCGCTCTGGCCATCGCCGGGGCTGTATCCGGCGAGAAACAGGGCATCGTCCTTCTCGCGGGCCTGCTTGGCATGATCACCTATTTCCTCGTGAACGGCCTCGGAAATCTCTTCGACGTCGATGAAGACGGCGACGTTGATGCCGCGGATGCGGACCTCGTCGTGCACTCAGGCCCTTCCGGTACGGCTCAACTCGCCGGCAAGGCCGCCCTCATGCTGTTCCTGTACCTGGAAGTCATTGATGCATCCTTCTCCTTCGACGGCGTCATCGGAGCCTTCGCCATTACCGCGGACCCGATCATCATCGCGCTCGGACTGGGCTTCATCGGAGCCATGTTCGTCCGCTCCCTGACCGTGTTCCTGGTCCGGCAGGGGACGCTGGACGAATTCGAGTACCTGGACCACGGCGCACACTGGGCCATCGGCGCCTTGGCAGTAATCCTGCTGGTTACGATCGTGGTTCCCGTCAACGAGATCGTTACCGGCCTCATCGGCGTCGTGTTTATCGGTGCGGCATTTATCGGATCGGTGCAACGCAATAAGAGGAATCGTGTCGCTGAGCAGCCTCAAACGCGCGAGTCGGCGGACGCAAACAGCTAGCTCTACATCACTTATCAAGGCAACAGCCACCACTAAGAAAGCGAGCAGTTAAATGGGTTTGAGTTTGCAAAAAGGCCAGACGCTGTCACTGACGAAGCAGAACGGCGATTCGATGACGAACGTCCGTCTGGGCCTCGGCTGGGACTCTGCTGTCCCCGCAAAAAAAGGATTCTTCGGCGGAACTAAAACGGTGGAAATCGACCTGGACGCGTCGGCCATCCTGTTTGACGCGCAGGGCCAGCACCTCGACACTGTCTTCTTCAACCAGCTGACCAGCAAAGACGGTTCCATCCGCCACACAGGGGACAACCTGACGGGCGAAGGGGACGGCGACGACGAGACCCTCATGGTGAATCTGCCGAATGTGTCCCCGGCCGTCGCGCACATCGTGTTTGTTATCACCAGCTACAGCCAGCAGACCTTCGACATGGTCCAGAACGCGTTCTGCCGCGTCATCGACGACGCGGCTCCAGGCAGCCCCGAAGTCGCCCGCTACGACCTCACCGAATCGGGACCATACACGGCGATGGTCATGTCCAAGCTTTCGCGGAACGGCAACGTCTGGAACTTCCAGGCCATCGGCGCGCCGGCTAACGGACGCACGCCCGGCGATGTCCGCGGCGCCGCGGCATCCGCCCTCTAGGTCGTTAGCTCTCTCGAACGTACATCACCAAACTGAAGGAGTACCTCTTGTCTAGCCTGACTCTGAGCAAGGGCAGCAACCTGTCACTGACCAAAGCCGACCCCGGGCTCCGCAAGGCCATGATCGGCCTCGGCTGGGATCCGCGGACCACCGCCGGCGAACAGTTCGACCTCGACGCCTCGGCTCTCCTGGTCCGCGCCGACGGCAAGGTCCGCTCTAACGATGACTTCATCTTCTACAACCAACTGTCCTCGCCGGACGGCTCTATTGTGCATCAGGGCGATAACCGCACGGGTGAGGGCGAAGGCGACGACGAGCAGATCCTGATCGATCTCGACTCGGTCGCAGCAGACATCGCAAAGATCGTCATTGTCGTGTCGATTGACCAAGCAGAGGCGCGCCGTCAGAACTTCGGCCAGGTCCGCGATGCATTCTGCAGAGTTGTGAACCAGGACACAGACAACGAGGTTGTCCGCTACGACCTGACAGAAGATGCCGCAGCGGAAACGTGCATGATCTTTGCCGAGATCTATCGAAATGGCGGCGAGTGGAAGTTCCGTGCCGTGGGCCAAGGCTATGCCTCGGGCCTCCGTGGCGTAGCCACGGACTTCGGCATAGCGCTGGACTAAAAGCCGGATGGCCCGGGCAACTCGGGCCATCCCTCCAACACCCGACAGACTGAACAAGGAGAACAACCATGGCTGGCTTGACGCTTACCAAAGGCAGTAACCTCTCGCTCACCAAGACCGATCCGGGGCTGAACAAGGTTCTCGTCGGGCTGGGCTGGGATCCTCGCACGACCACCGGTGACGCCTTCGATCTGGACGCCTCGGCGTTGCTTCTCGGCGCCGACGGCAAGGTCCGCAGTTCTGCGGACTTCATCTTCTACAACCAGCCGGCCGCAGCCGACGGCTCGGTAGTCCACAAAGGCGACAACCGATCCGGTGAGGGTGACGGCGACGACGAAGTGGTCGCGGTCGAACTCTCGGCCGTGGGCGCAGATGTTGAGCGAATCGTCTTCGTGGTCTCGATTGACCAGGCGGACACCCGCCGGCAGAACTTTGGCCAGGTACGCTCCGCATACTGCCGCGTCGTCAACCAGGATAGCGACGCGGAAGTGGTCCGCTACGACCTGAGCGAGGATGCGGCGCCGGAAACCTGCATGATTTTCTCGGAGCTCTACCGGCATAACGGCGAGTGGAAGTTCAAGGCCGTCGGCCAAGGGTACGCGACGGGCCTCGCTGGCATCGCCGCGGACTTCGGCGTCCAGCTCAGCTAAGCCCCGAGACCACAGAAAGAGAGACGCAATTATGAGCATGCAACTCACTCCGCCAGAGACGTCATCATCGATTCCCCTCGTCCTGAACGCTCCGGAGGCTCCGGGCATCGTCAAGGAAGACGACGCCCCGGGCATGGTCCCGGTTCCGGCGGAACGCCAGCAGGAGATCAACGCCCAGGCGCGTGCCTTCATCACCGAAGTGTCGGCCATGAGTCCGTTCAGCCCCGAATACTCCAGCAAGATCGATGGCATCAACCGGCTTGGCGGCCAGCAGCTCGTGGCATCCGCCAACACCTCGAGCCGGCTCCTGGAGCGGTCGTCCACGTCGCTGGCCGGCGCGAAGAAGTCTGGCAGCAGCGCCCAAGTGCAGGTCGCCTCAACGCTCGGTGAGCTTCGTTCCACCGTGGAGGACCTCACGCCCAACAACGCTGACCTGGGCGTCGGCCGGAAGATCCTTGGAATCATTCCGGGCGGCAACAAGCTAGCTAAGTATTTCCAGAGATATGAGAGTGCCCAGACCCAGCTCGACAAGATCATCAAGTCCCTGATGGCGGGCCAGGACGCGCTGCTCAAGGACAACGCCTCCCTGGCGCAGGAAAAGACCCAGCTGTGGGAGACGATGCAGGGGCTGAGCGAATACGCGGTATTCGCCAAGGCCCTGGACACGGCGACAGCCAACCGGATCGATGAGATGAAGATGCAGGGCCAGATCGAAGAGGCGGGCAAACTCGACTCTGACGTGCTGTATCCGATCCGCCAGCGCCACCAGGACATTCTGACCCAGCTGGCTGTCTCGGTGCAGGGCTATCTGGCTATCGACTTGATCCGCAAGAACAATACCGAGCTGATCAAGGGCGTTGAACGGGCCCGCACGACCACGATCTCCGCACTTCGCACGGCCGTCATCGTTGCTCAGGCACTGGCCAACCAGAAGATGGTGCTCGACCAGATCGATGCCATCAACACGACGACGAACAACATGATTCTGAAGACCAGCGAGATGCTCAAGGATCAGACCGCTCGGATCCACCAGCAGGCGGCCAGTTCCGGCGTCAGCGTGGAAACGCTGCAGAAGGCGTTCGACAATGTCTTCCAGACCATGGATGCGATCGACACCTTCCGCTCCCAGGCCAACAAGAGCATGGAAGGCACCGTTCACGCGCTCGAAACTGGGCTGGAACGGGCCCGCCCCTACCTGGACAGGGTGCGGAAACAGGAAGGGAATTAGTGGTCGTCAGCCCTGAGCAATAGGCTTACGGGCTATGGTCGCAAAATTCTTAGGCTCGCTGTTTGGCGGCGGAGCGGTACCTCGCTCCGCCGCCTTCTCCGGTGACGAATCTCCTGCCCCGGCGGACTTGGCTGCAGACGAGCTGACAGTCACCCGGGACGCACTCGAGGAGCTGCGACGGACGGTGCTCGCCAATGGCGCCGAACTGCCTCCCCTCGTCGTGTCACAGGTGCTGCAGTTGGCCGACATTCTGCGTGCCCTCATCGGCTACATCGGCCGGTCAGGTGCATCGACGGAGCAGGGCGTCCTGCTGAACGCCGTCATCACCGACTACCTTCCGTCCCCGCTGCGGGCATATCTGATGCTGGCCCCTGCGTCGCGGCGAGACGAATCCGCCGACACGGCGGTGTTGCTGGAACAGCTCGACACGCTCTACTCCACCGTCCAAAACCTGGACAATCAGGTCCGCACGGGTGCCATAACGGAACTGGCCGTCCACGGCCAGTTCCTCAGGGACAAGTTTGATATTGATGGTCTTCATCTGGAAGGACGCTAGTGGCTTCAATGGTCGCGGGCAGCAACGCCGCCCTCACTGCTGAGAACCCCGGGCTGGAGAAAGTGCTGCTGGGACTCGGCTGGGACATAGTCCCTAGCCGCGGCCCGCAGGCCGAGCTGGTGCCCATGGTGATCATGTGCGGGACCGATGGCCGCGCCATCTCGGATGACCATCTGGTTTTCTTCAACCAGATCACCAGCCCCGAAGGCAGCATTTCCTTCGCGGGAGCGGAAGACCAGGAACAGATCGACGTCGACCTCAACCGGGTGCCCGAGTCGGTCCACAAGATCGCAGTGCTCCTCTACGTGGATCCGGACGTGCGGGGCCCCGGTACCTTCGGTGCCGTCAAAAACGCCTACCTGCGGGTCGCCACCGACCAAAACCGCGAGCTCCTTCGTTTCACGGTGCCGCGGGGGAACCTCGACAAGATCAACGCCATGATTCTCGGGGAGCTCTACCGGCACGCCGGGGGCTGGAAATTCCGTGCCCTCGGCCAGGGCTATGAGGCCGGGCTCGCAGCCGTTGCCGCCGACTTCAAGTTGAGGCTCTGAAAATGGCGTTGAACCGAACCTTGCTGCGGACCGACATCGGATACCTCAGCCGACGCCGGAAGCCTGTGGATCAGCCGGAGCCTCTTCGACCCACTGCGCAAAGTGCAGCAACGTCCTCGCACCTCGACGCAAGCAGGGCGGGTTCCGGTGGCCTCACGCTCAATGCCAGCCCGGTGCGCATACCGTCCACGAAGGCCTCAGTGGCTTCCAAGCCGGGGCCCCGGCACGCTCCGTCCCTGTCGGAGCGGCTGTTCCCGGCCCCGGATTTTGGCAGCGTCCGCGAGTTGGGGGAAGCCAACCCGGTGGTGCGCTTGAACGCCAGGCAATCCGCGATTGGCTCGCTCCTGGTGGCCGGGGTTCGCTCGGTGGCATGGGAAGACCAGCAGTTCACCACAGGTGCCCACCACACGGACGGGCACAAGGCCGGCACCCCCGTCGTTACCCAGGGAAACCGACCCCTGGCAGGCGTGCAGGACGGGGCCGGCATCGTGTCCCTGCGCCATGTCCGGCTCCTGCGCCGGGCCCTCTTCATCGCCGGGGAAACCCCGCTGACAGTCGGAGTCTTCGACGGCGCGGCCGCAGCGGTGGCTGCCCGGAACGATGCCGGGTTGCGGAGCGTTCTGTACGTCGCGCGGATCGGCGCGGTTCTGGAGCTTCGCGCAGAATTCGTCCCGGCAGACGCCTCCGACGCAGCGATCTGGGCTATTTTCGGTTTCACGATGACCATTCCACTGGACCAACGGGTCCTCCTGCGCTGATCCGGCAGCGCACTACTGCAACAACTAGGGGACAATGCAGCACTTCAAAGCCTTGGCCGAATCCGTCAAGGATCGGCTTTTCCACCTGCGCCCCGAACTCCTTCACCGCACCTCGGACCCCGGCCTGCTGGCCGTCGCGCTGGGTGCCACCCTGTACTCGCCCGCCACGAGAAGCTCGCTGGCATATGGAATCCGGAAACAAGCCGGAGCGGGGTGCCTCAGCATCGTCGTCTGCCTCGAAGATGCCGTTCCTGACGAGGAGGTGCCCGCCGCGGAGGAGAACCTGCTCGCTGCACTGGCTGAACTGTCCCAAGACGATCCGGGCGAACTCCCGCTGATCTTCATCCGGTGCCGTACGCCCGAACAGTTGCTCGACGTCGGACGCAGGGCAGGTGCGGATCTCGGAGTCGTCTACGGCTTCGTACTACCCAAGTTCGAGAACGAGACAGGGCGCGGGCGTGCCTTCCTGGCGGCACTGGAGCTGTTGAACAAAGAAGCCGGACGCACGGGAGACTCAAAGGGACAGGCCCTGAGGGCGATGCCGATCATAGAGGACCTTTCGACAACTCATCTGGAGTCACGCGTCCGGGTGCTGACAGACAACCTGGCCCTGGTGGAAGAGTTCCGCGAACTGGTCCTGTGCGTCCGGATCGGTGCCACGGACATGTCCAGTGCCTTTGGCCTGCGGCGTTCCCGCGACCTGACTATCTACAACGTCAAGGTCGTCGCGAACATCATTGGCGACGTCGTGAACATCTTTGGCCGCCCAAATGACGGCTGGGTCATCTCCGGCCCCGTGTGGGAACACTTCGTCAACACAGAACGGGTCCTGAGGCCGCAGTTGCGGTCCACGCCCTTTGAAGCCGTCAACGAGGGCGAACTCCGACAGCGCATCCTGATGGACAATCTGGATGGCCTGATTCGCGAGATCGAACTGGATCTCGCGAACGGCCTGCTGGGCAAGACCGTCATCCACCCCAGCCACGTTCCAGTGGTGCACGCCATGTGCGTCGTGAGCCACGAGGAATACCTCGATGCCCTGGACATAGCGGGGAACGCCGGCGGAGGCGTAAAGGCATCGTCCTATGGAAACAAGATGAATGAGTTGAAACCACACCGTGCATGGGCGGAGCGCACCCTGTTGCGTGCCAGGGCCTTCGGGGTCGCCAGGCCCGGCGTCAGTTTTGTCGAACTACTGGAAGCGAGCATGCGGTGAAGCAACTCTCTACGGATGCTCCCTGGAGCGGCGGTTACGTGCGCGATGCCCTCGGCGTCGACGTGGCCTCGGACCAGAGTCGCAGCCTGCTGCCGGTAAGCGCCCTGGTCGGGCTGGCGCTGCGGCGCAATCCCAAAAGATCCCATCTGCTCGTCTCGCGGGTGCTTGCCAAGCACGTCCCTACCGAACCCGGGATCGCGACGTCGGCGGGGCAGCTTCTGGGGCTCATGGTCCGCAGGGAACTCCAGTTCCCCGCCAATGCCGCTGCCGGTCCGGATGCGGGCACCGATTCACGCACCGCCGGATCGCTGACCGCCGTCATTGACGAGGCCGCAGGCAGGCTGGCTCGCCTGCTGGAGGGCGACACCGCTCCGGACGGCGGCACGGCACCGAACGAGGACAGGCGACGCAGCAGAATTGCCGACATGGCCAGCCTGGGCGAACTGCTCGCCCGATGGCAAACAGAACTTCCCGGCGTCGCGACCATCGGTTACGCGGAAACAGCCACCGGGCTGGGCCAGCTGGTGGCCGGGCAACTGGGGACCTACTACATCCACTCCACCCGACAGAGCAGCAGCGGGGTGGAACCCTACGGCGCGTTCGAGGAAATGCATTCGCACGCAACCTCCCACCAGTTGCTGCCGACCAGCCGCGCCGCCCTCAACCAGGCCGAGACCGTGGTCCTGGTCGATGACGAGCTGAGCACCGGCGCCACGATCATCAACACCATCCGCGAACTGCACCGCACCGCACCGCACCGCCATTACGTCGTCGCCTCCCTGGTGGACCTGCGCTCCCCCGTAGACCGGGACCGCCTTGACGCGCTGGCACACGAACTCGACGCCAGGATCAGCGGGGTGGCACTGGCGCAGGGAAGCATCCAACTGCCGGAAACGCTTGCTTCGGACGCGACGGAGCTGATTAGCGCCATCCCGCTCCCGCCTGCAGCGGCCCCCAGGCCGGGCCTGATCCAGCTGCTGGACCTCCACGGAATCGAGCCACCAATCCGCAGCGCCCGCTTTGGCGTTTCCGGGCGTCCCGATTCGGACCAGGCGGCGCGCATTGCGGGCGCCCTGGCCGCGGCCCTTGGCAGCCGCGGCGAGGCGGGGGGCCGGGTGCTGGTCCTCGCCACGGAGGAATTCATGGCGCTTCCCCTCGCGGTCGCCGCCCGGCTGCAGGACCTGCGCCCTGACACCGACATCCGCTATTCCACCAGTACCCGCTCCCCGATCGCCGCGCTGGACGAACCAGATTACGCGATCAGATCCGCCATCGCCTTTGGCAGCGACGACGACGCCCCGGACGGGCCCGGGCCGCGGTTTGCCTACAACTTCATGCACCCTGAAGGGTGTTTCGATACGGTGCTCATCATGGCGGAACCTGGTACAGCGGAGTCCGGGCTCCTGGGCCCCGGCAAGATCGCCGAGGCCGTCTCCGGCAGCGCCGACGATGTCCGGCTGGTCATGTTGCCGGCCCAGCCACCGTTCCCAACGCCGCTGCTCGGCCCCGACTTCGGCTCCTATCTGCCCGAGGACGTCGAATGGCTACTGAAGGACCTGAGTTCCGCGCAGCTGGAAGCGCCGAGGGAAGAGCGTGAGGCCGCCATCCAATCCGGCAAGGCCAGTTACGCCGAATCGCTGCCGCAGGAGTTCAAACCGTCGCCCGAGTACGACGCCTTGTTCCAGGCCGCGCTGGAGAGCACGGCAGTCCGGATCGCGCACGCCGTCGGAACGCTCACCGAGCAGGTCCTGAAGCTGCGCGGCAACGCCCCCGTGCTGGTTTCTCTCGCCCGAGCCGGAACTCCCGTGGGCATCCTGATGAAGCGTTGGGCCTGGGAAGTCCACGGTCTAAAGCTGCCGCACTATGCCATCAGCATCGTGCGCGGACTCGGCATCGACCAGACCGCCCTCGGCTATCTCGCGTCCCGGCACCGCCCGGACGACATAATGTTCGTCGACGGCTGGACCGGCAAGGGAGCCATCGCCCGCGAACTCGCCGCCGCAGTCGAACTCTTCCGACAGACCGACGGGCCGGCGTTCCGGCCCAACCTCGCGGTCCTCGCGGATCCCGGGCGCTGCGTCCGGATCTTCGGCACGCGGGAGGACTATCTCGTCCCCTCGGCCTGCCTGAACTCGACCGTCTCCGGTCTCGTCTCGCGCACTGTCTTCAACAAGTCGCTCATCAGCCCCGGCGATTTCCACGGGGCCAAGTTCTACTCGGAGCTGGCCGGCAGCGACGTCTCCCACGACTTCCTGTCGGCCGTCACAGCCCAGTTCCCCGGCGTCCGGGACGACGTCCTGCGGGCAGCAGCGCACGCCCCCGCAGACATCGTCGGGCTCCCGGAAGCAGACTGGTCCGGATGGTCCGCCGTCGAGCAGATCAGCCGCAGCTTCGGAATCAACAACGTGAACCTGGTCAAACCAGGTGTCGGCGAAACCACCAGGGTCCTCCTGCGGCGCGTGCCTTGGAAGGTGCTGGTGCGGCCCGAGGCTGTGCCGGACCTCGCCCACGTGCTCCACCTGGCCGAACAACGCGGCGTCGAGGTGCTGGAGGTCCCTGACCTGGCCTACAGCTGCGTCGGACTGATCCATCCGCTGCACACGCCGGGAGCAACCGGCGCCGACGGCAAGGCAGTGGCGGACGTATGAGCATTCACTCAAGCGGCGCGCCGGTCATGGTGGCCAGCGATCTGGACCGCACTTTGATCTATTCGGTCAACTCTATGGCGCTCGTGGGAAGCGATCATCTGGCGCCCCGGATGGTGGTCGCCGAGGTGTATGACGCAGCTCCGCTGTCTTTCATGACCCGGACAGCGGAGGAGCTGCTGGAAGGGATCGTGGAGAGGAGCATCTTCGTGCCCGTCACCACCCGCACCCGGGCGCAGTTCTCCCGGGTGCGGCTGCCCGGCTCGGGCCACGGGTATGCCGTGACGACGAACGGCGCCGTGCTGCTCCACGACGGCGAGCCGGACGGCGACTGGTCGCGGCACATCCAGCGGTCACTGGGGTCAGAGTGTGCGCCCCTGGACGACGTGTTGTGCCACCTCAGGGGCGGCGCGGCAGTCCCCGCCGTCTTGAGGGTCCGGACGGCCGAAGAATACTTTGTGTACTCGATCGTGGACCGGCAGGCGCTGCCTGACGGGTACCTGGACGAGCTCGGCGCCTGGTGCGAGGCCCGCGGCTGGATGACGTCGTTGCAGGGGCGGAAGCTCTACTGTGTCCCGGCCCCGATCACCAAGGAAGCCGCTGTGGACGAGGTCCGGCGGCGGAGCGGATCAGGTCTTCTTGTAGCCGCGGGCGACTCACGGCTGGATGCGGGCATCCTCGAACTGGCGGACATCGCGATCCGTCCATCGCACGGCGAACTCGACAGCGACTCGTTCAGCCTGCCGAACCTGACGGTGACTTCGGCTTCCGGAGTCCTGGCCGGCGAGGAGATCCTGAGTTTCGTCAGCGGCGTCCTGGCGGAAACTCTGGCTCCGCTCCCCTAGTTTGTCGCCGAGCAGAGGCCGTGACCCAACCACGTTCTTATCCGTATGGCGTCGGGGAGCGCTAGGAACGGCACCCTGAAGTCACTTCCTCCTCAAGTGCAACTGCACAAAGTTGAGCTAGAACACTGTCCCGGCGCGCACACGACGTCCTGATCCCGCACACGTCAGTCCATCCGTGCTCCCTAGGAAGGCCGGAAACTGGTGGGTGATGAAAGGAAAGCCCCGAAGTAGAGCGCGGCGGCGCGTCAAACCTCGGCTGGCTGAGGAGTCCATGCCGGGACCGGCTCACTAGTCTCGCGTCGGACAGCCGACACGGAAATCCCGACTCACGGAGAGCGACACCGGGAGCAGCCGGCGCGGCCGCCCGTCGCCTGTCGCCTGTCGCCTGTCGCCTGTCGTCGACCTTGGCCGACCGGCATCCATGACGAAGGGCGCGCCCGGCCAGACCGGACGCGCCCTCCGCGTGCACCGCGATGTGGGTTCACAGCACCTGATTCAGTCGACGAGCACCGGCTGCTTGGCACTATCCGCAGATTCCACAACCGGCGAAACCTTGCCCTTCCGGTGGTGCAACCAGTTCGCCACCGCCAGAAGCGCCACGAGTCCGAACGTGCTCAGGAGCTGGGGACGGGAATCCTCGCCGATGAAGCCCACGGTGAAGATCGCTGCGAGGATGACCAAGCCAAAGCACGTGAGCCACGGGAAGCCGGGCATCCGCAGGGGAAGCTCCATCCCCTCGCGGTCGGCGCGGAGGCGCAGCGCGAGCTGGGCGAGGAGCGCGGACGTCCACACCAGCAGGCACGTCGAACCAACGATGTTGAGCAGGACGGGAAGGACCTTCTCGGGAAAGGCCAGCTCCAGCACCACCGTGACAACGCCAAAAGCGACGCTGGCCAGGACTGCGACAACCGGGACACGCGCCTTAGACACCGAGGCAAGCAGACGTGGTGCCTCACCCCGCTCCGCGAGGGAGTACGCCATCCGCGATGCACCGTAGAGGTTGGCGTTGAGGGCGGAGAGCAGTGCTGCCACGGCTACCAGGGTGATGGCGGTGGCCGCGCCGGGCATGCCGGCGGCGTCCAGCACAGCGGCGAACGGGCTCTTCAGCCCCGCCGAACCGACCGGAACCACGGCAGCAATGACAAAGATGGCGCCGATGTAGAAGACCAGGATGCGCCACAGCACCGTGCGGACCGCTTTCTTCACGCTGCGGGCAGGCTCGGCAGTCTCAGCTGCCGCCACGGAAACAATCTCGGTGCCGCCGAATGCGAACGCCACCACGAAGAGTGCCGTGGCAATACCGGCGAAACCGCTGGGAGCGAATCCGGCTCCGGTGAAGTTGGCCAGGCCCGGCGACGGGACGCCCGGCAGCCAGCCGAAGAGCAGAGCAGCTCCCACCAGCAGGAACCCGACGATTGCTGCCACCTTGAGCAGGGCGAACCAGAACTCGAACTCGCCAAAGTTCTTCACACTGGTGAGGTTCACGGCGGTGAGCACCACGATGAACACGAAGGCCGTCAGCCACACCGGAAGGGCCGGGAAGATGGTGGCCAGCAGGCCTGCCGCACCCAGCGCTTCGGCCGCGATGACCACCACGAGCTGCAGCCACCACAGCCAGCCCACCGTGGCACCGGCCACCGGCCCGTAGGCCTTGGCCGTGTAGACGGAGAAGGCGCCGCTGTCCGGATTGGCGGCGGCCATCTCGCCGAGCGCCCACATCACCAGGATGATGAGGGTGCCGGCCACGAGGTAGGAGATCAGCACGGCCGGGCCCGCGGCCTGGATGCCGGCGCCGGAGCCAATAAAGAGGCCCGCGCCGATGGCGCTCCCGAGCCCCATCATGGTGAGCTGGCGGGGTTTGAGTGCGGCGCCCAGTGGGCGGCCAGACGTCATTGTCTGTTGTTCCATGAGGAGTCCTCTGGTTTGTTGGTGGAACGGATGGGGTTTCAGGTCAGTCGGTTTCTCAGGCTGCGTGGGCTTCCAAGACCCGGAGCACGCGATCGTTGGAGGCGGGGCCGGCAACGGTAATCCGCACACCGTCCCCCTGGTATCCCCGGACCATGATGCCCGCGCGGTCAAACGCGTCCACCAGCCTCGCCTGGAGGGAGTCGTCCGTACGGATCCACAGGAAGTTGCCCTGGCTCGCCTGCAGGTTCCAGCCTTGGGCTTCCAGCTGCGCGGCCATTCGGGTGCGCTCCTGCTTGACGGCGGCCACCCGGGCTTCCATCTCGTCTCCGGCGTCCAGCGACGCGATGGCCGCCTTCTGGGCCAGCGCGCTCACGGAGAAGGGAAGGGCGGTCCGGCGCAGTCCCTCAGCGATGTCCGGCGCGGCCACGGCGTATCCCACGCGCAGGCCGGCGAGTCCGTAGGCCTTCGAGAAGGTGCGCAGGATGCAGACGTTGGGGTACTGGCGGTAGAGCGCCAGGGAATCGGGGCCGCTGCCCGCTTCGGCGTATTCCACATAGGCCTCGTCGATCACCACGAGGATGTCCGAGCGGACGGACCGCAGGAAGGCCTCGATGCGGTCGTGGCTGATCGGCACGCCGGTCGGGTTGTTGGGGGTGCAGAGCAGGATGACCTTCGTGCGGGCAGTGACAGCCGCGGCCATGGCATCGAGGTCGTGGCCCTCAGCGCCGTCCAGCGGGATGCGGACCGGCTGGGCGCCTGCCAGCTCCACCAGGATGGGGTAGGCCTCGAAGGAACGCCACGCGAAGATCACTTCATCCCCGGCGTCGCACAGGCCGGTGATGATCTGCTGGAGGACGCCGACGCTGCCGGGTCCCACCGCCACCTCTCCGGCCGTTACGCCGAGGTGGCGGGCAATCCGTTCGCGGAGTTCGACGGCGGCACTGTCAGGGTATCGGTTCATCGTACCGGCCGCTGCGGCCACCGCAGCGGCGGCAGCGGGCAGTGGCTCGTAGTGGCTTTCGTTGCTGGCGAGGGCTGCGATGTCTGTGCCGGCGCTGCGCCGGCCCGGGACGTAGGGCGGAAGTCCGGCCACCGCGCCACGAAGGGTGGGAAGCGCGGTGTCCGGTGCGGTCAGGAGCTGATCA
Source organism: Arthrobacter humicola (assembly GCF_039531445.1). Lineage (NCBI taxonomy): Bacteria > Bacillati > Actinomycetota > Actinomycetes > Micrococcales > Micrococcaceae > Arthrobacter > Arthrobacter humicola. The sequence goes on along the minus strand of NZ_BAAAQB010000026.1, from coordinate 52,976 downwards.
CGGGTCATGAGGATCGATCATGATTGTGACCCCTCCCACATTGCAAGATACCCTCAAACCATTGGGACTTCTGCTCAACATCTACTGTCTGTGGTGAAAATATGACCATCCCGAATCCTCGCACCGTGGATTCTCTCGACGGCAGGATCATCCTGGCCCTCGACAAGGATCCCGAAGCAAGCGCCTTGGCACTCTCGCGGACGCTCGGCGTCGCACGGAACACGGTCCACGCCCGGCTGGCACGGCTCGAGCGCAGCGGCGCCCTCCGCTCCTTCAGCCGGAGGCTGGATCCCGCCGCACTTGGCTATGACCTTATGGCCTTCCTCTCACTGTCCATCAGCCAGACGCGAACAGGCGCGGTGGAAAACGGACTCGCCGCGATCCCGGAGGTCATCGAGGTGCACGCCACCACCGGGGATGCGGACCTCATGGCCAAGGTGGTGGCCCGCAGTACGGCAGATCTCTACCGCATCACCAACGAGATCTTGGAAATCGAGGGGATCCAACGGACCAGCACGGCCATTTCCGTACTGGAACTCATTCCGCCCCGCTACGACGGCCTCCTGAACCGGCTCTCCGAGCAGGAATCCCGCCCTTCGGCGTAAATCCAGGTGATGCAGGCCACAAGTGGGCATATTTTCAGTTAATACTCCTACTTACTGCCAAGAATCCCAATTAAATCCGACTGTCTTGCCTATCTGTGAACCAGCCCACAAGATTTCTGCATGACTTCACTTACCGTGTCCGGCCGCGTGGCGCAGGTTCTCAGCAGCTACCTCAGCGATGTCTTCGGCGTCATGGGCAACGAAACGTCTACTTCCTGGACGCCGCGGAAAAGCTGGGCCTCCGCTTCTCCGCCGTCCGCCATGAAGGCGCCGCCATCGCCGCGGCCGACGCCTACTACCGGACGTCAGGACGTCTCGCAGCCGGCACCACCACCTACGGCCCCGGCTACACCAACGCACTCACCGCCCTCGCAGAGGCGGTCCAGGCACAAATCCCCGTCGTGCTGGTCACCGGCGACGCTCCGACCAGTGGCGCCCGGCCCTGGGACGTGGACCAGGCGGCAATCGCCGCAGCACTCGGCGCGGCCACCTTCACCGTCACCCGCGATGCCGCGGGCTCCATCACGCAGCAGGCGGTGGAATATGCGCTCACCAAGCGGACCGCCGTCGTCATTGCCATTCCCTACGACCTCGCGGCCCTCGAGGCTGCGGACGAGGAACTTCCGGCGCCGCTGGCACCGGCGGTGAGTGACGACGTCGACGGCGGCCTTGGGCAGGTAGCCCGCCTGCTCGCCGGGGCGAAGCGGCCGCTGATCCTCGCCGGCCGCGGTGCGCATCTCGCCGGCGCCGCCCCGGAGCTCCGGGAGCTCGCCGACCGTCTGGGCGCCCTGACCGCCGGAACCGCCCTGGCGCTCAACCTCCTCCAGGGCGACGGGTATCTCGGCGTCGCGGGCGGCTTCGGCACGGACACCGCGGCCGGGCTCATGGGTGAGGCCGATGTGGTCCTCGTGGCCGGGGCAAGCCTGAGCCCCTTCACCATGCGGTTCGGGCACCTGCTCGGCCCGGACAGCACCGTCATCCAGATCGACACCGCCCTGCAGCCGACGCACCCCCGGGTGGACACCTTCGTCAGCGCGGACGTGAAGTCTGCTGCGGGACACATCCTGGGGATGCTGGATGGCGCGGCCTCGCCGGACGCCAGCCGCGCAGGAGCGTGGCGCGCAGAAGCCCGCAAACGAGTGGCCGAAGGACCAGCCCACCACCCCGGCTCCGACGAAACCGCGGATGGCCGGCTGGACCCGCGCTCCCTCGCAACCGCTTTGGACGCCGTGCTGCCGGAGCGACGCACGGTGGTCCAGGACGGCGGGCACTTCCTCGGATGGGCACCCATGTACTGGCACATCCCCAGGCCCCAGGACCTGGTCATGGTGGGGACCGCCTACCAGACCATCGGGCTCGGCCTCGCCAGCGCCGTCGGGGCAGCCCGCGCGGTGGAGGACGGCCGCACACTGGTGCTGGCCTCCGGGGACGGCGGTTTCCTGATGGGTCTGTCCGACCTCGAATCGCTGATCGGGGCGGCGGACAGCGCCGTCGTCGTGATCTACAACGATGCCTCCTACGGAGCCGAAATCCACCAGTACGGTTCCCAAGGCCTGACTGAAAAGCCAATGCTGATCCCCGAAGTAGACTTCAGCGGCGTCGCCCGCGCGCTCGGTGCCGAGTCGGCGATCATCCGATCACTCGCAGACCTTGAGGCGCTCCAAGACTGGATCGACGCCGGCGCCAGGGGAACCTTCGTAGCCGACTGCCGGATCACGTCGAGCGTCCGGGCACCGTGGATGAGCGAATGGATGGAGGCCACGCAGGCCGCGAAGGCGGCGGTGGTGGTGGCGGGCTAGCGGAGAACAAGCCGCCACAGCGACGTGACCTCCGCGGCGCGCGCCTCGAACAGAGGATCGTCGCGGTCCGATGCCTTTGGATGCGTTGGCTTGGTGTCCAGCCGTTCCACCACCTTCAGCCCGGCCGCCGTGATGGCGGTCAGCAGATCCTGACGTGTCCGCAGGCCAAGGTGCTCGGCCAGGTCGGAGAGGACAAGCCAGGCCTCACCGCCCGGCTCCAGATGGTCGGAGAGTCCGTTCAGGAAGCGGAAGAGCATCCTGCTCCCGGGGTCGTAGACGGCGTTATCCAGGGTGGAGTGCGGCGTTGCCGGAATCCAGGGCGGGTTGCACACGATCAGGGGTGCCCGCCCGGGCGGGAACATGTCGGTCAGGACGGCCTCAGCACGGTCCTGGACACCGAGGTTCCGGAAATTCTCAGAGGCGCAGGCGATTGCACGCGGTTCATTGTCCGTCGCCACCACGCGGTGGACCCCACGGCGCGCGAGGACGGCAGCGAGCACACCCGTGCCGGTTCCGACGTCGAACGCCAGTGTGTCAGAGGGCAGCTCAGCGGCGGCCAGGAGATCCACATACTCACTCCGGGTGGGGAAGAACGTGCCATAGTGCGGGTGGATGCGGCCTTGGAGGGCATCGACGTACACGCCGTTCCGTCGCCACTCGTGGGCGCCTATGGCCCCGACAAGCTCATGCAGGGACACAATGGAAGGTTCGCCGATATCACCGTACGCTTCAGCGGCGGCCTGCCGGATGTCCGGTGCGCGGCGCAGCGGCACCACCGGGCCTGGATCAAGAGGAATCAGCAGCAGGCCGAGAACCCGTGCACGGTGCGAGCGGGACTGGCGGTGCCGATAGAACTTGTCGGCCGGAGTTGCTGCGATCTCTTTCTTTCCGACGCCTATCCGCCGGTCCAGGGCGTTGAGGATCTGCCGTGCGTTGTGGAAGTCACCGTGCCAGAGCATCGCGATCCCCTGTGACGCCATCCGGTTCGCATCATCGGCCGTGAGGGAGTCGGAGACCACCTCGACGCGCGTCGGCGCCGGTCTGCCGTTCGCCGAACGCCATCGCGCGGTCATGCTGATCCCGGCCTCGGCCCAGGTCACAACAACTGGCTCATCCCCCGCAGCTGCGCGCACGGGATTGGGGACCGGCGTCGGGATTCCCACGGGGACTGGTGTTTCAATGCTGATAGAGGATCCATTCCGAGCATTCGGGTGCCGATCGCAGACTGACGATTGCGGTGGCGATTCGACGACGTCCAAGGCTGCGGCCCAGCTTCCAGACCCCTCATCCGGCTGCGCACCGGGCTTGGTCGATGGCCGCTGGGGCCCTTGAACTACATTCTCAGGATACAGGGGTGCCGCGGCCGCGCTGCGGGACCACACGCTTTAGGTGGTCAACCGTTCAGTTGCCACGGGCTCCCGGCACTTTGATGGTCGCACGCCGGCTGCTCCTCAAAGAGCACCGCCCATAAGATGAGGCATGGACTTCGAGGACATGCTCTGGACGGTTTTGGGGACCGGGCTGGTTCTGCTGATGCTCGTTGACGTCTTTCGTACACTCCTTTATCCGCATGGTTCCGGTCCTCTGGGCCGGGCGATCATGCGCGGGTTCTGGCTTGTATCGAGAAAACTGCGGGGCCGGGGCTCCTTCATAGCAGCCCCCTTGGCGATGGCCGCTGTCATTGGAGCCTGGGCAGGCTTGGCGGCGATCGGCTGGGCTCTGCTATACCTGCCCCATCTGACGGACGGTTTTGTTTACGGAGCCGGGGTTCCACTGCGGGCCGACTTTGCCGAAGCCCTCTACATCTCCATGGTCACTCTTTCCACCGTGGGGTTTGGCGATATCGTGGCAACGGATCCGGTGCTCAGGCTGGTTGTCGCCCTCCAGGCCGTCACCGGTTTCGGCTTGCTGACAGCAACGGTCACTTGGATCCTGCAGACGTTCCCGGCCCTGAACCGCCGCCGGGCCCTTGCCCACCAGCTGACTCTTTTCAGGGAGGCTGCCGGTCCGGCCGGTGTATTGGACATGGAGCCCAGTCACGCTACCGGATTGCTGGAGGCAATTGCCGGAAACGTGGCCACGGTGACCATAGACCTGCTTGCCTTCCATGAAACGTACTACTTCCGTGAAATTGAGCAGCGCGGCTCCTTGCCCGCCACGGTGGCCTACGCCCACGAGCTGGCATCCCAGGCCCAGCGCAGCGAGAGCTCTGAACTGCAGTTCGCTGGACGGATGCTCCACGCGGCGCTCGACGGACTCGCGGAGGTCCTTCGCGGCAAATTCGGCCATTCCGGAGCCACATCTTCCGATGTGTTCGACAGCTACGAACTCCACCACCGGCACCTCCGGGGTGGGAAACCGGACACGACCTAGGGTGTGCGGGTAGCCACTGTTGCGAACCCTGCTGTTCTGAACGCGCTCGTTGCCCTGTCCAGTTGCCCTGTCCAGCGGCGACGTCAGGCCCGAGACCGGCTCCCGCCCTCAAGGCGCGGTCCGGTTCCCTCCGGCTCCATTGCCGGCGGTAGAGATGGAGTCGCTGATCGGTGTCAGACTCCGGCCTACGAGCGCTGGGCGATGTTGATGATGTTCCCCTCGCTGTCCAGGAACCAGGCTGCCTTTCCCCAGGAAGCGGTGGCAATGCCGTTCTCCGTCTTCAGACCGGGAAAATTGTAGTCTTCAAAGACGACGCCGCGGCCTCGCAGTTCCTCCATCTCGCGCTCGAGATTGTCCGTCTCCCAGCCCATCTGGGTGTTCTTGGCGGTCCCGGCATTGTCTGTCTGGTAAAGGAGGAAGCGGGTTCCTTGGCCGCAGCTGTACATCACGCTGCCCTCCTCCATGGATTCGGAGGGTTCGATTCCCAGCTTCTCCCGGTAAAACTCCTTAGCCCTGTTGATGTCCTTCGCGGGTAGGACAGCCATGATGTTTGAATCCTTGAGCATGATGATTCCCTTCAGTGCGTTGATGATCGCAGCGACGGCGTTGCTCCCCCCGGTTTTGGTCCCCGGAATCCTTGTCCGGGGCCCGTGACCGTCCCTTGCGCAAAGCCGGGGCAGCCACCTGGGACTCTTCAACGCAGCGACACCCATCGTCAGCGTGAGGGATCCCCGAAGTTATGTGGCCATTATGGACCGATTTGGGTCTGCGGAAATAGGGCCGCCTGGTATCCGGCTTGCGCGCAGCGCCGCCCGACGGCGAGACCTTCCACCTCGCCGGCAAGTTCCTGGAAATCGATCCGCCGTGGCGCCTTGTCTACACCTTCACGTGGGAGGAGCCCACACCCGATGACCGTGAAACCGTCGTCGATCTCTCGCCCGGGGAGGCAGAGAATGCCTCGCGCCCGGTGCTCTCGCAGGGACCGTTCCTGACGGACGAACGGCTTGAGCTGCACCGCAGAGGCTGGACTGATTCGTTTGAGAAGCTGCGCATAGTTACAGACGCCGACGCCGACGCCGACACCTAGCAAAGTACGGCCAGCAAGGCGCATGGCGCTCTCCGCCACCTGGACCGCTGTGCGACGATGTCCGAATGGAACAGACCACGGAAGTCCTGCGCTATGCCGCCTTCACCACCACCCCCGACGGCGGAAATCCGGCGGGAGTAGTCCTGGACGCAACCCGGCTCGATGACACCCGAATGCAGGCCATCGCGGCCGACGTCGGGTATGCCGAAACGGTCTTTCTTACGGAGGTGGCGGTTGAGGGGGACTCCCGCCGAAACCGTGTGCGGTACTTCTCCCCGATTGCGGAGGTGCCGTTCTGCGGCCATGCCACGATTGCCTTGGCCGTAGCGCTGTCAGGGCGTGATGGTGCCGGGACCTTTGTTTTCGAGACCCCTGTGGGGCCGGTCGCGATCGAGACTGCAGGCCAGGGCTCAGCGGTGACGGCAAGCTTCACGAGCGTGGAGCCTCGAGTGGCCGAGTTCCCCGACGGTGTCCTGACCACCCTGCTCGGGTTGCTCGGCGTGGGCCGGGATGAGCTGCACCAGGCGTACCCTCCGATGATCGCCTTTGCCGGGAACTGGCACCCCATTCTCGTCTTCGCGGAACGCAAGGCCTTTGACTCCTTCGTTTTCGACCCGGCTTCCATGCGCACGCTGATGGATGCCCAGAACTGGGCCGGCACCGTCACGACCCTCTACGAGATGGGGCCGGGCGAGTTCGACTCGCGCAACCTCTTCCCGGTGGGCACCATCACCGAAGATCCGGCGACCGGTTCGGCCGCCGCTGCCTTCGGCGCATACCTCCGCCTGCTTTCATTCGTGGCGCCGCCCGCCCGCGTGGTGGTGCACCAGGGCAGCCATGTCGGCCGCCCGAGCGTGCTCACCGTCGACATTCCCCCGACCGGCGGGATTATCGTGAGCGGTGAAGCCGTCGAGATCAGTTGAATCGTACGAGCCGGTCGTGGGTCGAGCTCCTCAGGACTCCGGCCGGCCGACGACTGGCTTCCCTCAGAGCCGCCGCCGCTGAACCTGGCAGCGGCGGGCGTGACGTCCGTCCTGTGGGCTACAGGCTAGCGGCGCCGCCGTCGAACAGAGCCGCCGTCGAACGACGTCGACGTCGAAAGGCTGTCCGCGTTTCCCTGTAGGGAACGTGGACAGCCACTTTTTCTTTGCGGGGCGTCGGCCCTGTTGTTCGTCGCCTAGTTCAGCCAACGGCCACGGCGCCAATCTGCTGCATGAGGCTCAGGTTGTCCGTGGTGCCCCAATGCTCGGCCACCTTGCCTCCCTCGACACGGATGATGTCAGTGCAGTCGAACTCGACACTCTTTCCCGTTGCGGGGATGCCGGCCAGGTCGCCACGATGCGTACCCGCGAGAACCACGTGGCACGCTTCCATGTTTCCGGCCGTCACCGAGGGCTCGATCTCCTTGACCTTGATATCCGGGAAGGCCGACCGCATCGTGTTCACAAAGAATTTGACGCCATCTTTTCCGGACGGCTGCCCGGGGAGGGCCATTTCGTGATCCACGTAGCTATCCGCGGCCAGCTCATCAATGAGGGCGAGGTTACCGCTCTCGATGACGTCCTTGTAAAACCGCTCAATCAATCCAACACCTTCAGACATTTCCGACTCCTTGTTGGCGAGAGACCGAAATTGGATTCCCCCGGCGTCGTGCCTCGGCCGGACGCGCAGACCCACACGCCGTCGGGTCGCCCGGTCAGGCCGTCGTTTCCGGCCGTTCCCGGGGCGCTGCCGGGTGCCACAGTTTGCTGTGGTCCCCAACTTCCCCGAGCCGGCACAGGAGGGTCTCTCCTTTCCTGGCTTCGCGGCCAGGGTCAGCAGCCCGCTTAGACCGCCGAGTAATACTGTGAAAAAAACCAGTGAGAAACGGGCGAAGTGCCTCGTTAAGGCCGAAGGTATTCCGGGATCTTAGGCGTGTCAAGATGCCGCGATGTCTCCCTCATAGGTGTTCGCCGTGGTTCCTGGCAGCCAGGCTAGATCCCCGCCGTCGTGCTTGAGTGCGGAGAAGCCGAACGGCTCGCCATCACCTACTCACAGGCCCGGAAAATACTCGAAGGCGGCACGTGTCCCGGCCCGCTGCAGCCGGCGTCGTGACACCCCGGTTTCCCGGGCCGATCCCCGCTCAGGGCAGAATGGACGCATGACCCTTACGACTTTTGCGCTCATCCGTCATGGCCAGACCGACTGGAATGCGCAGCGCCGGCTGCAGGGATCCACCGACATTCCGCTGAACGACGTCGGCCGCGGCCAGGCAAGGGACGCCGTCGCCACGCTGTCCGCTTACGAGTGGGACGCGGTCGTGTCCTCGCCGCTAAGCCGGGCCGCGGAAACCGCCGACCTGATCGCCGCAGGGCTCGGACTCAGCGTGGCGAAGCGCGTCCCGGAGCTCACCGAGCGTCACTTCGGACCCGCCGAAGGCCTGCAGGGCGGCCCCGAGCTGGAGGCCCTGCGCACGCCCGACGGTTTCCGCGGCGCCGAAAGCGACGACGACGCAGCCACCCGCGGGCTGGGTGCGCTGGAAGCCCTGGCCGAGGAGTTCCGCGGCCGCCGCGTCCTGGTGGTCGCCCACGGCACACTCATCCGCTTGAGCCTCGGCCGCGCGATCAGCCGCACGCTGCAGAGCATCGACAACGCCGCGCTGAACCTGGTCCACCACCACCCCGTCGACGGCTGGCAGCTCGAATACCTCAACGGCGAGCCGCTGACCGCGGCCGCCATCAGCTGACCGGCCCGGAAAGAGTGAACCCATGATTGGACGATTGAAGTCCGCCGAACCGGCCCGGCTGCACCTGTTCCTCATGCTCGTGCTGACGTTCTCCACCGGGGTCATCGACGCCGTCGGCTATCTGGGCCTGGACCGGGTCTTCACCGGCAACATGACCGGCAACGTCGTCATCCTGGGCATGGCCCTGCTCGGCGCCGACAACCTGCCCGTCGTCGGACCCTCTATTGCCTTGGCCTGTTTCATGCTTGGCGCCGTGATCGCCGGCCGTGCCCTTCGACCCGAAGCCGCCGGCTGGAGCCGGCGGACCACGGCCCTGCTGACCGCCGTCGGCCTCACGATGGCGGCCGTCGCCGTCGTCCTGCTCTTCCACGCCCCGCACGCCGGCGACCCCGTCACTCTGGCAATCACCGGTGCGCTGGCGGTCGCTATGGGGATCCAGGCGGCCACGGCCCGGCACCTGAGCGTCAAGGATGTCACCACCGTAGTGGTGACCTCGACGCTGACCGGGCTGGCCGCCGATTCCCGCCTCGGCGGCGGCAAGGGCGCCCACGCAGGCCGCCGGTTTGGCGCCGTCGTGCTCATCCTGGCCGGTGCCGCCGTCGGAGCGGCCCTGCTGCACGTGCATCCGGGCTTCGGCGTGCTGCTCACCGCACTTCTCACCACGGGTGTGGCCCTCGCCGGCGGCATCGCCCGGAAGCGGGCACAGGATGGCGGTCCCGCGCCCGCCGGGTCTGCCGCGTCCCTCGAGGAAGAAGCGGTCCTCTAACGTTATGCAGGCGTGCGGATCAGCTTCTTGTTGACGAATTCTTCCATTCCCGAGCGCGCCAGTTCGCGCCCCACGCCCGATCGTTTGACCCCGCCGAACGGCAGGTCCTCCTGGGAGTCAGCAGTGCTGTTGATGAAGACCATGCCCGTGTCCAGCCGGTCAGCCACGGACTTGGCCCTGGCGATGTCCGCGCTGAATACCGAGCCGCCCAGGCCGTATGGCGAGCTGTTGGCCAGCTCGATGGCCTCGTCGGCGTCCTTCACCTTGTAGATGACCGCCACGGGCCCGAACAGTTCCTCGTGGTAGGCGCGCATCTGCGGAACGACGTCGGTCAGCACGGTGGGCTCCATGAATGAGCCGGCGCCCTCAACAAGGCTTCCGCCGGTACGCAGGGTGGCGCCCTTCTGGACCGCATCCTGAACCTGCTCGATCAGTTCAGAGGCGGCCTGCCGCGAGGCAATCGGGCCGAATTTGGTGGCCGAATCCAATGGATCTCCATGTTTAATGGCGGCCATCCGGTCCGTGAATTTCTCCACGAAGGCGTCGTAGATGTCCTCGACCACCATGAAGCGCTTGGATGCGGTACAGGCCTGCCCGGCATTGCTCATGCGACCGCCCACAGCGGCCTTGACCGTCGCATCCAGGTCTTCGCCGTCGAGGACAATGAACGGATCGGAACCTCCGAGTTCCAGGACATACTTCTTCAGGTGACGGCCCGCTACCTCCGCAACGGCGGAGCCGGCCCGCTCGGAGCCCGTCAGGGAGACGCCCTGCACGCGGGGGTCTGCGATGATTTCCGCGACTTGCTCGTTGGTGGCGAAGACGTTGACATAGGCGCCGGCCGGCAGGCCGGCGTCGTCGAAGATCTGCCGGATGGCAAGCGCCGACTGCGGACAGTTCCGGGCATGCTTCAGCACGATCGTATTGCCCAGCATCAGGTTCGGAGCGGCAAAGCGCGCCACCTGGTAGTAGGGGTAGTTCCACGGCATGATCCCCAGGAGCACGCCCACGGGCGCCGAACGGACAATGGCTTCGCCGCCTCCGCGGACGGTGAGCTGCTGATCCTCCATGAATCCAGGGCCTTCATTGGCGTAGTAGTCAAAGATGTCGGCCACGAGCCCCACCTCGCCGGCACCCTGCGACACGGGTTTCCCCATCTCGACGCTGATGATCCGGGCAAGCTCCTGCGCCCGCTCCCGGTACAACGACGCCACATTGCGCAGAAGGCGGCTGCGTTCGGCCAAATCGAGCTGCCGCCAGGAGAGGTATGCCGACTGGGCAGAGTCCAGGGCCTGGGAGATTTCTTCCGCGGTGGCGGCGGGGAATTCGGCCACGACTTCGCCAGTGGCCGGGTTGATTGTGCGGTAGTAGGTCATAGAAGCAAAGTACGGGAAAGCCGCTAAATAATCTAGTATTGAAGGATTATTTTTTGTTAGGATGTTGTCAGTTTCGGGCGGAGCGCAACCCGCTCCGTCCGGGACCGCTAACATGAAGGAACCCGTCGACCAACCAGTGGAGCGCAGACACCTTGGAAACGCCCACGTCCTTCCAACTGCAGATCTACAGATCACTGCCGGAAGTCGAACGCGCAGACGCCATAGTCAACCGGATTACCAAAGCCATCGCCTTGGGAATGCTCAAGGTCGGCGAGCGCCTGCCCACTGAGGCCGCCCTCTCCGAGATGTTCGGCGTCGCAGGCGCCACCCTCCGGGAAGCGTTGGCCGACTTGCGGGAACAGGGCATTGTCGAGACCCGCCGGGGCAGGAGCGGCGGAACGTTCATCGTCAAACAGCCCTCGACGCCGGACGGCGCGATGCGCGCTTGGTTCCTGGCGACGTCGATCGCGGAAATCCGCGACATCGGCGACGAACATTCCGCCATCGCCGCGGCCGCAGCGCGGCTGGCTTGCGAACGGGCAGAGGCCCATGACATCGAGCGGCTCCAGGACCTGGCGAGGGGCACGGCACTTGCCCCCTCTCCTGAAGTCTGCGCCCGGGCGGACAGCCGCTTCCATATCGAAGTGGCCGTCACGGCTCAATCTCCCCGCCTCACCAATGCGGAGATCCGGCTGCAGGCCGAAACCGGCCACCTCCTGTGGGCACCGCTGGCGACGAAATTCGATCCGGAACGTGCCGCGGCCGAGCACCTCGCCCTGGTTCGAGCCATCGCGGAGGACCGGTCGAGCGAAGCACAGCAACTCGCCCTGGACCACATTCGACGCAATGTCCACCATCTGATCGATACCAAATTGACCCTCGGCTACGCCGAAGAAAAGCAGGAGGGCAAATGACACCCCAACCGGTCGAGGCCGCCGACGCCCTTTCACGCTGGATGAACACCGTGGCATCCGACGTCGCCGCCTTCACAGGCGACGTCACCGAGCTGCTCGCCCGGAACCTTGGCGGCCGGGACAAGGTGGACCAGGACTCGCTGCTGGGTTTGGAACAGCTCTCCAGGGAGTTCCTCGCGGGGCACCCGTTTGCCGTCGGCGCAGGGGCAATTTTCTCTTCCGCGGTCATTGAAAAACAGCAGGGTGTTCTTGAATGGTGGTCCCGGACCAAGCCTGGCGTCGTAGAGAAGCTGGAGTTTGACCTCGCGCCCGGCGGCGAGCGCTTTTACGACTACGAAAAGCTCCCGTTCTTCACGACGGCGGCCGCGACGGGGCACCAGACGATCTGGGGCCCGTATTTGGACTACCTCGGCGCCGACGACTACATCCTGACGCACACCAACCCGTTCTTCGTGGGGGGTCGCTTCATGGGTGTGGCAGGTTGCGACATCAAGGTCCAGGAGCTGGAGACGGCGTTCATGCCGATTCTCCGCTCCATCCCCGGCGATGCTGCCGTCGTGAATGCCAGCGGCCGCGTGATTGTCGGCAACTCCGGCAAGTATCTGGTGGGTGAACGCGTCAAGCTGGACTCGGCCGGCGAGCTCCGCCTTGGCCTCAACGTGCCGCACTTGGGCCTGTCCCTGCTCTGCCAGAAATAAAAAAGTGCGTCCGGAGCGGCTGCTGGCTGCTCCGGACGCACCGGTTTTATCAGGAAACGCTGAAAGAGGTCACCAGCCCCTCCGCGGCGTCCAGCCCTTCCGTGCCGTCAACCCCCAGCCGGCGGCGCTGAACGGTCTGGGCCACGAACTCGGTAAAGAGCGCCCGCCGGTCCACAGCCGAAGCAGCCGGGTCTTCCGGGTGCCACTGCACCCCAACAACCCACGTCCGGCCGGGATGCTCGGTTCCCTCCACCACGCCGTCGTGGGCGAGCGCGGCGACCCTGAGCACTGGGGCCACTTCGCCCACGGCCTGATGGTGGCCGGAACGGACAACCAGCCTGTCCCTGCCAAAGATCGCGGCAACCTTGGAGGCCGGCTGGAGCGTGACCTCCTCGTCCAGGAAGAGGGGTTGCCCGGGACCGCCCTTGTGAAGCTCCGAAGGAACCAGATCCGGGATGAGTGTCCCGCCGCAGGCAACGTTGAGCAGCTGGGAGCCGCGGCAGATGGCCAGCAGGGGCTGATCGGCAGCCAGTGTCTGGTGGATGAGGGCAAGGCAATAGTGGTCTGCCCGGCTGTCCACCCCGTAGGAGTTGGGCACCGGCCCCTCGTGCCCGTAGAGCGTTGCGTCGACATCCCCGCCGCCGAGAAACAGCACGGCATCCGCGTTCGCGACGATCTCCGGCGGCGGAAGCTGAGCAGCGGCGCTGTCCACCAGCACCGCGCGGGCTCCGACGTCGAGCAGTTCCTGAAAAGCACCCCTCGTGAAGTCCTCCATCAACCGCTGGCTTTCAGCCCCCATCCCGGGAAACGTCAGCGAGACGACGACGGCCACCTCCGGCGCGTCGTCGGGAAGGGCGTCAAAACCGGGCGGCACCACCGCTGCGGGATCGACCCGCAGCTGTTCACGTTCCTCGGCGCCCATCAGAGAACGGCTCCCGCGCTGGCTGGTTCGGGTTGGTGGATCGCCGCTCCAAGCTGGCGCCGTCCGGCGCACCGCTGTTCGGCCTGGCTCACCAGCCACTCAAACAGGAGTTGGTCGCTAAGCCGGGCACCGGCGTCGTCCTCCGGATGCCACTGCACCGCCAGCGCCGCAGATCCCGGTACTTCCAGGGCCTCCACCACGCCGTCAGCCGCGCTGGCTGTCACGCGGAGCCCGCTGCCGAGCCGGCCAACGGCCTGGTGATGATAGGACGAGACGACGATGCTCCGCTCCCCCGTCACCTGATGCAACAGGGAGTTCTCGGCAACGGCGACGTCGTGGAGCTCCCCGCGGTGTCCGACCGGGCTGCCCTCAAGGTGTTGGACCAGGCTGCCTCCCAGCGTGACATTGAGTAGCTGCATGCCACGGCAGATGGCCAGCAGGGGAACCCCGGAGTCCAGGCATGCGCTGATGACGCCGGCCTCGAACTCGTCCTGGCCGGCGTAGTCCGCGGGCGCATGGTTGGCATCCGGTTCCTGGCCGTACCGTGCCGGATCGATGTCCGATCCTCCGGGAACGAGCACCGCGTCGAAGCGGCCCAGCAGGTCCCGTGTGTCCTGGGAGCTGCCCGGGAAGATGATGGCCGGTTCTCCCCCGGCACGGTCGATCGCTTCCAGCACGGCGACGGCGACGGCGGCGCCCGCGAAGCGCAGCCCGTGGACGGAGTCGGACCACATCCCCGGGACACCGATGAGGGGCCGGCTCATGCGGGCACCTGCCGGCTCTCGGTACCCTCAGCAGCGGGCGCGAGTGGGAAGTCCAGGTGCGGCATCCACTTCGTCCAGATCTCCTCCAGCCGGCCGTCGGCGATCACGTCGCGGAGCGCACGGTTGAACTCGTCCAGCAGCCCGGGGTTCGAATAGGCGACGCCGATGCCCCAGCGGTTGCGGGTGGCGACGGTAAAGGCGACGTCGTACTCCGGTTCGTCCCCCAACGGGACGGTGACGACGTCGTCATCCACCATGGCGTCCACGTCGCCGTTCCGCAGCGCTGCGAGCATGTCGCCGAAGACGTCCTCGCCGGTGAAGGCGACGGGAACGGTATCCGGGAGCGTCACGGCGAGTTTCATGTTGGCGCTGCCTTCGATCGCGGCCACGCGGTAGCCGGCCAGGTCCTCCGGAGCACGCGCGGGATCGCCTTTGCGGACCAGCACGGTCTCATCGAAGATGGCGTACGGATCGGTGAAGGCCACCACGACTTTCCGTTCCGGAATGATGCCCTGGCCGCACCAGACGGCATCGACCAGTCCATCGCGCACGGCCGGCAGCATGTCGTCCCAGGCCAGGAACGTCCACTCAACCTCGTGGCCCATGGCAGACACCACCAGCTCCGCGGCCTCCGGCTCGTAGCCGCGCCGGCGCCCGGCGTCGTCCTTCAGGTCAAACAGCGGCAGTGCCTTCGAATCGATGCAGGCAAGTTTCAGGAGGCTCATTACGGGATCGTCTCCCAGTACATCTCGCGGTCCCATTCGGTGATGGCGCCGCAGTAGCGGGCCCACTCCTCCTGCTTGAGCTGGGTGTAGATGCCCACGAGGTCGGCCGGCAGCTGGCCGGTCAGGTAAGTGTCCCGGGCGAAGGCGTCGACGGCGTCGCCCAGCGTCAGCGGAAGCTGTCCCTGGCTGGAGGCTCCGGTCTCATCCGGCAGACCGGGGTTGATCTTGCGGTTCAGTCCGTCCTCCATGGCCGCGATGATCAGCGTGTGGGACAGGTAGGGGTTGACCGCGGCGTCGGGAACGCGGTATTCCATCCGGCCGTTCGCGGAGATGCGGACCAGGCAGGCGCGGCTGTCGAGGCCCCAGTTGGCGAGGCTCGGGGCGAACTGTCCGGCGTCCCAGAAGCGCTTGTAGGAGTTGACGGTGGAGGCCATCACGGCCATGGAGCCGGGTGCGTGTTCGAGCAGGCCCCCGATGGCGTGTTTTGCGGTCTCGGTGACGTGCAGCTCCACTCGTCCCTGGTCTTCGATGACGTTGGTGTCGCCGGCCCACAGGCTGAGGTTGTGGTGGCAGCCGTTGCCCATCTGGCCGTTGTAGGGCTTGGGCATGAAGCTGGCGGTGACGCCGAATTCCCTCGCCACCTGCTTGCAGATCTGACGGTAGGTCACCAGGCGGTCGGCGGTGTTTTCCACGCGGTCGTACATCCAGTTCAGCTCGAGCTGGCCGTCGTCCTCGTAGTCCCCCTCGATCATGTCCAGCCCCATGGCCTTGCCGTAGCTGACCAGCTGCTTGTAGATGGGCCGCATACGCTCGAGATTTTCAACCTGGTAGGCCGGGCTGGAACCGGGCTTCTTGACGACTTCCATGCCCGGGCCCTCCCAGGTCATCTCCGGCTCAGTGCCGGAGCGGACCTCAAACCCGGTGCGGGACGTGAAGGCCTGGTGGGCGCGGATGAGCAGCGCACGGCTGTCGATGGCGAGGGGCCGGCCTCCGACTTCCGGCAGGTGCGGCGGCTCATAGGCGGTGCAGAAGATCCGCGCCACCTTGGTGTCCCACGGCAGCACCACAAAGGTGTCCGGTTCCGGAAGCGCCCAGAACTCGTGGGCCTCGACGCCGCCGCCGATCAGTGCGCCGTACCGGTCCGTCTGCAGGTCGGAAAGGGCTGTCCGGTGGAAACAGATACCCTTCTCGAGGTTCCGGCGGAAGTGGTTTGCGGGGACCATTTTGGCCACCATCCGTGAGCCGAGGGTCGGCAGCGCGTAGTAGATGTACTCGACGCCGGCCGCCTCGATCTTGCGGCCGAGCTCCCGCACGGTTTCGGCCCGCAGGTTCCGTTCCTGGTGTTGGGCGAATGCGCCGCGGTCTTGAAGAAGATCGTGAACAGTAGTCAATGCTTCCAAAGTCATGTGGATCGAGCTCTTTTCGTTTGTTGTTAAGTTCGGGAAGCTGCGCCGTGCGCAACGGCAAGGGCGCAGGGCGGCTCTTGGTTGAGGACGGCATTGCGGTAGCGCAACTGGGTGCCGGCCGGCAGGCCCGCGGTGACTGCTCCGATCAGGCGGCCCTCCTTGAAATAGCCGACAGCGACCCCCGCCTCCGGGGCGGAGGTGTCACCCTCGAAAACCTCGATGGAGTCGGCGAGCGCCGGGCTGCCGACGCCCTGGATTCGGATCTTGAACAGGTCCGTCCAGAAAGACGGCAGCGGGGCGGAGGCTTCGGCCGGTTCCTCGCCGGCGAGGTACGCGAGGAGCGCGGGGGCGGCGATCTTGGCGGTGTCCGTCGGGATGGCCCAATGCTCCACGCGTCGGGCGCCGGCACCCGTGCGAAGGTCCGGGAAGCGGGCAACATCGCCTACCGCCACCACGGGTCCCGCGTTCACGACGCGAAGATGTTCGTCGCAGAGCACCCCGTCGCTGAGGTCCAGGCCGTTCCCCTGCAGCCACTCGGTGTTCGGGTGGGAGCCCACGGCCTCCACCACGACGTCGGCCGCCAGGCTCGTCCCGTCGCTGAGGACAACTCCGCCGCACGTGCCGGCGTCGTCGTCGTCGTTTTCCTTGGTGAGGAATTCCGTGACGCGCGCCCCGGAATGGGTCTCCACGCCGCGGGCATTGAGGAAGCCACGGACGCCATCGGCCAGTTCCTTGCCCAGGGAGCGTTCCATGGGGCCGCTCGCGCCTTCCACGAGGACGGTGCTGCAACCGAGCTCGCTGGCGGTGGCTGCCACTTCGCAGCCGATGAAGCCCGCTCCCACCACCAGCACGCGGGCCCCTGGCACGAGTTCTTTGTGCAGGGCGAGCGTGTCCTCCAGAGAGCGGACCACATGGCGGCCACCCAGCGGCCCGGGCGCGACGATCCGCGCCGGGCGAAGGCCTGTGGCAATGACGAGCCCGTCATAGCTGATGCTTTCGCCGCTGCCCAGCGTTACGGTCCGGGCGGCGAGGTCTGCAGCGACAATTTTGGTGCCCAGGCGCCATTCGATGCCGGTGGCGCTGGCCCGGGGCCTGAACTGCACCGCAGCGAGGGCTTCCTCCGGGGTGCCCGGCGCGGCGAGGAGCGCTTTGGACAGTGGCGGCCGGTTGTACGGCGGGTGGGCTTCCTCGCCGACGACGACGATCTCCCCCTCCCACCCGGCGGCGCGGAGCTGTTCGGCGGCCCGGAGGCCGCCCATCGAAGCCCCGGCAACGACGATCCTGGCGGACATGCCTAGTCCTTCAGGAAGATTGCCTGGACGGGGCAGACGTCGATGGCTTCTTCCACCTCGTCCAGAAGGGTGTCGGCAAACCCCTCTTCGAACTCGAGGATGCCGTCGTCGTTCATTCGGAAGACGTCCGGGGCGGCGATGGCGCACTGGCCGTGGTTGTCGCAGAGTTTCCGGTCGACGTGGATGTTTCCCATGATGTTCCTTAATTCGTGATGCGGTTGGTTCTTGGCGGTTCGGCGCTGGCTGCCCGGCGAGCCAGGCGGGCTAGGTGCGCTTGGTGAAGCCGATCGGCAGGCGGATGGGGCCCGTGTTGCCGGAGTCGGGCAGCCACTCATCTCCGCCGGTCAGGTGGGGGTTGGCGATGCGCCTGGCCAGCAGGGGAAGGGCTTCACTCATGTCGGCGCGTGCAACGAAGTGGCCCAGGCAGTGGTGCACGCCGCCGCCGAAGCCGTAATGCGGCGGGTTCTCGGCCAGCAGGTCCATTTCGGGGTTGGGGAATGCCTTCGGATCCGTGCCCGAGGACTGGGTGAAGAGGTGCACTGTGGTGCCCTTTTCAATGAAGAGGTCCTGGTAGGTGAAGTCTTCGACTGCCTCGCGGGTCACCCATGTGACGGTCGGGTTGGTGCGCATGACTTCCTCAACCGCTTTGCCGCCGAGTTCGGGCCGTTCGGCGAGCAGCTCCCACTGCTCCGGGTTGCGCATGAAGGATTGCATGGCCAGGCCGAGCTGGTTGCGGGTGGTGTCCATGCCGCCGAAGATCAGCAGGACCAGGGCGTTTCGCAGTTCTTCGTCGCTGAGCCGGTCGCCGTCGCGGCTGGCGAGGACCAGCCGGCTGACAAAGTCGTCACCGGGCTGCTGTTGGCGGTCCTTGATCAAGGCTTCGGCGTACTCATAAAGTTCCCCGACGGCGGCGTCCACCTTCTCGAGGTCACGCTTGAACGTGACACCCAGGGCAAGCCCCACCGTGGAGGCCAGGCGGGCGATCGTGGGCCATTCGCTTTCGTCGATGCCCAGCAGGATGGCCAGCACCCGGGTGGCGTAGGGTTCCGCGAAGTCACGGATGAACTCGCACCCGCCGTTGTCGATGAAGTTCGAAATCAGTTCCTCGGCCAGCGCCTGGAAGCGCGGGGTCAACTCCTTGATCATCCGGGGAGAGAACGCGGGGTTGAGCAGCCGGCGGATGCGGTGGTGGTCCTCGCCTTCGAGAACGAGCAGGTTCTTGGTCCACCAGTCATAGAACAGCCCGCCGTGCACGCCGTTGTGGTCCGGCCATTTGCCGCTTCCCTGTGAAAGCTTGGGGCTCTTGAGCAGCTTGCTCACTTCGTCATAGCGCAAGACGGCAATGCCGTAGTTGGTGCGTGCGTACCAACTCTGTTCGCGGGCTTCGCGAAGCTGTTCGGACTGCATGGCGAAGCTGGGGTCGGAAATATCCAGGTATGGAGTTTCCAGGGAGATGCTCATGGGTGGAGCCTTTCTTCTGGCATGCCGCAGCACGGGCATGCGGCGTGTTCTTGGTGGATGCCTGCGGATCGCCGCAGGCGGGGCGGTGCTGCCCTTAGCTAGATCGGACTCTCAGCTGTTAGAGGGGACGGTGATTCGTGGCTCCCCGGAAGGAATTGCGTCGGCTGCAGGCACGTTGCTGTGGCGGTACGGCTTCTTTATGAGCATGTAGGCCAGGCCGATGCCGACCACGACGGCGGCCGACAGCAGGACGAGGTAGTTTTCGTACCAGGGGGCGTCCGGCGTGCGGGGCCAGATCATGTTGGCGATGCCCAGGACGCCCCACGTGAGTGCAGCAACGTTGACGGGGACTCCCCATTTGCCGAGCCGGAACGATCCTGCGGGCTGCCAGCCCTTGAGGCGGGCGCGCAGTGCGGCCAGGACCACCATCTGGAAGGCGACGTAGATCCCCAGCGCGGCGAAGGACACGATGACGACGAGTGCGTTCTCCTGGATGGCGGAGGCCATCACCACCAGCGCGGGCACAATGGCTGCCAGGACCAGCGAGTAGGGCGGGACGTGCCGCTTTTCGTTGAACCTGGCCAATAGCCCGCTTCCGGGCAGCATTTCATCGCGTGCCATTGAATAGCCCAGCCGGCTGGCCGCGGCCTGGAGGCTCATGACACAGGACAGGAACGAGACAAGAACCACGCCCAACACGAGCCTGTAACCGACCGGGCCGAAGCTGGATTCGAGGACCGAGCTGACGGGGTCAACGTCTTTGCCGCTGATCACGGCACCGAAGTCCGGAACCGCAAGGATCAGGGAAAGGCAGACGAAGGTTGCGGCGAATCCGCCGATGTAGATGGTCATGCGCATGGCTTTCGGAATGCGGCGGCCCGGGTTGGCGATTTCTTCAGCGACATCCCCGCAGGCTTCAAACCCGTAGTACTGGAAGATGCCAATCAGCCCGGCGGCGGCGAACGCCGTGAAGTAGTTCCCGCCGTCGCCCGCCCCAAAGGAATCGAAAAGCACGCTCAAGTCATGGTGGCGGGAGGTGGTGAGGAGCCAGAAGCCGACCACCAGCGCGCCGGCGAGTTCGGCGATCAGTCCGAGCATGGCGATGGTGTTGAGGACTTTGGTTCCGCCCAGATTGATCGCCGTGGCGCAGGCGATCAGGATCAAGGCCCACATTCTGGTGCTGTCCGAACCCAATTCCACCCCGGCAACGGCACCGATGTAGGCGCCTGCACCGAACGCGACGCCTGCAATGGTCACGAGCATGGCCGTCAAGTACACCCAGCCGCTCATCCACCCCCACTTGCGGCCCCACAGGCGCCGCGCCCAGGGGTAGATGCCGCCGGCGACCGGGTAGTTGGAGACGATTTCACCGAAGACCAACGCAACGAGGAGTTGCCCCACCCCCACGATCAGGAATGACCAGAGCATCGGCGGGCCGCCCAGGCCCAGCGACGAGGAAAACAAGGTGTAGACGCCCACGACGGGCGACAAATACGTGAAGCCGAGAGAGACGTTCCCCCAGAACGTCATTTCGCGTTTGAACTGCTTGTCATAGGTGTAGCCGAGCCGCGCAAGGTGCGCGGCGTCTTCATCCAGCGGCGTCGTTGCCGGCTGGGGCGATGCTGTTTCAGACATCGAAGCTCCTTTGAGAGGCACAGGGGGTGCCAAGGTGTACAAGGGGTGAAGGTCCGCCGTGTGATGCGGTTCACTGCTAAAACTGTAGTTATGCATGTATTAAATGGCAAGAGATTGGTTGATCGGGTTTGAAATCGCCGCTAAATGCCTGAAATCTGGGCTCCGAGAGTATCCGTAACATTCGCAAAAACTTCTAAAATGAAGGAAAAGATCGGACGAAGGGCGTGTTCGCCAGCTCGTAGCGGCTGTCCTGCCATGGATGATCGGGCGGCCCGGCTTCCACCATCACGGCCGATGGCAACCTACCCGAGGCGATGAGGCTGCTCCTGACACACGTAGAGAGAGGGCGGACCAGCTGCTGCTTGGTCCGCCCGCTCTCTATCTGCCTCTCTCTGCCCGGCGCGGCCCTCGCCGGCGACATCGCCCGGAACCGGACGCAGGATGATGCCGCCGCCGTGGAGAGGCGGCATCGGTGGCATCAAACCGTTGAACCCCTAGCGTCTGGTGTCCGGCCGGCGGTTGGCCTTCAGCGCCGAAATTGTTGGGAAACGGGCAAAATGCCTCGTTAAGGCCGAAGATATTCCGGGGTTCCGGGAGTGTCAAAGTCCTGCGGCTACCGCCTTTGCAGGATCCGTCCATGCCCCCGAATGTTGTCACACCGGCCACGTAGTCTGCCTTCACGAGCTTGAACCGTCCGGCAGGGGATGACATGGCTGACCTGATCCACGAGGCAAACGGCAGGACGCCGTCCCCGCCTGCAGCCGTTGCCTCGGTCCCGGAATCATTCGATCCGAACGACTCTGACTGGCCGCAACTACTGGCAGCCGGCGGCGATTTCACCGACGACGCCGTCGCGGACTACCTGCGCCGGCTGAGCCAATACGACCTGCTCACCGCCGAGCAGGAGGTGGAACTGGCACAAGAGATCGAGGCAGGGCTTTTCGCGGAACAGCTCTTGGCGGACGGCACATCGCGGGTCGGCCAGGACATAGCCGAGCTGCGGACCATCGTTCTTCTGGGGAAGCGGGCTGCCGACGCGCTGCTCCAGGCCAACCTCCGGTTGGTAGTGTCCATCGCCAAGCACTACACCCACCGGGGCCTCGACTTTCTCGACCTGATCCAGGAGGGAAACATCGGACTGCACCGGGCCATCTGCAAGTTCGACTTCACCAAGGGGTTCAGATTTTCCACCTTCGCCGTGTGGTGCATCCGCAGCGCCATCACCCGGGCGCTGGTTAATCAGGCCCGTCTTATCCGGCTGCCAGGGAACGTCGTCGATCAGCTGCAGAAAGTGAGGTCGGCACAACGGACGGCCGCAATGACGGGGACCCTTTGCAGCCGGGAAGATCTTGCCCGGCTGACGAACAATTCGGTCGAGAACGTCGAATATCTGCTGACCTGGGACAAGCCGATCCATTCGCTGGACGGTCAAGTGCCCGACGGCAAGGGCGGCACCGAAGCGATGGCCGAACAGCTGTTGGATCCTTCTGACCCCGAGGCGGCTGATTTGCTCTTTCACCAACAGATGAAGGCGCAGGTGCATGCCGTACTCAACACACTCGAGGCCCGGGAAGCCCGGGTCATTGCGATGCGCTTCGGCATGACGGGCGGTGCAGGGACTACCTTGGACGCCGTCGCGAAAGCGTTCGGCATGACCCGCCACCGCGTACGCCAGATCGAGGTTACGGCGATGGAGAAGCTCAAACACCCGTCCCGGTCCAATGCCCTGCGGCAGTATCAGTTTGACTGCTGGAGCCCATCCGGCGGGGAGACGGCGTCGGAGTCCGCGCTGGCGGCCCCTAGGTTTTCTCCCGCTCCCGCCACAGCAGAGACACCACGAACACCACAGCACCCAGCCCGAGCATGACGAAAACCATCAGCCCCCAGTTCTCCTGGTTGACGCCGGTGCCATAGAAGATGCCGATCAGCACAGTGGCAGTGATTGCCCCCAGGTACCGGCAGGTCTGGTAGATCCCGGCGGCCACCCCGCGCTCCTCCATCCGGGTGGACAGGTACATGCCCTGGCTGGAGGCGATGCCGACCACGCCGTAGGGCACGCCCAGCAGTGCGGTCAGCCCAAACACCAGCGGAATGGCGAACGACGCCGTCAGCAGCCACATCGCCCCCGACGCCACAATCAGCAGCACGACGCCGGCGATCAGTACCCGCTTCACGCCGAAACGGTCGATCGCGCGGACTGCGAGGGGCGTCACGACCACCGACATCGCGGCGAGCGGCAGCATCAGAAGCCCAACGATGCCGGGATCGTAACCGCCGGCTTCCTGCAGCAGCTGCGGCAGGCCGAAGAACGCGAAGTAGTAGACGCCGCTGAACAGTGCAAAGCCGAGGTACACCAGCAGCAACGGCCGGTTGCGGCCCAGCAGCCGCAGGTCCAGGAACGGCGGACTGAACCGCAGCTCGCGCCAGACAAACAGCACGGCGAGCAGCATCCCGCTGCCCAGTAGCCACCAGCGGTAGGCAGGAAGCACGTTCAGGAGCGCCATCATCACCAGCACCATGGCGCCCAGGAACGCCAGAATCCCGGGGATGTCCGAGTCCCGCAGCAGCTCGGAGGCCCGGCCGCGTTCCCGTCCTTCGTCGGCGGGAGCGAAGCGCCGGACCAGCAGGATCGCGGCGATCGAGAGCGGAACATTGATCAGGAACAACGCCTGCCACCCGACCAGGCTCACCAGCAGTCCGCCCACCACCGGACCGACGGCGGCAGCCGAGGTATTGGCCATCTGGATCCGGCCCAGCGGCCGCGTGGACTTCACGTTCGCCTGCCGTGCCAGCGCCGCGACCATGACGACGGCGCTCGGAAAGGCGGTCGCGGTACCCAGCGCCATGAAGGCACGGGCCACGCAGAGCAGGGCAAAGTTCGGCGCGAAGGGAGCGAGCGCGCACGTCACTGCCACCAGGCCCATGCCGAGCATGAACAGCCGGCGCGGGCCGAAGCGGTCCGCCAGCCGTCCCATGAGCGGCTGGCCGGCCGCGGAGGTGAGGTAAAACGCCGTGATCACCCAGGTGACCGTGGCGACGTCGAGCCCGAAGTCTGCGCGCAGCACCACAAGGGCGACGGCGATCATCGAGGAGTTCAGCGGGTTCAGTGCCGTGCCGAGGCTGAGTCCGGCGACGGCGATGCCCGTCCGGGGAGAGTTGCTCACGGCAACAGTCTGTCCCATACCCGGCGGTGCCTGGAAACCTTGTGACGCGTCAGAGGACCTTGGAAAGGAATGCCTTGGTCCTGTCATGCTGCGGGTCGCTCAGGATCTGGCGGGGAGGCCCGGCCTCCACCACCACGCCTTCATCCATGAACACGAGCGTGTCCGCCACCTCGCGGGCAAACCCCATCTCATGGGTCACCACAATCATGGTCATACCGCTCTTGGCCAGTCCCTTCATGACGTCCAGGACCTCGCCCACCAGCTCCGGGTCCAGGGCACTTGTCGGCTCGTCGAAGAGCATCAGCTTCGGGTCCATGGCCAGGGCACGGGCAATGGCCACCCGCTGCTGTTGCCCGCCCGAAAGGTGCGCCGGATAGGCATCGCCCTTGTCCGCCAGCCCGACACGCTCCAGAAGTTCCACGGCCCGGGCAGTGGCCGCGGCCTTGGAAATCTTCTTCACCCGCATGGGAGCAAGGGTGATGTTCTCCAACGCCGTCAGGTGCGGAAACAGGTTGAATCTTTGGAAGACCATCCCGATTTCCTGGCGTTGGAAAGCCGCTTCCTTGAGCTTGAGCTCGTAAAGCTTGTCTCCTTTTTGCCGGTAGCCGACCAGCTGTCCGTCGACCGAAAGACGGCCGCCATCAACCACTTCCAGGTGGTTGATGCACCGCAGGAACGTCGACTTACCCGAACCGCTGGGCCCCACCATGCAGAGGACCTCCCCCGGGTCTACCTTCAGGCTGATTCCGCGCAAGACCCGGTTGGAGCCGAAATTCTTGGAAACCTTCTCCGCAAGGACCATTGGCACGCCCGTCATCCCTTACCTCCAGCATCAGTACTGAGCGGTGCACCCGGTTCGCCGGGCCCCGCCGTCAGTCCCGGTTCTGGCCCCGCGGGTTCCTTGCCAGTCGTCTTGAGCCGTCCGGTTCCCCGGGAGAACCGCTTTTCAATGAAGTGCTGGCCGACCATCAGGATCGAGGTGAAGAGCAGGTACCAAAGGGAAGCCACAATCAGCAGCGGTACGGGAGTGAACGTCACGGCTGAAATGCCACGGGAAACCCCATAGAGGTCAATGCTCAATGGAATCGCGGCCACCAGGGAGGTGGTCTTAAGCATCGAAATCACTTCGTTGCCGGTAGGCGGAATGATGATCTTCATGGCCTGAGGAACCACGACGTACCGCATCGTCTGTCCCCAGGACATCGCCAGGGCCGTCGAAGCCTCTGCCTGGCCCTCGTCCACTGACAGCAGGCCGGCACGCACGATTTCAGACATGTAGGCGGCCTCGTTCAAGGCCAGGCCGATCACGGCGGTGATAAACAAGTTCGTGAAGATATCGTTCGGGACGGTGACCCACGGCGGAGTGAACGGAATCCCCAGCGTGAAGACCGGATAGATCAGGGACACGATGCCCCAGAACACGAGCTGCACGTAGACGGGAGTTCCCCGGAAAATCCAGATATACAGCCAGGCAATACTCTTCAGCACCGGATTTGGTGAGAGCCGCATGATGGCCAGCAGCAGGCCGATGACGATCGCGCCGATCATCGCGTAGATGGTCAGCCACAACGTCACCCACGCGGCCTGGCTGATCCGGCGGTCGAAAATGTACTTTCCCACGTCCGGCCAGCCGTAGTCGGGGCGCTGGGCAGCGTCGAGCACAAAGACCGCCAACCCGAGCACCAGGACCACGGCAATGAAGATCCGCCACGGGTGACGCAGCGGGATCGCAACGATCGCCTCCGCCGGCGCGTCGTCCGTGTCCTGTCCTGCGCGGGCTCGCCGCTTCCCATCAGGTTCCGACTCAAGCATCCTGCCGGATTCCGGCTCGCTCATTTACTATCACCCTTTGGCTGCCACGTTGAGTGCCGCCGTCTTGATGCCGCCGGCTTCCACTCCCCACTTGGTCAGGATCTTGTTGTACGTGCCGTCGTCGATCAGCGCCTGGAGGGCCTTCTGGAGGACGGGCGTGAATTCACTGCCCTTGGCCACAGGGATGCCGTACGGCGCCACCTCAAAGGCGTCGCCGGCGGTCTGCAGCTTGTCCTTGGTCTTGGAGATGGCATAAAGAGTCACGGGCGAATCGGCGCTCATCGCGTCGACCTGTCCCACCACGAGGGCGTTGGTCGCCTGGTCCTGCGCGTCGTACTTGAAGATGGTGATCGCCGGCTTCCCTGCATCCGTGCAGGCCTTCGATTTTGCTGGCACCTCATGCGTGTCCTCATAGGTGGTTGCCTGGACAGCGACTTTGAGCCCGCACGCGTTGTTCGGGTCCACGGTCTTGCCCTTGGGAGCGGCCCATTGGATGCCGGCAGAGTAGTAGTTCACGAAATCCACCTGCTTTTCGCGTTCCAGTGTGTCCGAGAACGAGGACATTCCCATGTCATCCTTCCCTGCTTTGACGGCAGGAAGAATGTTGTCAAAGGTGCCGATGTCGAAATTGACCTTCAAGCCCATTACCTTGCCCAAGGCATTGGTGAGGTCCACAGACCAGCCAGCGGGCGCACCGTTATCGTCCTTGAACTCGTTGGGCGGGTAGTTGTTAGCCATGCCGACATTGAGCACGCCGGAACTCTTCATTTTCTCCGGAAGCGACGCGGCAATGGCGTCATTCTTTTTCACGTCGATCGTGTCAGCTGTTCCGGATGCCCCACCAGAGGGGGTTGGTTCACTGTTGTTGACACAACCGGAGAGGGACATCGCCGTAGCTATGGTGAGAACGGGAAGAAGGTATCGGATGCGCATGGTTTCCTTAGCTGTTCAAAGATCCTCTAGGCTCCCGCAAAGCTGCGGAAGGGCACTACGTGACTGCTAGTTCAGGACTCATCAATTCGTGTCACCTGGCGCTCTTGTTTCGAGGATTTCTCCGGAATGACGAATGTCCCGAAGAATTTCCCCGCCTCGAACTTTCAACTCGGAAATGCTGGAAACGCCCACTAACGTCATCGTACGCCGGAGTTCATCGGCGAGGATCTCAATGATGCGCCCGACACCCGGTGAGCCGGCCGCCACCAATCCGTAAAGGTAGGCCCTGCCGATCGCACAGGCATCGGCTCCGAGTGCCAACGCCTTGAGGATGTCGTTCCCCCGGCGGATGCCTGAGTCCACATAGATCTCGATCGAATCGCCCACCCGCTGCCGCGATTCCTGGAGGACATCCATGGGGCTCAGCATGTGGTCGAGCTGGCGTCCGCCATGATTGCTCAGCTGGACGGCGTCCAGGCCAATGCGGGAGGCCTTCGCCACGTCGGCCGGGTTGACGCAGCCTTTCAGCACGATCTTGCCATGCCAGGCCTGCCGCAAGGCTTCCAGTTCCGTCCATCCGCTGGTCGCATCCGAGTGGCCAAGGATGTCCTGCCACATGGACGGGGTAACAACAGAGGTGGCCGCGGCACTGCGCGGATCCAAATTGGGAAAACTGATTCCGTCCGACTTCAGGAAGTTGATCCACCAGGACGGACGTCGGGCGATGTCCGCAATGGTTGACAGCGTCAGCGCGGGAGGCGCGGTGAAGCCGTTGTGGAGGTCCCGTTCCCTGGAACCCAGCGCCCGCGTATCGACGCCGACAATCAGGGTGTTGAACCCTGCGGCGTCGCAGCGCGCCAGTTTGTCCTTCAACGCCTGGGCGTTGGAGGTGAGCCCGAAGTTGAACCAGCGGTCAAGAGACGGGTGTCGCTCGGCGATCGTTTCCATCGCCACGGTGCTCAGCCCGGCCAGCCCGTAGGGGATGCGGGCCCGGTCCGCGGCAGCAGCGACGGCCAGCTCCCCCTCGGGATGGAACAGCCGGGTGGCCCCTGTGGGTGTCAAGGTGAGGGGCAGGGCACTGTCTTTTCCGAGCAGGGTCGTCGTCGTATCGGGTCCGGACACCGGACCCCAAGTGGGCATGAGTGCCCAGGCGTCGAAGACAGCCCGGTTGCGGCGGAGAGTCACTTCGTCTTCAGATCCGCCGTCGAGGTAGTCGAAGATCCCTGCCGGCAAGACCTTCTTTGCCGATTTCCGGTATTCCTCGACGTTGTAGGCGCCCGCCAGCACACGCCGTTGGCGGGACAATACGGGAGCCTTGATCTGGATAAGCTGCCTGGCATCGCTGAATTTCAATGAGGGCCTCCCGTTGCGTGCTTGCGTTATCGTTCGGCCTGCGGGGCCGAAGACGCGGACGCCGTGGACCCTGCGTCCCGGTGCCCCCACGCCAGCTCACGGAGCCGGACCAGATCCAGCGCCGGCTGGGCGGGCGGGACGCCGGGACGTTTCCGCGGAACCAGGACCCGCAGGGCACCGGGTTCGATGCTGCACCGCACTGGCGTGCTCATCTGCAGGGCCTCGCCGTCCACACCGACGGGGATTGCGGGCACGTCTGCGTCAACCACCACCTCCGCCGCGGCGCGTTGGATCAGCCCGTGCTTGGTCGCGCGGCGCAGCAGGCCCACGGCTTCACGGGTGGTGGCGGCGGAAATCGTCACCGCGCCGAGCACGCCGCGGTCCAGCCGGGTCCGCCGGCCCAGGCCCGCGAGGTCGTTGCTGCCGTAGGGGCCGTTGCTCACCAGCACCGCCTGCGGTCCGTCCACCGTCACGCCGTCCATCTGGGCTCGCAGCCGCGTGCCTTTGTCCCCCTTGATCAGGTCCGGCAGCATCTGCAGCACGGTGCCGGCCTTGTCATCGCGGTACTCCGGGCTCTGCACCACCTCCGCGTACACGCCGAAGGAGGCGTTGTTGACAAAGGTGCGGCCGTTGATCTTGCCGAGGTCCACGTTTAGCTCGACCCCGTCGCGGAGGGCATCCAGGCAGCCGGTCGGATCCTCCCGGTCCAGCCCGAGATCGAGGGCGAAGTGGTTGCGGGTGCCGGCACTGATCACCAGGAACGGCAGGTTGTGCTCGGCCGCGATGCCGGCCACGAGCGCCTGGGTTCCGTCACCGCCGGCGACGCCGAGCAGATCCGCCCCGCGCTCCACCGCCTGCCGGGCCAGCGCATCGACATCCACCGGGCCCGGGCCCTCGAGGAGCGCCACCTCGGCGCCGAGTTCCTCCGCCTTCCGTTGGAGGTCGAACTTCACCACCTTGCCCCCGCCGGAACGCGGATTCATCACCAGGAATGCATGCCGCCAGGTGGGAGCGGGGTACTCGGGCATCTTTGAGCCTTCCCGGCTCTCCCGGAGGGCCGCGCGGGCACACACCAACGCCACGAACACGAGCCCCACCGTGACCATGACCTCCCACAGGAGTCCGGCTTGAACGAACAAGAACAACACGACCAGCGGGGCGAGCACCGCCAGTCCCAGTGCGCACCAGCGCAGGACTCCGCGGCTGATGAGGAACCAGTAGATCCCGGCCACGGTCACCACGAGACCGCCGGCACCCGTCAGGAGCAGTGCGATGGTTCCTGCCAAACCCGCAGCCGCCAGGGGAACGAGCGCCGCGCAGACGATCGCGACGTAAGCGGCCCTGGCCCACCACCGCCGGGTCTGTGGGACTTCGTCGAAAGGGATGACAGTCATATCCTGCTCCTTGCGGTAATCCGGCCCCTGGTCGATCGACCGGTCTCCCCGCCTGCGGCTGTGCCGTCAGGTATTGATTTTGGCCACGGTCATCAGGATCGCCGAGTCCTCTTCCGCTTCCAGGCTGTGCAGCCCGTCGGGCACGATCAGCAGATCGCCGGTCTTGCCCTGCCAGGATTCGTTGCCGGCCCGAAGCCGGACACAGCCGCGGAGCACAAACACGGTCGCTTCGCCGGGGTTCTGATGCTCGCTCAACTGCGTCCCCGCCCTGAATGCCATGACGGTCTGGCGAAGAACTTTCTCATGTCCGCCAAACGCAGTATCTGCCGCACGTCCGCTGGGGGCCGCCACCGCAGCTGCAATCTGCTGCCGGGCAAGGGCATCAAGCGATATCTTCTGCATGGGGCCACCCTACTCAGAAACACGTTCTCTGCCGAGGGTCCTTTGTCCCGTACGCCCCGGACCGGACCGATCCCGGGCGCAAGAGTTTCGTAACTCTTCGGGCACGTCCTACGCTGAAACCAACGGCCCGCACCATGGCCGCCCCGCTTCACCGCAAACTGTCGCAACGGAGCTGCAATCATGACCGAGGCCGTCGCTTCCAGCGCGGAACCGCCGGTACCGGACGCCCCGGCGCCCCCGGTTCCAGCGCTCCCGGCGCCCCAGCCTCCAGTGAACGACGACGCCGACCTCCGCCACCTCGCGGACGTCACCTTTGGCCTGGCGCACCTCCGCGAAGGCCAGCTCACCGGGATGCGCGCCCTCGCCGCCGGCCGGGACGTCCTCGCCGTCATGCCCACCGGCTACGGAAAGTCGGCCATCTACCAGGTCCCCGCCCTCATGCTGCACCGCCGGCAGCAGCGGCCCACCGTCGTCGTGTCCCCGCTGATTTCCCTGCAGGAGGACCAGCTGGACGGGTTGCGGGACGCCGCGGGGCCGGCCGTCGCCGTCGCGGTCAACTCCTCACACAGCGCCGGGGAACAGGAGCACGCCTGGCAGGCGGTGGAATCCGGCGAGGCGGCGTTCCTCTTCCTCGCGCCGGAACAGCTCGCCAAGACCAGTACGGTGGAGCGGATCGCGGCGCTCAACATCGCCCTGTTCGTGGTGGACGAGGCCCATTGCGTCTCCGCCTGGGGCCACGATTTCCGGCCGGATTACCTCCGGCTCGGGGAGGTCCGCGAGCGCCTCGGCAACCCGACCACCGCGGCGCTGACGGCCACTGCCTCTCCCCCGGTGCGCGAGGAAATCCTGGCCCGCCTCGGCATGATCGGCCCGATGGTCCTGGTCCACGGCTTCGACCGGCCCAACATCCGCTTGGAGGTGCACCGCCACCATGAGGACAAGGAGAAGCGCGTCGCCGTCGTCAACCAGGTCACCGAACTGGTCGCCGGGCACGCCGCCGAAGTCCTCCTAGAAGGTGTCCCCGGCCCGATCCCCGCGAAGCCCGGGCGCGGGCCCGGGCTGGTGTACGCCGCCAAGCGGAAGGACACCGAGAAGTACGCCGCGAGGCTGGCCCGGAATGGCCTCCGCGCCGCGGCGTACCACGCCGGCCGCACGGCCGCCGAGCGGGAACTCGTCCATGAGCAGTTCCTCGACGGCCGCCTGGACGTCGTGGTTGCCACCACAGCGTTCGGCATGGGGATCGACAAGCCCGACGTCCGTTTCGTCATCCACGCCGACATCCCCGAATCGTTGGACAGCTACTACCAGCAGATCGGCCGCGCCGGACGGGACGGGCAGCCCGCCGTCGCAGTGCTCCACTACCGCTCCGAGGACCTCGGCCTGCGGCGCTTCTTCGCCACCCACACTCCGGACGAGGCCTCGCTGCTGGCGGTCCTCACCGTGCTGCGGGAGGCGGGCGGCCCGCTCCAGCCACAGACGCTGGCCGAGTGGACTGGCTTCCCCGCCCGACGGATTACCGGCCTGCTGAACCAATTGCAGGACACCGGCGCCGTCACAGCACACCACGACGGCGTCCGGCTCGAGGTGGCGCTAGACCCGGCGGCGGACCCCGCCCGAGTGGTGGAACGCGCCGTCGAGCTCGCCGCAGCCCGCGAGCGCGTGGACAAGTCCCGCATCGCGATGATCCGCAACTATGCCGAGACGCACCGCTGCCGCCGCCAGTTCCTCCTCGGCTACTTCGGTGAGGACCTGCCCGAACCTTGCAGGAACTGCGACACCTGCACCGAAGGCACCGCGCTGCTCTTGGAGCACGGGCACAACGGCCAGCACGACGGCGGGGCTGCCGCCGTCGGTGATTCCGCAGTCGGTGTTTCCGCGGCCCGCATCTCCGCCAACATTTCCGCCAGCGGTGCTGAGGCGTTCCCGCTGAACTCCCGAGTGGAGCATGCCCTCTGGGGTCCGGGCCTGGTGATGGGGCACGACGGCGATCTCATCACGGTGCTGTTCGACCGCGAGGGCTACCGGACGCTGTCCCGCAAAGCCGTCCTGGGCCACGGGTTGCTGACGCTCAGTACACCACCCGGAAACTAGTAAACGCCCCCGTCGCCGCCGACACGGACTCTTGGACGTCCTCCACCCGGCCCGGCGCCTCCGACGAGCGCAGCCAGCGCCGCAACTCCAGCACCAGAGGCTGGGGCCCCTCCGCCACAATGCCCACGGAGCCGTCGTCGTTGTTCCTGACAGTGCCGGTCAGCCCGAGGTCTTCGGCCTTCCGCACCGTCCAGTACCGGAAGCCGACCGCCTGGACCACGCCGGACACCCGCGCGTTCAGCCGCACGGGCTCCCCGGCATCCGCGGAAAACTGCCCAGGGTGCTTGTCAGTCATGCTCCCAATGTAGCGCCCGGCACGGCCAGAGGATTGGTCTTACAGCTTGGCCTCACGGATTTGGTCTCACCCACCAGACACTAAGGGACCTTAGCCTCTTATTCGTGGCTGCAGTCCGCGCAAGGCTGGCTGCCAGCACTACGGCTTGTCGAAAACCGGCAACAGCACAAGGAAGTGCTCTTAACCTCCCCGGCAGCAACAACTGCCCGAAAGGACAAGACGATGGCTGGACAGTTCGAAATCTTCACTGACTCGGAATCCAACGTCCGGTTCCGGCTTCTCGCCGCCGACGGGACCGTATTGGCCATTTCCACAGCATTCGGCGACAAGCGCCAGGCGGCGGACGGCATCATGGCCGTGCGCGAGTGCGCAGGCACCGGGCTGATCAGTGAGGCCCGCAGCAACCCGTGGACAGGGCCGCGCACTAGCAGGAGCGCCTCGCCGGGGCCGATAAGCCGTCGACGGCGGCATCTGCCCGCCGTGTAGCCGGGCTACTTCGCCGGCTCGCTCACGGGACCCTTTGCAGGACGGAGCGACGTGATCATCTTCCGGACGTCCTGGTACTCGGCCGTGGTGGCATAGAGTTTCGCCTTCGCGAGGTATGGCAGCCCGGGGTCCCCCGGCGTCGTGTTATTCGCCGGATTGTAGGCCTGGCCGAATAGCGCTCCGCTGGGCGGCCAGAGGAAGAGCTGGAACATCGGGCACGCCGTAGGCCCCGTCTCGGGCGGCATCATGGTGATTCCGTACGACGCGATGGTTGGCGGCGACGCTTGCGCCGCACTGAAGTCACCGCGGGCCTCGAAGACGTAGCGGGGCCCGTTCTGGTCCGCGGAGCCGGGCTCGGTGAGTGCCTGCATCGGCTGCGAATCGATCAGCAGGTAGGGCTGCTGATCGCCGCATTCGGTGCCTGTGACCACGTTGGTGCGCAGCGCGGCCATCTGCTTCCCGGCGGCGTTCACAACGTCCACGAATTCGCCCCCCAGCGGCGCCTGCCCGGCGGGATCCTTGACGGACCAGGTGGCCGGATAGTCGAAACTCAGCGTCCCGTCCGACGTCGTGAACGTCTTCCAGTCCGACGACGGCGGCCCCACCGCCGTCGCCGAGCCGTCCGGCGGCGCGGTTCCCGGCGATGTTCCCGATGCTGTTCCCGAAGAGCTTCCCGGCGTTGCCGATGAAGCGCCCGGCGACGCGGTCCCGGCTGCTGTCCCCGGCTCTGTTCCCTGCTCTGTTCCCTGTTCAGTTCCCTGTGAATTTCCAGGGGAGTTTCCGGGCGTCGCCGTGTCCGATGTCGAGCCTGCCGTCGTCGCAGCGCCGGAAGGCGCCGGCGGCCCAGCGGGCGAACCGCAGCCGACCAGCAGCAGAGCCGCGACCGTCAGCGCGGACAGTACAGGAGCGGGAACCGCTGCCGGAACCGCTGCCGAACCGGCGGAAGACGCCGCCCGTCCCTTCATCCCCATTGCCACGAGCCCGGCCGCCTCTACTGCCCCGCCGGCCGCAGCGAGGTGATCATTCTCTTGACGTTCTGGTATTCGGCGGTGTTCATGTACGCCTCCGGAGTGTCCACATTGGGCTCGTTGCCGGGGGTGGTGTCGAAGGGGTTGTAGACGCCGCCGAACGAGGCTCCGCCGGGAGGCCAGGTGAAGTAGTGGAAGATCGGGCAGGCGTCGGGGCCGGCCGGTTTGGGTGCCGAGCTGAGGCCGTACGCCATGACGTTGGCCTTCGTGGGGTCCTTCTCCGCCGGATAGAGCCGCAGTTCAAAGATGAAGTGAGGGGTGACCCCTTGCTGGGCCAAAGCGGGCACGGGCACGAGGTCGAGTACCGAGTACGGGATCCTTGGCGTGCATTCGGCACTGGTGGCCACATTGGTCCGCAACGTGGCCAGCGACTTGCCGCCCGGGTTGAGGACCTCCAGGAACACCCCGCCGGGAGTGGCCTCGGCGCCGCGGTCCTTGATGGTCCACTCGGCCGGGTGGTCGAACTGCAACTTCCCGTCCGGCGTCTTGAGGGTCTGCCAGTTCGCCGCCGTCGGCGCGGGCGTGTCCGGTGCCGCCGACGGCTCAGTCGGCGCGGTATCGGCGGCGCCGCTGCTGGCGGGCGCGGAGGTCAAAGGCGGCACGGTCGGCATGGTTGGCGACGGCGAACCAGAACCGGAGGGCGAACTGCAGGCGCCGAGCAGCGCCGCAACCAAGACGCCGGCCGATGCTGCCGTGCCGAGTGCCGAAAGTCGACGCATGTCACCCTCCCCCTGGGATTCAAGTGGTTCGACCATTCTCGATCGCCGGGCCGCAGAAACCAGAGCCAAAAGTCCCGCGGCGGCCACGCCGTTCCACGCCGCGGCGGCCACAGAACCGGGCCCGGTGCGGCCGTGGCGCCGCCGAACGAAGCCGAGTGCCCCGGCGTGACGCCACAGCCCGCAGCGGCGTGACGGGACGCACGTTGACATTCCGCCGATTTCAGTTGGCCACGGAAGCTTGCTAGAGCTTAAGTAATGCAAGAGTTCCTGACACAAGCAATGCCGTTCCTGGCCATGGCCCTCGCCGTGGTTGCCGGACTCGTCCTGTCCTGGCTGGTGCGCAAGATTGTGCTCCGGCTCAACCGCAGCAAACCCGAACTACGCGAGACCTCCCGCGTGGCCCGGCTGCCGCTGCGCTTTTCCCTGTGCCTGATCGCCGTGCGGATCGCGCTGGCCATTTCCACCGGGGACCTCGAATGGCGCCACGCCTTGGACCATCTGCTGCTCATTGCGCTCATCGCCTCCCTGGCATGGCTGGCCATCGCCATGCTGCTGATCGTCGAGGCGATGGTCCTGACCCGTTACCGGGTGGATGTCGCGGACAACCGCCGCGCCCGCCGGCTGCGCACCCAGGTGATCCTGGCCCGGCGGATCGGCGTCGCCCTGATCGTGGTGGTGGCCCTGGGCAGCATGATGCTGACGTTCCCCGCGATCCAAGCCCTCGGCGCCGGGCTGTTGGCCTCTGCGGGCGTGATCTCGATCGTCGCCGGCCTCGCCGCGCAGACCTCGCTGGTCAACGTCTTCGCCGGCATCCAGCTGGCCTTCACGGACGCGATCCGGGTGGACGACGTTGTGGTGGTCCAGAAGGAATGGGGCCGGATCGAGGAAATCACCCTGACCTACGTGGTGGTCCACATCTGGGACGACCGCCGCCTGATCCTGCCCTCGACCTACTTCACCACCACCCCGTTCGAGAACTGGACCCGCCGGCAGTCCGAGGTCATGGGCACCGTGGAGTTCGACCTCGACTGGCGCGCACCGGTCGAGGCGATGCGCGCTGAGCTCAAGAAGGTCCTGGCCGACACGCCGCTGTGGGACAAGCGCGTGGGCATCCTGCAGATCACCGACGCCACCGCCGGCTTCGTCCGGGTGCGCATCCTGGTCAGCGCCGCGGACAGCGCCTCCCTCTTCGACCTCCGCTGCCTGATCCGTGAAGAACTCGTGCTCTTCCTGCAGCAGGACCACCCGACGGCGCTCCCCCATGTGCGCCTCGAACGGCTGCCTTCGGCCGCCACTGCTTCCTCCGCTTCCAGCGCCTCCGACGCCGGGACAGGTCCCCAGCGCCCGGGGTCCCAGCGCCCGGGCACTGTCTCCGCCGCGGACGAGCACCACCGGCACGCGGACCCCCACGACTCCCAGCTGTTCACCGGGTCCATCGAGGCGATCCAGCGTTCCAAGGCCTTCTCCGGTCCCGGCGAGGATGTCTTCGAGGACCGCGACAACGCCATCGCCTCGCAGAACTAGCGCCGGGCCGGCCCTAAACCCGGCAAGGTCTTCCCAGCCCCCGCCAACTGGTCAATAATCAGACGTTGGCGGGGGCAGCAACAGCGCTCTCCCGCATCGCCTGCCGGACCAGCTGAGGAGTCCCATGACGGTCGAACAAGCCCCTGCGGAAGAACCTAAGGCGACGTCAAGCGACTGGTTCCAACGCGCCGTCGTCTATCAGATCTATCCGCGCAGCTTCGCCGACTCCAACGGCGATGGCATCGGCGACCTCCCCGGCATCATCAGCAAACTGGACTACCTGAAGCGCCTGGGGGTCGACGTCGTCTGGCTGTCCCCGATCTATACCTCGCCGCAGGACGACAACGGCTACGACATCAGCGACTACCGCAATGTCGATCCGCTTTTCGGCACGCTGGAGCAGCTCCGGGACCTGACCGACGGGCTTCACGCGCGGGGCATGAAGCTGGTGATGGACCTCGTGGTCAACCACACCTCGGACGAGCACCCCTGGTTTGTTGAATCCCGCTCCTCGAAGGACAACCCGAAACGGGACTGGTACTGGTGGCGGCCGCCGCGCGAGGCGGCTGCTGCCGGGGCTGGCTCCGCACCGGGCACGGGCTCGGAGCCGAACAACTGGGGCTCGGCGTTCTCCGGGCCCGCGTGGGAGTTCGATCAGGCCACCGGGGAGTACTATCTCCACATCTTCTCGAAGAAGCAGCCGGACCTGAACTGGGAGAACCCCGAGGTCCGCGCGGCGGTCTACGAGATGATGAACTGGTGGCTGGACCGGGGCGTGGACGGCTTCCGGATGGACGTCATCAACTTCATCTCCAAGGACACCTCCCTCCCGGACAGCCCCCGCGGCGACGGCAAGCTCTACGGCGACGGCACCCCCTTCTACATCGACGGCCCCCGCATGCACGAGTTCCTGCAGGAGATGCACCGGGAAGTCTTCGCCGGCCGCACCGGTGAACTCCTCACGGTCGGCGAAATGCCCGGTGTGACGGTGGAGGAAGCCGTCCTGTACACCGACCCGGCCCGGGCCGAGGTGGACATGGTGTTCCAGTTCGAGCACGTGGCGCTGGATCAGGAAGAGGGCGACAAGTGGAGGCCCAAGAAGCTCCTGCTCACCGAGCTGAAGCAGACCCTGGGACGCTGGCAGGACGGCCTGGCCGAGCGCGGCTGGAACAGCCTGTACTGGGGCAACCACGACCAGGCCCGGGCCGTGTCCCGCTTCGGCGACGACGGTACGTACCGTGAGCTGTCCGCCAAGATGCTGGCGGGCATCCTGCACCTGCACCGCGGCACGCCCTACGTTTACCAGGGCGAAGAACTCGGCATGACCAATATGACCTTCGGTGCGATCAGCGACTACCGCGACATCGAAGTCCTCAACCACCACCGTGAGGCCACCACGCACCTCGGCCACACCGACGCCGAGGTCCTCGCCGCCCTCGCGCCCCTCAACCGGGACAACGCGCGCACCCCGGTCCAGTGGGACGCCTCCCGGCACGCGGGCTTCACCACCGGCGCGCCCTGGATCGCGGTGAACCCGAACGCCAACCACATCAACGCCGCCGCCCAGGTGGATGACCCGGACTCGGTCTTCAGCTTCTACCGCAAGGTGATTGCGCTGCGGCATGCGGAGCCGGTGGTCTCGCACGGGACCTTCACGATGCTCCTGCCGGATGACCCCCACGTCTACGCGTTCACGCGGTCGCTGCCGGATACCACGTTCCTGGTGCTCGGCAACTTTTCCGGTCAGGACCAGAAGGTGACGCTCGACGACGCCGACGTTGCGGTTGGTGATGTTCCAGCTGGTTGGGACAGCGCGGAACTGGTCCTGGGAAACTACCCTGCAGATGCCGCGGCGCCCCTACTGCATCTCCGGCCCTGGGAGCTGAAGGTCCTGCGCGCCGGAGCAGGGCGGCCGGCTCGATAGACCACCGGACCGGAAGTCCGGCGCAACACACACCATCCGCAGAGACTGAGGGAGCCTGACATGACAATTCCTCCGACACCAGAACCCGATCCGTTTCCGCCGGAACCGGGACCCACGACGCCGCCGCCGGAGCCCGGGGATCCGTTCCCGCCCGAACCCGGTCCGATCACGCCGCCGCCGGTTCCTGGGCCTGAGCCGGGGCCCGAGCCGATGCCAGGACCGGCGCCCACGCCATCACCGGCACCGGGTCCGTTCCCGACGCCCAATCCCCTCCCGATTCCGGATCCAGGCCCGATGCCGCCGCGGCCGGACCCAACCCGGTTCTGATGGGCATCACCGGGCTCTAGCGTCAATCCTCGGCATGGCTCACCCGGCAATCCCGTGCAGGAAGTTCCGCACTTCCCTATTGAAGGCGTCCGGCGCCTCGGCGGCGGCCATGTGCCCGACGTCGGGAATCGTCACGAGCGTCGAGCCCGGGATCCGCTGGTTCATTTCGCGGGCCACGCTGAGCGGCGAGCGGACGTCCTCCGTGCCGTACAGCAGCAGCGTGGGCACCTCTATGGTTGGCAGGACATCGCGATAGTCGGCGTGTGCGTTCGCGTTTAGGAGTGCCCGCATGCCGCTGGGATGGAAGTCGGCCATGATGGCGCTGACTTCTTGCACCACCGCGGGATCGGCACGGTCGGTGAACAACGTGGGCAGCCACACGGGGATGAATTGTTCCGGCGGCTGCTCAAGTTCGGCCAGCACCTGCGCGTAGCGGCGCTCCACTTCCTCGGGCGGCAGGGATCCCGCCCAGCCTGCGTACGCCGAGACCAGCAGCAGCGACGCAGGGGCTGACGGGTGTGTCCGGTAGAGCTCCAGGGCAATGCCGGAGCCCATGGACAGTCCGAGGACGTGCGGCCTGCCGGGCACTGCTTCGCGCAGAAATCCGGCCAGGGCGTCGCCCAAGTCCTTTCCGGTGAAGTCCGGTGGCGGGTCGTCGGAGCCTCCGCACCCGGGGGCGTCCCAGGCGAAAACCGTGAATTCATCCGAGAGCGCGTCGAGCTGCCGCCGCCAGATCCGGCTGTCTTCGTAAGCACCGTGCAGCAGGACCAGCGGCGGCCCCTGGCCCGCACGCTGGTACCGGATTCGCAGGCCCGCGAGCTCGACGGTCTCCACGAGGCAATGCTAGGCCGGTCCGGGGTCCCGGGGCAGGCTCAGGATGCACAATTCCGCCCGCGACGCGCAAATGACCCTTCGATGCCGGAATTCAGGCATCGAAGGGTCATTTGCGCGTCAGCCGGGAAATAGGGTGTCAGAGCCTACGGCAGAACGATGTCCCGGGTGCGGTGGTCGTACTGAATGACCAGGACGCCGCCGTCGTGGTGGACCTCGTGGTTGGGGCCGTCGAAGGTGCCGAACGCGCCGTAGTTTTCGTCCCACGAGCGGTTCAGGGCGATCTTGAAGGTGTAGAAGCCGGCGGGAATGTCCGCGGCGATCTTCCACAGCTGGTCCACCAGGTCCAGTTCCATCTGTACTTCGTCATACTGCGGCGCCCAGTTGGCCGGGGCGCCCAGCAGGATGTTGAAGTCGCCGGCAACCGCAACGGCCTCCGGCTGTTCGATGGTTTCGGTGCTGACGGCCGGCGCTTCTGCCGCCGGGGCTGCCGAAACGGCCGTCGGGGCTTCTGCCGCAGGGGCCTTGGCAGCGGGCTTGCGCTTCCGCACCGCCTTGGCGACGGGCGCAACGGCCTCCTCGACGAGCTTGGCGGCCTTGTCAGCGACCTTACCGGCTGTCGACGGCGCCTTCTCGGCCTTCGCTGCGGTCTTTGCTGTGGCCTTCGCAGCAGTCTTGGCCGGAGACTTCGCGGCGGGCTTTTCTGCCGGCGCAGACGGCAGCGGGGTGCCGGCCGGAACCGGAGTACCGCCGTCGAGCGCTTCGGCGAAGGCGCCGGGCTCGGCGAAAGCAACCGTGGCGCGCTGGCCGTCGTCAGTGATGGACCAGCCGGAGCGGCCCTTGACCAGCCAGCCGGCCTTGACCAGCTTGGCCGTGGCAGAGGTCAGCGTCTTGTGGCCGCGGGGAATGCCGCCGCTCAGCAGTTCACGTTCGTGGTCATTGAGGGGCACCCGCACGATGGCCTCGCCCAGGACGGCTCCGGCGTTCAGTTTTTCGCCGGTCCATACCTCCTCTGACAGGACATCCAGCACGGCCTTTAGCCGAAGGTTGGTGTTTTCCGCGGTGTTCGCGCCCATGGGTCTCCTTTAGAAGCAATTGATCCACCTGCATTTTGCCAAGGAAACGTTGGTTTTTGCGAGCGGGATCTGTTAACTCTATGTGTCGTGACCCACTATGACAGCGCCAACCGGGGCGCGCGGGGGATCAACTCACCAGTACCCGCCAGTAGCAAAGCAATGCGGGTCAGTCCACGCTCAGTCCTCCGTGCTCCACGTAGCCCCCGTGAGAGCCACGTAAGCCGCCACCGCAGCGTCGAGGGTGGGGTAGAAGTGGTGCGGATCGATTTCCTGTTTGAGCCCGTAGAGTTCGATCTTGTCCTTGACCCGGTGTTTGAGCTCGGCAAACACCAGGGACGTGCCCTGCGCGTCGAGTTCGCGGTCCAGCTCGATCAGCACGTCCGCGGCGGTGGTGTCCACATCCGTGATCGGTTCGGCCGCGAGCAGGATCCACCGCGGCTTGGGTTCGGTCCGGGCCAACTGACGGATGTTGTCGCGGAATGGTTTGACGTTGGCGAAGAACACCGGCGCGTCCCAGCGGTAGATCACCAGTCCGGGCAGATGCTTCGCGTCGGGGTGGAAGTTCACATCGTGAAATCCCTCGTATCCCGGAACCCGCCCGATCACCGTCTCATAGGGCCACCATGCCCGGCGGAAGATGTTGAGAATGGACAGCCCGACGGCGATGCCGATGCCGGGCAGCACACCCAGGAACGCAACCCCGAGGAAGGCAGCAAGCGACAAGCTGAATTCGGCCTTGCTTTGGCGCCACAGACGCACGGTGCCGGGGATGTCGGCCAGAGACACGGACGCCGTGATCACCACGGCCGCCAGAGCCGGCTGTGGCAGGTTCCGGAACAGCCCGGGAAGCAGCACCAGCATGAGGAGCACCAGCACGGCACCCGTCACACCCGTGAGCTGGGTCTTGGCCCCGGAACGTTCCGCGACCGCTGTCCGGGAGCCGCTCGTGCTCACCGGAAAGCCCTGGAAGAAGCCCGCGGCCAGGTTCGCGGCACCGATGCCGATCATCTCCTGGTTGCCATGAACTTCTTGGCCTGAGCGTGCCGCGAACGCCGACGAATTCGAGATCGTGTCCGTCAGGGACACCAGCGCAATGCCCAGGGCCCCGG
Source organism: Arthrobacter humicola (assembly GCF_039531445.1). Taxonomy (NCBI): domain Bacteria; kingdom Bacillati; phylum Actinomycetota; class Actinomycetes; order Micrococcales; family Micrococcaceae; genus Arthrobacter; species Arthrobacter humicola. The sequence continues at coordinate 11,960 of NZ_BAAAQB010000026.1, read as the reverse complement.
CGAACATCAGTCCGATATCCGAGAGCTCCACGCGGGGAATGGTGAACGGCGGGAAGCCTCGCGGGAGTTCCCCGACAAGGGAGACGCCCCGGCTGGCCAGATCAAAGACGGTGGTCGCCACAATGGCAAGGACCACCATGACGAGCACGGCAGGGACCTTGGGCAGCCACTGCTGCAGGGCAAGTATCAGCACGATCCCGGCGATGCCGACTGCTGCGGCCGCGACCACTGTCTCGCCGTTGGCCACGCCCTGAACAAAGCCCACGAAGTCACCGACGAAGGTATCGCTGTCCACTTTGAAACCGAAGAGCTTCGGAAGCTGGCCCACCAGGATGGTGATTGCGAGGCCGTTCATGTAGCCGATCATGGTGGGTTTGGAGATGAGGTCGGCGATGAAGCCGAACTTGGCCACGGACGCCAGGACCATGATGAGGCCGACCATGAGCGCGAGCATCGACGCGAGTGCCACCGCCTTCTGCGGGTCGCCGTCGGAGGCGATGAGCGGCAGGACTGTCGCGGCAATCATTGGACCGAGCGCAGAGTCCGGTCCCAGCACCAGGATGCGGGACGGGCCGAAGACCGCATAAGCGAGCAGGCAGAGGATGGTGGTGTACAGGCCGGTGATCGTCGGCAGTCCTGCCAGCTCCGCATAGGCCATGCCCTGGGGAACGAGCAACGTCGCCAGGACGACTCCAGCGATGATGTCCTTGCCGAACCACTCTCTCTGGTACGTGGCGGGGACGTCGAGCCCAGGCATCACCCCGCGCAGCCATCCGACGCGCCGCTGTCCAGTCTTCGTCATACGTGCACTCTGCCGTTCGGCGCCGCCCGGCGCATCCTCCGGCGAGGGTGAACCGGGCCGGCCGCTGTTCCGTTGTGCCGCTCGCCCGATGGGCCTAGAGTGGCGGTCTGCCCACTGCGCGCCGTCCGGCCGCCCTGTCAGATGCCCGATCGGTGCCGGATCAGGTGCCGGAGGCCGCCCCCGCCGTTCTTTTTGAGGAGATTTCCATGGAAACCCGCACACTCGGTTCGCTCACCGTCTCAGCCCTGGGTTTGGGCTGCATGGGCATGAGCGAGTTCTACGGCCACGGCGACGACAACGAGTCCATCGCCACCATCCAAGCCTTCCTCGACGCCGGCGGAAGCCTGCTCGACACCGCGGACATGTACGGCCCCTTCACCAACGAAACCCTCGTCGGCCGGGCCATCGCCGGCCGACGGGACGACGTCGTCCTGGCCACCAAATTCGGCAACGAACGCCGGGCCGACGGATCCTGGGTGGGCATCAACGGCTCCCCCGATTACGTGCGCGCCGCCTGCGACGCAAGCCTGCAGCGGCTGGGCGTGGACCACATCGATCTGTACTACCAGCACCGGGTGGACAAGACCGTCCCCATCGAGGACACCGTCGGAGCCATGGCAGAGCTGGTCCAGGCCGGCAAGGTCCGGCACCTTGGCCTGTCCGAGGCCAGCGCCGACACCGTCCGCCGGGCCCATGCGGTGCACCCCATCACCGCCTTGCAGACCGAATACTCGCTCTGGGAACGCGAGCCGGAGACGAAGGTGTTCCCGGTGCTCGCCGAGCTGGGCATCGGCTTCGTCCCGTACAGCCCGCTGGGCCGAGGCTTCCTGAGCGGACAATTCCGCAGCCCCGATGACTTTGCGGCGGACGATTTCCGCCGGCACTCCCCGCGTTTCCAAGGCGAGAACTTTGCCCGGAACCTGCAGCTCGTGGATCGGGTCAAGGAACTGGCCGACGCGAAGGGCTGCACCCCGGCGCAGCTGGCGCTGGCCTGGCTGCTGGCCCAGGGCGCGCATATCGTTCCGATCCCGGGCACCAAGAAGCGCGACCGCCTGCGGGAGAACCTGGGGGCCGTCGACGTCGAACTCTCCGCCGAAGACCTCAACCGTCTGGATGAGCTCGCTCCGGCCGGCGTCGCCGCCGGCGCACGCTACCCGAACATGGGCACGATCGACGTCTAAGCGCCACCGCCGTTGCCCTATCACTTATGGCTCCTATCCGGCCGTTTTAGCGACCATAAGTGATAGGGCAACCGTGGTGTTAGACGCCGGACGCCGCCAGTTCGGCCAGCAGCTCGGCTTTGCGCTCGTCGGTGGCGAAAGAGGAGCGGATTGAGTTCGCGGCCATCCTGACGCAGTCGAACTCGGACAGGCCGATCACCGACTTCAGCTGGGCGAAGTTGTCGTCCACGTAGCCACCGAAATACGCGGGATCGTCCGAGTTCACGCTGACGTTCAGGCCCGCCGCGAGCATCGCCGGCAGCGGGTGCTCGGCTAGGGTGTCCACCGCGCGGAGCCGGACATTGGACAGCGGGCACACGGTCAGCGGCATGAGCTCGTCAACCAGCCGTTCCACGAGATCAGGATCTTCCATGCACCGGATGCCGTGATCGATTCGCTCCACGTCCAGCAGGTCCAGCGCATCGATGATGTACGACGGCGGTCCCTCCTCGCCGGCGTGCGCGATCCGGTGCAGGCCAGCGTCCTTGGCCCGGGCGAAGAGCCGCTGGAACTTCGCCGGGGGGTTCCCCACCTCGGCGGAGTCCAGGCCGATGCCGGCAATCGGGGCGTCCAAAGCGAGCAGTTGCTCCAGCACCTCGAGGGCAGAGTCCTCGGAGAGGTCGCGGAGGAAGGCCGCGATCAGCAGGGTGGAAATGCCGAACTCCTCCTGGGATCCCGCCAGTACCGAGGCGACGCCGTTGACACATGTCTCCAGCGATACCCCGCGCGACAGGTGCGCCTGCGGGTCCAGCATGATCTCGGCATGCCGCACCCCGGCGAGCGCCGCCCGGCTCAAGTAGGCCCGCGTCATGTCCGCGAAGTCCTGTTCGGTCCGCAGCACAGCCATGTTGGCGTAGTACAGGTCCAGGAAGGACTGCAGGTCGGTGAACTCATACCGGGAACGCAACTCGTCCAGGTCCGCATACGGCAGCTTGATCCCGTTGCGCTCGGCGAGCGCGAAGATCAGCTCCGGCTCGAGCGTTCCCTCAATGTGCAAGTGCAGTTCAGCGACCGGCAGTATGTGGGCTTCCACGGGGATCTCGGCAAGTTCGGGCGCCTCGGTGAGTTCCGGGGCTTCGCCGCTGTCAGGGCCAGTCGCGGCCGCATCAGTGCCGGCGGCGGTTTCGGTGCCGGTGCCCGTGCCGGCGTCGTTTGTTTCCATTCGGTAAGGATATGCCTGCGCTCCTATATGCCCGCACCGATACGCCCGCACCCCTCCGACACCGATAGAGTCGAATCAATGCAAAGTAAACAGCATGCTTCCGAACTGCCCGGCCCCACCGTTCCGGACCTGACTCCGGGGAGCCCCACGGACGGTTTTGTGCGGGTGCGCGGCGCACGGGAGAACAACCTGCGCAACGTGGATGTGGATGTGCCCCGCGACGCGATCGTCGCCTTCACCGGCGTCTCCGGCTCCGGCAAGTCGTCCCTCGCCTTCGGCACCATCTACGCCGAGGCCCAGCGCCGCTACTTCGAATCCGTGGCCCCCTACGCCCGCCGGCTCATCCAGCAGGGGCACAACCCCAAAGTGGAGATGATCACCGGGCTGCCGCCCGCCGTCGCGCTTCAACAACGCCGCGGCACCCCGAGTTCGCGCTCCACCGTGGGCACGCTCACCACGCTGTCCAACTCGCTGCGCATGCTCTTCTCCCGCGCCGGCAGCTACCCGGACGGCGCCGCACCGCTGGACTCGGACGCGTTCTCGCCGAACACCGCCGCCGGAGCCTGCCCGGAGTGCCACGGCCTGGGGATCGCGCACACCGTGACCGAAACCTCCCTGGTCCCGGACACCTCGCTCACCATACGCGACGGCGCCATCGCCGCGTGGCCCGGCGCTTGGCAGGGCAAGAACCTGCGCGACATCCTCACCCACCTGGGCTACGACGTCGACACGCCCTGGCGGAACCTGCCCAAGAAGGACCGCGATTGGATCCTGTTCACCGAGGAACAGCCCGTGGTGGAGGTGACGCCGCAGCGCGACCGCGTCGCCAAGCCCTACAAGGGACGGTTCTGGAGCGCCAAGAGCTACGTGCTGCACACCCTGGCCGATTCCAAGAGCACCACGATGCGCGACCGGGTGCTGCGCTTCATGGAAACCGGCCCGTGCCCGCGATGTGGCGGCAGCGGCCTGACGCCCGCCGCCCTGGCCGTGACCTTCGCGGGCCGCACGATTGCCGAGCTCAACGCGGTCCCGATGACGGAGCTGGCAGACATCATTCGCCCTACCACCGAGCTCACACAGGCCGGAACCGCCTCACGCAAACAGACCCCCGGCAAACAGTCCTCCGCCGAGGGCAACGAGGTGGCCGTCGCGATCACCCGGGACCTCCTGCAGCGCTTCACCGTGTTGCTGGACCTCGGCCTGGGCTACCTCGCCCTCGGCCGCTCCACCCCCACCCTCTCCCCCGGCGAAATGCAGCGGCTGCGGATCGCCACCCAGCTCCGCTCCGGCCTTTTTGGCGTGATTTACGTACTGGACGAGCCTTCCGCCGGGCTGCACCCCGCCGACGCCGAGCCCCTGCTCTCGGTCCTGGACCAGCTCAAGTCTTCCGGCAACTCGGTGTTCGTAGTGGAGCACAACATGGACATTGTTCGCCGCGCCGACTGGCTGGTGGATGTGGGTCCGCACGCCGGTGAGGGCGGCGGCGAAGTGCTCTACAGCGGTCCCGTGGCCGGTCTCGCCGAGGTGGACGCGTCGGTCACCCGGCCGTTCCTGTTCCCGGATGGTTCGGCAGGTTCCGCCGGCGGCCCTGACACGAGGGACGACGACGGCGGCCGCTCGGCTGACGCTGGCACGGCTGGCGGCGCCCGCCGGGAAGCCGAGGGCTGGCTGGAACTGCGGGACATCAGCAGGCACAACCTGCGCGACCTCGACGCCAACTTCCCGCTGGGCGTGCTAACCGCAGTCACGGGCGTCTCCGGTTCCGGCAAGTCCACGCTGGTCAGCCAGGTCCTCGCCGACGTCGTAGGCGCCCGGCTCCATCCGGAGGCCGGTGCAGCGGCGAAAGCCCCCGAGGACCTGGAGTCCGAGGCCGGCGAGTCCGCCGAGCCGCTCAGTGTTGGTCCGGTCACCGGGCTGGACCGGTTGGACCGGCTGGTCAAGGTGGACCAGAAGCCGATCGGCCGTACCCCGCGCTCGAACCTCGCCACCTACACCGGACTCTTCGACGCGGTCCGCAAGGAATTTGCGGCCACGGATCAGGCCAGGGCCCGGGGCTTCGGCGCCGGACGCTTCTCCTTCAACGTTGCCGGGGGCCGTTGCGAGACCTGCCAGGGTGAAGGCTTTGTGGCCGTGGAACTCTTGTTCCTGCCCGGCAGTTACGGCCCGTGCCCGGAATGCCACGGCTCGCGCTACAACCCGGAGACCCTTGAGGTCACCTACCGCGGCAAGAACGTCGCCGAGGTCCTGGGCATGACCGTCAACGCCGCCGCGGAGTTCCTCGCCGGGGTACCTGCGGCGGCACGCAGCCTGGAGACGCTGCGCGAGGTGGGGCTGGGCTATCTGCGCCTCGGCCAGCCGGCCACCGAGCTCTCCGGCGGTGAGGCCCAGCGCATCAAGCTCGCCACCGAACTGCAGCGGGCCCAGCGCGGCCACTCCCTTTACCTGCTGGACGAGCCCACCACCGGCCTGCACCCGGCCGATGTCCAACTCCTCATGGCCCAGCTTCACCGGCTCGTGGACGCCGGCAACACCGTCATCGTGGTCGAGCACGACATGGATGTGGTGGCCGCCGCGGACTGGGTGATCGATCTGGGCCCGGCTGGCGGCGACGCCGGCGGTCAGATCGTGGCAACCGGGACGCCCGCCGCCGTCGCGCGCTCCGGGACGAGCCGGACGGCGCCGTACCTGGCCACCATGCTTGGGGGCTGACGCGAACATGTTCGCGTGAGCCAGCGGCGGGATGATAACGGCAGAAGCGAGAAAAATAACGTCTTGATAACGGACGGGCCCTGCCTTAATGTGGTTTGCATGCCCGGCAACCGGGTATTGAATGCCCGGTGCTGCCACCACCAGATACTGCCCGACCGGTAGACACCGTAATGACCTCTAATGTCAGGGGCGGGCAGTGGCGCGACAACGTCCGGGGACGGACCGAGCGCCGGTGGCCCTCAGGAGCATCTGAACCATGAAGAAATCCACCTATGGCACTGCCGCGCGCCGCGGCATCACTCTGGCGGCTGTCTCGATTGCAGGCGTCGCATTGTCGGCCTCGGCAGCCAACGCGGCCGCCCCGGCCACAGCCCCCGCCTCCACGTGGGACTCCCTGGCCCAATGCGAAAGTGGCGGCAACTGGGGCACCAACACCGGAAACGGTTACGGGGGCGGGCTGCAGTTCAGCCCCGGCACCTGGGCCGCTTACGGCGGAACAGGCTCTGCGGCCAATGCCAGCCGTGAGCAACAGATCGCCGTCGCCCAGAAAGTGCAGGCCGCCCAGGGTTGGAGCGCATGGCCCGCCTGCGCCGCGAAGCTGGGCCTGCACGGAGGCGCCGGGGCTCCGCAGAGCGCAACAACGTCACGACAGCCCGCCGCGGTTGCAGCCCCAGCCAGGGTGCCTGTGCGGAATGTAGCGCTCAAGGCAGCCGTCCCGGCACCCCGCCACGTTGCACCGGTATCAGTCAGTGGCCAGACCTACACCATCCGGAGCGGCGAAACCTTGAGTACGATCGCCGAGAAGCTCAACATTGCCGGAGGCTGGCGCTTGCTGGCCGACGCGAACGCGGCGACCATCAGCAACCCCCATGTGGTGTTCCCGGGCCAGGTGCTGCAGCTTCCCGGATAGGCCACCCGCTACAGCACGACGCCGTTACAGCACGACGCCGGAGCAATCCCTCGAGGGAACGCTCCGGCGTCGTGGTGCGTGAGTGACCCGTGCTTCTCGGGTGGTCGGTGCCGGCTAGGCGGCCTGCGGGATTTCGCGGACAATCTGAAGTTTCCACGCGGCGTCGTCGCTCGTGTCCAGCAGGGCCACGGTGCCCATAGCCAGGTGCAGTGCCACCCGCTTCGCGGCGAGCAGTTCCAGGTAGAGGTTTTCGTTCACGCGCGCAGGGGCGTCGATGACGTACTTCACAGCGTCGCGGACCTTGCGGTAGTTGTCGCTCCGCTCGCGGTGCAGGTGCAGTTCCAGCATGCGGCGCTGCTTGATCCGCGGCTCGTTCCGGTTCAGCCAGGACACTGCGGCGTGGACGCCAACCACCAGGGCTAGTGAGACGACGTAAATCCACCAGCCCGTGTTGAGCAAGAAGAGGGGCAGGTTGGCGATCGCCACGACGGCGATGAAGAGGCGAAGCGCCAGAATCCGCCGCATGGTCAGCGCTACCGATGCCATTGCGGCGCGGAACCCATGCTGTTCCTTACGGGCTGCCACGGGGTCAAGAATGACCTCCTCCAGCACCACAATGCCGTTCGCTTCCGGGTCGAGCAGCTGGCCGTATTTCGGCACAAACGGCATAACAGGGGCTGGATTCATGGCGTGTCCTCCGGGCGGCATTGATGGGGTCCTGCTATATTACGCCCCTTCGTAATGAGCTGTCTGCTTCATTCCAAAATGTGAACATGCGCACGCGCGGTCCTGTGCAATTGGCGGATTCGTCGCGTGGCCTCAAACTGGAGAGATGCAGACTTTCCTCCCCTTCCCCGATTTCCAGCAGAGCGCCGCGGTTTTGGACCGCGAGCGGCTCGGCAAGCAGCGCGTTGAAGCGCTGCAGATTCTGCGTGCGCTGGTGATCCCGGAGTATGGCTGGCAGTCGCACCCGGCGATCCGGATGTGGATGGGGTACGTCCCCGCATTGACGATGTACGGCCTGGCCGTGGTGGATGAATGGACGGCCCGCGGCGGCGAGGACACCACGCGCGAGAAGATCATGGAATTTGCCCCGCAGGCGGCCCACCCCGACTACGCCGCCAAGATTCCGATGCCGCCGTGGCTTGGCGAGCCGGATTTCCACCTCAGCCACCGGTCCCGGCTGATCGCCAAGGATCCGCGGTTCTATGCCAAGGTCTTCCCGGGCGCGGACCCGGACCTGGAGTATGTCTGGCCGGAGCCCAGGCTCGAGCTCGTGCCCGAGGATCCTGCCGGGGAGCGGATGTGGGTCCTGCGCCTGCCGCTCGGCGACACCGAACCGGAGCAGCTGAAGACTGTCAGCCTGCCGCCCGTGGGACGCGCCAAGCCCGCGGCCGATGACGACTACCAGTTCGTCTACGCAGATTCGGGCTCCCGCCGCCCCAAGGTACGCAAACTGCCGCCGAAGCAGCTCGTCAAGAAGCCCACCCGCAAGCGCCAGCAGCAAGAAGATGCGTTCACCACCCTTCCGGGCAACTCCGTGGTCGCCATCCCGGTCAACGGCGGCACCTCCTTCGCCATCGGCAAGGTCCTGGGCCGTCCGATCACCGTGGACGGCCAGTTCGCGCGCAACTTCCAGGTCGACGAGATCGTGGACCGCTCGGCCTTCGATTACCCGGCCCTGCTGCAGGACCCGCGGGCCTTCTTCCCGATTCCGGCGAGGTAGCCGAGCGGCTGCAGCCGAACGACGTCGGGCGGGGTCCGACGTCGGGCGGTGCCTGGCGTCGGGGTCTGGCGTCGGGTCCGCTGGTTCAGTGGGCCACAAGTTCAGTTCAAGTTTTGCCCGGGCCTGTGCGCAGCGCTCCGTGAAGGCTGGCAGACTGGCCCTATGACTGTACTTTTGGCCGGTTGCGGCGATTTGGGCACTGAGGCCGGGCTGCGTTTCGCGGCCGCCGGACACCGTGTGGTGGGCTGGCGTCGCTCGCCGGGCAAGCTTCCGGCTGCGATTGAGGGGGTCGCCGCGGACCTGAGTTCGAGCGAGCTGCCGGCCGTCCCGACGGACACTACCGCCGTCGTCGTCGCGATTGCCGCCGATTCCCCCACGGAAGATGCCTACCGGAGTGCATATGTAGATGGTCTCGCACACGTGCTGGACGCAGTGCTGGCGTCCGGAGCCACCGTCCGCCGGGTCCTGTTTGTGTCCTCGACCGCGGTCTACGGTGACGCCGGCGGCGGCTGGATCGATGAACGCACGACGCCGGAACCCGGCGGGTTTTCTGGCCGCATCATCCGCGAAGCAGAGGAACTCCTCTACCGCCGTTTGAGCGGCACCGGCATCACCCCCGTCGTGCTGCGGCTGGGCGGCATCTACGGTCCCGGCCGGACCCGACTGATCGACCAGGTGCGCGGCGGAACGGCCGTTTTTCCGGCGACGTCGCGCTTTACCAACCGTATTCACCGGGACGACGCCGCCGCGGCAATCGTCCACTTGTGCACCATGGATGCGGTCCCCGGGCCCGTGTACATAGGCGTCGACAACGAACCGGCCGAGCTCGGTGACGTGCTGGGCTTCCTGGCGGCCGAGCTGGGACTCCCCCAGCCGGCGTCGGAGTCGGCGGACGCATCGGGCGCGGCTTCGCCGTCGGGCGGGACTTCGCCGTCGGGCGGGGAACCGTCACGGGGTGGCAACAAGCGGGCGAGCAACGCCCTGCTCCGCAGCACCGGCTTCGAGTTTCAGTACCCGAGTTTCCGCGAAGGCTACCGGGCCATTCTTGCCGGGGTCGGCGTCCGACACCCTTAGGGCCTGCTTTGATCACCGCACACTTCACTACCACCTTCATTGAGGGGACCCATGGATCTTCAGCACACTATTGAGACGGTCGGCAGTTTCATGGACTTCGCGGGAGTGGCCGTCATGGTGATCGGCGCGGTCATATCCATCCCCCTGGCGCTGCGGGGATATCAGCCGGAACGGCGCCCGGCGGGCTCCGCGCCGCTGACCGTCTACCGTTCCTACCGGCAACTGCTGGGCCGGTCCATCCTGTTGGGTCTGGAGCTGCTGGTCGCCGCCGACATCATCCGGTCGGTCGCCGTCACTCCGACCTTCGAGGGTGTCGGCGTGCTGGGCATTATTGTGCTCATTCGGACCTTCCTGAGCTTCTCGCTCGAGCTGGAAATCACCGGACGCTGGCCCTGGCAGAGCCAGCGCGGAGGTCCATCGGCCTCCTCAGTGACCGGCTAAAGCCATTCCAGACGTCGCCGCCGAACTGAGGCGACATCTGAACTGAGCCGACGTTCGAGGTGGGGGCGCTGAACTACGGAGCTTGCAGGAAGGAAAATTCACATGAACATAGATCCTTGGCCCGCCGCACCCGAGCTGCCGCGCCCGATCATCATGGATCAACGCTGGACCGATGCTGTCTTCCTGCACTGGCGAATTCCTGAGCCGGTGGCGGCGTCGTTCATGCCTCCGGGAGTTGTCCCGGACAGCTTTGACGGATCCGCCTGGGTGGGGCTCATCGGTTTTCGAATGCAAGGCGCCGGTCTGGGCCGCGGACCCGGTATCCCGTATTTCGGAAGCTTCACCGAGATCAACGTGCGCCTCTACTCCCGGGAACCGGACGGCACCCGGGGAGTAGTCTTCCTCAGTCTGGATGCGTCGCGGTTGGCGGTGGTGCTCGCTGCGCGGGCCGCCGGGATTCCCTATGTCTGGTCTCGCGCGAGCTTCGCCGGTGGGGATGCCGTGCCACCTGAGGAGCTTGGAGCCGCCGGCATGGCGGGGCCCCAGAGCGGTTACTTGGTGCGGCGTTTCCGGGGAGGCGCTCGGAGCGATTTCGCCGTCGTCCCGGAGTTCGACGTCGAAGCGACCGACTCGTTATCAGTACACCTGACGGCCCGGTTCGGCCTGCATTCCCGGTTTAGGGGCAAGACCCTCTATGTTCCCAACGAGCACAGCGCGTGGCCGCTGTACCAGGCGCACGTGACCCGGCTGGAGGATCAGTTGGTGCGCGCTGCCGGCATTGAAGTCACCGGGGCACCGGAGTCCGTGCTCTTCTCGCCCGGAGTGCGCACGCAGTTTGGCCGGCCGCGGGTCCTGACCCGCGCACCCTGACCCGCGCGCTTTGACCCGAGTGCCCTGAAATCCTGGCGGCCGGGCAACCGCTCCGCGGCGGCAGTGGGCTCGCACACGGCCCCCGCTAAAACTGTCAGACCCCCGGAGGAGACTGGTGTCATGGAAACCGCCAGGGGTTTCATTCCATTCGGGGACGACAGGCAGGGCACGGATCGGTGCACCGGTCGCGCTGCAGGCTGCGGCGCGGATCCCGGCACCGGCCGCGGCGCAGGCGGCGGCATGGACCTGGCCGGGCGG
>NZ_BAAAQB010000026.1:0-607 GCF_039531445.1 Arthrobacter humicola | reverse complement strand
TGGGCCGGACCAGGACGCAGTCCGCGGGGGCGAGGACGGCGGCGGGGGCCGGCATGTCGTGGACGACGGGCTGGCGCGACGACGCCCCCGGAACCGCGGCCGCCGGCGCACCATCCGGCACGGTGAGTGGTGCTGTGGCCGATGACGGGACCGACGGCGGAATCAATGGTGGGATCGACGGTGTGCCCGTTTCTGCGGCTTCGCCCGATGCGCTGTCCGGGGAGGGTGTGCCGTGGGATGCGGCCGGTGACGCGGCGGTGGTCGATGACGGGTATCGGAGCACGGCGGAGTTCCTGCGGGCGCGGCTGCGGATCGGTGCGCCGGAGGCTAAGCGCCGGCTGTCCCTGGCCGGGGGCCTGCTGCCCCGCCAAGGACTTGCCGGCCAGCCCGTCCCGGCCGTGCACGCGGAACTCGGTGCGGCGGTCGCGTCCGGGGAGGTCGCATCCCGGGCCGCGACGATCATCACGGCGGCGCTGGAGAAGGTCCGGCACGCCTGTGACGCCGGGGCCCGCACGGCCGCGGAGAACGACGCGGACTTCCTGGCCCGGGTGGCCCGGGGCTGGGCCGATGCGCTGGATCAGGACGGTGCCGAGCCCTCCGAGGAGCT
>NZ_BAAAQB010000025.1:359059-360564 GCF_039531445.1 Arthrobacter humicola | reverse complement strand
CCCCAACCACAGGTTGGGGGTCCTCCCGCATTTAACACCTGCATCAATTTCGATTTAGAACCCGCACCAGTTTCGGTAAACTCCCAGCAGACTCCGGGGAAAGCCCCGGCTCCAGCGGAACGTTCTCCGAGTTGGGATCGTTAGAATGCGACGGGGCTGGATTCCAAAAGACCAGCCGGCCGCTTTCGTTCTAAGGACACGTCAATGCCCGAGCGCACTATCGTCATCACCGGAGCCAGCGACGGCATCGGTGCCTCCGCCGCACGGACTTTCGCCCAGCAGGGGGACCGCGTGGTCGTCGTCGGGCGTTCCGCGGAGAAGACCGAGGCGATCGCAAAGGAAATCGGCGCCGACTTCTTTGTCAGCGACTTCGCCGAGCTCGCACAGGTGCGCACCTTGGCCGCGCAGCTGAAAGAGAAGTACCCGCGGATCGACGTCCTGGCCAACAACGCCGGCGGCATCATGGGACACCGAGAGCTCACCGTGGACGGCCACGAGAAAACCTTCCAGGTGAACCACCTGGCCCCGTTCCTGCTCACCACCCGGCTGATCGACGTCCTCACCGCCAGCCAGGCCACTGTCATCAACACCTCCAGCGTGGCGAATTCAATCTTCGGCAAACTGGACATCGACGACCTCGACGCGGCCCGGAGCTACTCCACCAACCGCGCCTACGGCAATGCCAAGCTCGCCAACATCCTCTTCACCACCGAGCTCCACAACCGCTACAACGCCGAGGGGATCTCGACGGCGGCCTTCCACCCCGGCGGCGTGGCCACGAACTTCGCGGCTGACTCCACGAGCCCCATGCGCTTCGCCTACAAGTCGTTCCTCAAGCGCTTCATGCTGACCCCGGACCAGGGCGCGGACACCCTTGTGTGGCTCGCCAACGCCACCCCGGGCCACGACTGGATCTCGGGCACCTACTACGCGAAGCGGACGCTCTCCAAGGCCAACAAGCAGGCCTACGACGCCGGCCTGGCCAAGGCGCTGTGGCAGCGCAGCGAAGCGATGGTGGCCCGGGACAGCGACAAGCTGGACCCCCGGCAGTAATTCACCAGGGCGGAGCCTCACGGGAAACGGCGAATCGGTGGGGTAGCATTTTCCTGCCCCTCGCCGACACGCGGCCGGGCTTCTATTTGGGGGAGTGCTGTCTACCGTGCGCCTGAAGAAATTGCTTGTCTCGTCCCTGGCGGTAACCGCCGTCGTTCTGAGCGCCACGGCCGTGCCGGCATCCGCTGCGCCCGCGCCGAAGTCGTACAAGAACTGCACGGAGCTGAACAAGGTCTACCCGCACGGCGTCGGCCGCGCTGGCGCCCGCGACAAGACCAGCGGAAAGCCGGTCACCAACTTCCGCGTCGACAACACCGTCTACAGCTACAACGACGGCGGTGCGCGCCACTGGGGCGAGTACGACCTCGACCGTGACAACGACGGCATCGCCTGCGAAAAGCGCTAGAGCGGGGACCCCGCCGGGACCCCGACTTCTGGGGCTCCTGGGGCGG
>NZ_BAAAQB010000025.1:344750-358987 GCF_039531445.1 Arthrobacter humicola | reverse complement strand
GGCCGCTAAGCCATGATGCTTAGCGGCCGTTTGGGTCCAATGGCGGAGTGCGGCGGAGTGTGGCGGCGCCAACGCGCGCCGACCCGGTGACGCCCGGCAACAGGGGGCACAAACAGGGTCACTGCCCGGCGTCGACCTTGTCCAGGGCGGTGAGGGCGCTCTCCATGGTCCCGGCGAGGTCGCTGGCCGGGGCCGGCTTCGCGAAGAGGTAGCCCTGCAGGGAGTCGCAGCCGCGGTCCATGAGGTACTTGGCCTGTGCCGGGGTCTCGATGCCTTCCGCCGTGACCTTCAGGCCCAGGGCGTGCGCGGCGTTGACCATGGTGCCGAAGAACGGGAGCTGTTCCTGTCCTGTCTTGATCATGGCCACGAAGGAACGGTCGATCTTGACCATGTCCAGGGGCAGTTCCCGGAGCCGGCCGAGCGTGGAGTATCCGGTGCCGAAATCGTCCATCGCAATCCGGACGCCGGCCTCCCGCAGGTGACGCAGCTGGCCCAGCACGTCCGAGGACGCATCGAAGAACACGCTTTCCGTCAGCTCAAGCGTCAGCTGGTGCGGGTCAACGCCCGTGGACGCGGCAATCGCGAGCACGTCCGTGGCGAAGTCCCGGTGCTGGAACTGCAGGCCCGAGACGTTCACCGCGACGCTGTACGCGGCGTCGCCGGCCAGCCAGGGCCGGATCTCGGCGCAGGCGCGGCGCAGGACCTCATCTCCGATCTCGCGGATGAGACCGCTTTGCTCCGCGACGGGCAGGAACTGGTTGGGCGGCACCAGCCGGCCGTGCCGTTCCCACCGCGCGAACGCCTCGAACTGCACCACCGAGCCGATGCCGGGGGACACCACGGGCTGGTAGTGCACGGAGATCTGGCCGAGCTCGACGGCGCGGCGGAGCCCAGTCTCGCCGTCGGCCTTGTGGGCCGCGGTGTTCAGCATCTCCGGCCGGAACCGCAACCAGTTGTCCTTGCCGGCGGCTTTGACCGCGGTCATGGCGGCGTCGGCCTGCCGCAGCAGTTCGGCCCCGTCCAGGGTCTGCGCGGACTTGGACGCCAGGCCCATGCTCACGCCGGGCCGGACCATGGTGCCGCCGACGCGCAGCGGCTGGTGCAGGGCCTCGGTGATCCGCTTGGCCACGGCGTCGGCGTTGAGGCATTCGGTCAGGAGCACCGCGAATTCGTCGCCGTCCAGCCGGGCCACGGTGTCGTGCGGGCGGACGCAGTTGCGCAGCCTGCTCGCGACCTCCACCAGCAGTTCATCGGCCGCCGAGCGTCCCAGCATGTCGTTGAGGTGCTTGAAGTCATCGATGTCCAGCAGCAGGACGTCCACGGGATCCGGCCGGCGCAGCGCCGCGGCGAGCCGCTCGTTGAAGAACGGGCCGTTGGGCAGCGCGGTCAGTGGATCGCGGAGGGACCCGGCCTTGAGTTCGTCGTCGTGCCCGGCGAATGCCGCGGGAGCCGCCCCTGCCGCCCGTGCGGCGCCCGGAGCGCCCGCAGCACTAGGGGTACGACGGCGGAAGTCGCCGCTGAGCGAACTGCCGGCGCTGCCGTGGGTCGCGCCGCCACCCACAGCACTGCTGAGGGCGGCACTGCTGTGGGTGGCTCCGGCCACCGGGCCGGTGCCTGCATTCCGGTGGCCGGCGTCGCGGACCGCGAGGGCGACGGAGGTTCCGGTGTCGGGCGCTGCTGCTGGGGCCGGGACCAGCGAGCACGTGATTTCGACCTGGAGTTCGGTGCCGTCGGCCCGGCGCCCGGAGCCGGCGAACGGAGCGTGGGGACTGGGGGCCGCGGCCAGCCCGGCCAGGACGCCGTGGAATTTTTCCCGGGAGGACTCGGCCAGGAGCAGGCTGTGGTCCGCACCGAGGAGTTGCGCGCGGGAATAGCCGAAGAGCCGCTCCGCTGCCGTGTTGAGGAAGGAAATGGATCCGTCCCGGCTGACCAGCAGCAGGGCGTCCGGGCTGTACTCCAACAGTTGCTGTGCGAAACCGGCTTCCACGATGTTTGACTGCCCCCCAGGCGACGGATGATGATAGCGGGCGCCCGGCGGAGAACCGGGCGCGCTGCGCTCACTGAATCATATGCGGTGCGTGCCCGCCGAGGGCGGTGGGCATCATGCCGCGATTGAATGTGTCGAAAGTGCTGAATCGGGCCGAAGTGCAGCGCACCAACAGCCCGGCGGACCGCGGCGCACCGGCTACCCGGGCAGCGGTACGCCCTCCAGTGCCGCGATGGCCGCCACCGAGTTGCGGACGGCCCGCTCCCTGGCCGCAGCGGGCTCGGGGCGGGAGAAGAGGAATCCCTGCAGGGCATCGCAGCCGTGGTCCATGAGGTAGCGGGCCTGGGCCGGCGTCTCGATGCCTTCGGCCGTGACCTTCAGCCCCAGGCTGTGGGCCATGTGGATCATCGAGGTGAGGATGGGCAGCTTTTCGGTGCCCGTATGCAGCATGGACACAAAGGACTTGTCGACCTTGACCACGTCCACGGGCAGGTCCTGCAGCCGGCCCAGCGAGGAATAGCCGGTCCCGAAGTCGTCCAGGGCCACGCGGATGCCGGCTTCACGCAGGGTCTCGAGCTGGCCGATCACGTGGGAGTGGGCATCGAAGAACACACTCTCGGTCACTTCCAGCACCAGCTGGTGCGGGTCCACGCCGCTCCAGGCCGCAATGTCCAGGACGCGCTCGGCGAAGTCCCGGTGCTGCAGCTGCACGCCCGAGACGTTGACGGCGACGCTCCGGAACGGATCCTCGGCCAGCCACGGCGCGAGCTCGGTGCAGCTGCGCCGCAGGACCTCAGCCCCGATCTCCCGGATCAGGCCGCTGCGTTCGGCCGTCTCGATGAAATCGTCCGGCGGGATCAGCTCGCCGTCCCATTCCCAGCGGGCCAACGCCTCGAACTGCACGACGTCGAGCCGGTCGCTGGAGATGACGGGCTGGTAGTGGACCATGATCTGCCCAAGCTCCACCGCCCGGCGCAGCCCGGCCGTGAGCTGGGTGCGTTCCAGCAGCGCGGCGAGCATCTCCGGCCGGAAGTGCACATAGCAGTTCTTGCCGGCCTCCTTGGCCGCGTACATGGCCAGGTCCGCCTGCCGCAGCAGCTCCGAGGACGTCTCCGTCCCGGCGTCCCGCGAGGCCACGCCCAGGCTCAGGCCGGGCCGCATGAGCGTGCCTTCGATGGAGACGGGGGCATTCAGAGTGCTGACCACCCGCTGGGCCACGCCGTCGGCGTCCCGGCAGCCGACCAGCAGCACGACAAACTCGTCTCCGCCCAGCCGGGCGACGGTGCCGTGCGGGCCCACACAGTTCTGGAGCCGGCGGGAGATCTCCACGAGCATCTCGTCGCCGGCATGGTGGCCCAGGACGTCGTTGACTTCCTTGAAGTCGTCCAGGTCCAGGAGCAGGACGTGCACAGGGTCCGGCGTGAGCAGCGCCGCCGCGGCCCGCTCATTAAAGAGCATCCGGTTGGCCAACCCCGTGAGCGGGTCTTGGAAGGCCAGCTCCTTGAGCTTTCCGGCCTGCTCGGCCAGTTCCTCCATGGCGCGGCGGGCCTGGTCCTGGGCGCGCCGGCGCGAGGTGATGTCGCGGAAATTCCAGATCCGTCCCACGATCCTGTCCGCCACCTTCTGCGGGCGCGAGTGCAGCTCCACGGTGCGGCCGTCGGCGAACTCCAGGACGTCGTGGCTCTGCATCACCGTGTCCGCGTAGAGTGCTGACACCTTTTGCAGGAAGTAGTCGGGATCGGTCAGTTGGTCGGCGATGAACCGGACCAGCGCGGTGGGGTCTTCGGCCGCGATCAGCTCCGGCGGCATGCCCCACATCTTCAGGTACTGGTCGTTGATCCCGGTGATCTGGCCCTCGCTGGAGACCACGACGATACCATCCGACGTCGTCTCCAGCGTGGCGTCCAGGAGGGAGACGGCCAGCCGCCGACCGGCGTCGGGGTCGTTGCGGTGATCGGCGTCCCGGACGGCGACCGCCATGGCGGTGCCGGCGTCGACCGTCACGAGCGAGCACGTGATCTCCACGGGGAGTTCCGTCCCGTCCCGGCGGCGTCCGACGGCGGCGAACGGCCGGCTTCCGGCCCGGCTCTTCCGGCCCAGCCGGCCAAAGACCCGCAGGAAGCCGCCGCTGCCTTCCTCCGTGAGCAGGACGGCGTGGTCCACGCCCAGCAGTTCTTCACGTGGAAATCCGAACAGGCGTTCCGCAGCCGAATTCACGAAAGCGATGGTGCCGTCCGCAGTTAACAGCAGAAACGCATCAGGACCCTGCTCCAGCAGGGCTTCACCAAACCCAGTTCCCACGACGATACCGGCCCCCAAAGCGACGGAAGTTCATAGAGCGATGATGTTCCCGGCCAAGGTGCCAGGGTCAATGCGTTTCACTGCATCATAGGGTCGTTCGGCCCAATGTCCAGTACATCTGTCCAGTACATTCCAGTACGTTTGTCCAGTTCATCCGTCCGGCACATCGGACCGGTGATTTGCCGGTCACCGGTGCTTTGCCGGTCACCGGTGACCGGTGACCCGGTCGCCCCGCAGTGCGGCGATGGCCCGGGCCGCCTGCTCCAGTCCCTGCTGCAGCCCGGACTCCGGCTGCGGGCCCGAAAACAGGAAGCCCTGCAGGGAATCGCAGCGCAGCTCCATCAGGTACTCGGCCTGCGCGGACGTTTCCACGCCCTCGGCGGTGACGGTGAGTCCTAGGCCGTGGGCCATGCCGATCATGGCGTTGAGGATGGGCAGCTGTTCCGCGCCGGTGCGGATCATGGACACGAACGACTGATCGATCTTCAGTGTGTCCACCGGCAGGCCCTGAAGCCGCCCGAGCGAGGAGAACCCGGTGCCGAAGTCATCCAGCGCCACGCGGACGCCGGCCGTGCGCAGGTTCATGAGCTGGCGGATGACGTGGCAGTCGTCGTCGAAGAACACGCTTTCCGTGACTTCCACGACCAGTTGGCGCGCATCCACCCCGCAGGACTCCGCCACGGCCAGCACCAGTTCGGCAAAGTCCCCATGCTGGAGCTGGACGCCGGAGACGTTCACGGCCAGGGACCGGGAGGCGTCCTCATCCAGCCAGGGCTTGAGCTCGGTGCAGCCGCGCAGCAGGACCTCGGTTCCGATCTCGACGATGAGGCCGCTGCGTTCCGCCGCCGGAATGAAATCCTTGGGCGAAACCAGCGCCCCGTCACGCACCCAGCGGGCCAGCGCCTCGACCTTGACCACGGTTCCGCGGTCCGCCGAGACGATCGGCTGGTAGTGCACGGCAATCTGCCCGTTGTCCACCGCCAGCCGCAGACCGGCCTCGAGATCGTTGCGGTCCACCAGGGCCTTCATCATCTCCGGCCGGAAGCGCATGTACCGGTTCTTGCCGGCGGCTTTGGCGGCATACATCGCGACGTCGGCACGGCGCAGGAGCTCGGAGGCGTCCACGGCGTCCTCGCTGATCGAGGCGAGCCCCAGGCTGAGGCTGGGCCGCAGCATGGTGCCATCAATCCACACGGGCACCCGCAGCGAGTCGACGATCCTGGCGGCGACAGCTTCGGGATCCAGCGAGCCGACCAGCAGCACCACGAATTCGTCGCCGCCCAGGCGGGCCACGACATCGTTCGGCCGGACGCACGTCCGGAGCCGCCGGCCCACTTCAATGAGCATCTGGTCCCCGGCGTGGTGGCCCAGGATGTCATTGACTTCCTTGAAGTCGTCAAGGTCCAATAGCAGGACGTCCACGGCGGTGCCGCACGGGCCTGCGAGGGCGCTGGCGAGGCTGTCGTTGAACTGCTGCCGGTTGGACAGGCCGGTCAATCCGTCCCGGAACGCCAGCGCCTTGAGCTGGGCGGACTGCTCGGCGAGGTCGGCCATGGCCCGGGCAATCCGGTCCTGGGCCACCTTGGCCGCGGTCACATCGCGGAAGCTCCACACGCGTCCGACCACGTGGTCCGCGACCTTCTGCGGGCGGGAATAGCGTTCAAACGTCCGGCCGTCGCGGAATTCCAGGACATCGTGGCTTTCGGCCGCGGGATCGGCGTAGAGGGCAACCACCTTTTCAATGAACTGGGCGGGATCCTTCAACTGGTCCAGAACGAAGTCCATGACGGCCCCATCGTCGCGGGTGGCCAGCAGCTCCCGCGGGATGCCCCACATGGTGACGAACTGGCTGTTGACGCCGGCGATCTCGCCCTCGCTGCTGACCACCAGGATGCCGTCGGCTGTGGATTCGAGCGTCGCGCTCAGCAGCGACATCGCCTCGCGGAGTCCGTCGTCGGTCTCCGCGCGGTGCGAGGTGTCGCGGATCGCGACAATCATGCCGGCCGTCCGGGCGTCGGCGTCGGCGCCTGCATCGGCGTCGGTACCGCCGGCGGCACCGGAGTGAGGCCCGGCATCGGTGACGACGAGGGAGCAGGCCACCTCGGCCTGGAACTCTGTGCCGTCCCGCCGCAGCCCGTAGACCTCCATCGGCACGTGGGCAGCAGCAGAGGCAACGGCAGTTTCGGCGTCTGCGGCGGCTGTGCTGTCCGCTTCACGGCGAAGGGTGAAGAACATCCGCTGGAACCCGTTCCTGAATCCCTCGGCCAGGAGCATGCGGTGGTCCAGGCCCGCGAGCTCCCCACGGGGGTACCCGAACATGCGCTCCGCGGCGGCGTTGACCATCCTGATGGTGCCGTCCTCGGCCAGCACGAGCAGGGCGTCGGGGCAGGATTCCACCAGGTCCCCGTACTGTGGGGCCTTGCCGGATGCTCTCGCCGGGTTCGACGGCGCCGTCACGCGGTTACCGCCGTGCACATCTGAGACCAATCAGTCATTTAGAACCCTCCCATCGGGAAATCATAGGCGTCCCGACGGTCCCGGAGGTGTCACCACGAGCGCAGGGCGGGTCCGGTCCGCGTTGGCCCCGCCTCCATTCTTCGGGTTGCTCTATCACTAATGGTGCTTAAAACCCCTGTTTAGCAGCCTTAAGTGATAGGGCAACGAGGGGGGAGCGGGCGACGGCGGGTTCCCGGGTGACGGCCTTGTAATGGCCCACGAGCTCGGCCCCGAGGGCGGACCACGTCCTGCCTTGAACCGAGGCATGCGCGGCCTCGGCGAACGCGCGGCGCTTGGCGTCGTCGCCCATCAGGTCCATCACGCGGGCCCTGAGCCCGGCGAGGTCGCCGGGTTCGTAGAGCCAGCCGGTCCGCGAATTCTCCACAAGGTCCAGCGGCCCGCCCCGGCCGGTGGCCACCACCGGCACCCCGGAAGCCATGGCCTCCTGGATGGTCTGGCAGAAGGTCTCGAACTCGCCGGGGTGCACGAAGAGGTCGAAGGACGCCACCGCCCGGGCCAGTTCGTCGCCACCGAGGAACCCGGTGAAGACGGCGTCCGGCAGGGCAGCCTCCAAGGCCGCCCGCTGGGGCCCGTCGCCGACGATCACCAGACGGGTTCCGGGGATATCCGCCAGCACCGCCAGATCCTCCACCTGTTTCTCGGCCGCCAGCCGGCCGACGTACCCGATCAGGCGCTCGCCGCCGGGGGCTACGGACGCCCGCCAGCCGGCGTCGCGCTTCTCCGGGGTGAACCGCTGCGTGTCCACGCCGCGCCGCCACATGTCCACGCGCGGAATGCCGCGGCCGCGGAGCTGGTTGAGCGCGAAGGTGGAGGGGACCAGGGTGCGCGAGGCCAGCAGGTGGATATGTTCCACCCGGTTCCAGGCCCAGTTCTCCAGGAACGGGACGCCGTAGCGCGCAGCGTAGCCGGGCACCTCGGTCTGGTAGATCGCGACGGTCGGGATGCCGAGCTGGTGAGCGGCCTGCGCTGCACGCCAGCCGAGCACGAACGGGGACGCGAGGTGGACGACGTCGGGCGCGTAGTCGGCAAGGATTCGCTTGACCCGATACACACCGCCCAACGCCACCCGCACATTCGCATAGCCGGCCAGAGGGACCGAGGGGAGCCGGTGCACGTGGGCGCCATAGACCTCGTCCGGGACGTCTGTGTCCTGGGTGGACGGCGCGATCACGAGCACCTCATCCCCGCGCTCCTGCAGATGCTCCAGCACGCGCAGGATGGAGTGGGTAACTCCGTTCATGAGCGGCAGGAATGATTCGGCGACGATTGCGATCCTCACTCCTCCACGGTGCGGGCGCCGCCTTGCGGTGCGGGGGAGCGGGCGTTGCCGGCAGGGGAAGACTGGGTTAACAGGTGGGCACGGTCAGTCGAGCGCCGCGAGCAACGGGGCGAGGCTCAGAGAAAGGACCGACGGCGAAAGGGGCCGACGGCGGGAGGGGGCGGCTAAGAGGGCGCGAATCATCGAGGCCATGTCTTCACGGCACACTCCGACTCAACGGCGGTGCCGGACGGCATGGCGGAAGGACGGGCTACAGCGGATCGGGCCAGTTGCCGACCGGGCCGCGGGCTTGCATGCCGGAACCACTTACGAACCTGGCAGCCGGCCCGAGACGCTCACGCATATTGCCTTCCATCTGAAATACCTCCAGAGGCGACGGAACTTCAGAATACGCCCGTCGCCTCCTAGCGTCCAGAGGCCGTCAGTCTGCCTTGAGAACGTCCGGAAGCTCGTCCACAAAGACGGTCTGGGGCGGCTCAAAATAGATGACCAGGACCTGCTCGCCCACGGCAAAGATGCTGGTCTTGTCGAACGGGTGAGCATGGAACGCGCTGGTTCCGCCGCGGACCGGCAGCATGACCTCGCCGATGGTGCCCGGGCCGATCCGTCCGGTGACGCGCCCAATCTTTCCGGTCAGGCTCCGGTCAACATCCTTATGCATCACGATCCCCTGATCCCTGCACGCACGCCGGCCCTATGCCTCCGGAGCCTTCCCGTCCCGTTTGTGGGCGTCCCGGCCGTTCTTGAGCGCGGTCGAGAGCGCCGGAAGGTAGTCGCCCACCTGTGCCAAAATCCCGCCGATCATCCGGTTGACCCCTTCGCCGCCATTGAGCACGGTCATCTGGCCGACGTGCGCAAACGGCTCGGCTGCCGCCGCCACGATGGCCGGCATGTTCTCGGCGAGCTGCTGAGAGATGACGGCGTCCTGGTTGGTTCCGAGCGCCTCCGCACGGGCCTTGATGCCGTCAGCCTCGGCCAGCGCCTTGGCCTTGATGGCGGAGGCGGCAGCATCGCCGCGCGCCTTCGTGGCAGCAGCCTCGGCCTCGCCGGTGACCTTGGTGGCTCCGGCTGCTGCTGCCGCGGCGTTGGCGTTTGCCTGGGCCTGCAGCTCGGTCCGGCGCGCGTTGGCCTGGGCCTCAAGCTCGGTGCGCCGGGCCAGTGCCTCGGCGGCGCTGATGTCCGCGGCTTTCTGGCCTTCGGCATCGGTGCGCTTGGCGTAGGCCCTAGCGTCGGCGGGCTTGCGGACGGTGGTCTGGAGCTTCTGTTCCTCCCGGTCGGCCTCGAGCTTCGCCACCTCGGTTTCCTGGACCACCACCTGCTGGCGCGCCGAGGCATCGGCCAGGGGCCCGGCCTGGGCCGCGTTCGCCTTGGCCCGCTCGGCATTGGCCTGCGCCACGGACTGCCGGATCGCGGACAAACTCTGGGCGTCGGCGATCATGGCCTCGGCCTCTGCTTCCTTTTCCGCCGCCTCGCGGTTCCGGGTGGCCTCCGCGATGCGGGCCTCCATCTTGACCATGGCAATGTGCGGCTTGGCGATGTTCTGGATGTAGCCAGTGGGGTCCTGGAGGTCCTTGATCTGCAGCGAGTCGACCACAAGCCCCAGCTTCTCCATTTCGACGCCGCTGGCGCTGCGGACCTGGGAGGCCAACTTGTCGCGCTCGCGGATGATTTCCTCGACCGTCATGCTGCCGATGATGGAGCGAAGATGGCCTTCAAAGACGTTGTAGACCTGGCTTTCCATCTTGGGCTGCTGGCCCAGGAACCGCCGTGCGGCGTTGGCGATGAACGGCGGGGCGTCCCCGATCTTGTAGATGACCACGCCGTCAACAATGACCTGGATGCCCTGGGAGGTCACACAGGAGACCTTGAGCTCGGTTTCATTCAGCGTCAGGGACAGCGGCCGCACGGTCTGGAGCCCCGGGAGCACCAGGGCCCCCTTGCCCGTGACGATCTTGAAGTCCATGCCCTCCCGGGTTTCCAGCGTGCCGCGCGTCAGCCCGGAGATGATGAGGGCCTCGTTCGGTTCAGCCACCTTCCACATCAGTTTTGTTGCCACCCAGATGACGCCGATGACCACGACCGCCCCGAGGATGATCGAAATGAGCGGGTAGAAAGCTGACAAGTCCTGCATTACCAGGTCCCTTCACGGTGGTGGAAAAGGTGTAAAAGCAAAGCCCCAAACGATGCTGCTGGTAGTCCCCGGCCGGCCTGGAAAGCAGGAACTGCGACGCCGCCCAGCCAGCCGTTGTACACAGTCTGTGGTGCTACCTGCCGGTAAGTCCAGCAATTCGGCAGTGTTCGGGCATACGCCCAAGCCCCGCCGGTGCCGAAAGCCCCTGTTGGGGCGGTCGCCGCCGTGCCAACGTGGTGTAGCGTGCCAGCGTGGAATAGCACAAGCGTGCCGGCGTGGGAGGGCGGGCAGCAGGTGTGCCGGGCCCGCGAAAGGGTGATGGGTGATGCGCGGCTCTCCTCTCGGGATGACACGGACGGCCGGGATGACCAGTATCGCGTGGGACATCTGGCGGGCCGAGCATGCCAGCCAGGACGCGATCGCCCGCCGGCAGCGGGACCGGCTCGCGGCGCTCGTTGACCACGCGCGGTCGGCGTCGCCCTTTTACCGCAGGCTGTACCGGGACGTCCCTGAGACGCCCGCGGACCTGCTCACGAATCTGCGGGAGCTGCCTCCCGTGGGCAAGCGCGAGCTCATGGAGAACTTCGATGACTGGGTGACCGACCCCCACATCACCCTCGCCGGACTGAAGGCGGACCTCCTTGACGACCCCTCGCGCGTCGGCGGCTTCTACCGCGGGCAGTACCTCGTCCTGACGACGTCGGGGACCACCGGGGAGCCAGCGGTCCTGGTCCATGACCGGACCTCGTGGCTGGTGGCGAACCTCCTCGCCCGGATCCGCGAACGACGGACGATGGTGACGGCCGCGGAGACCCGGGCCTTCCTGCACCGGGGGCTGCGGGCCGCGGCACTGATCGCGGATGGGGACCATTTTGCCGGCGTCGTGCTGACCGAAACCGTGCGGCGCCGCAGCCCCACGATCGCGCGCCGCGTGCGCGTGTTCTCCGTGCTCCGGCCGCTCCCGGATCTCGTGGCGGATCTCAACGAGTTCCAACCGACCATGCTCTACGGGTATCCGAGCGCCATGCTGCAGCTGGCCGCCGAACAAAAGGCCGGACGGCTCAGGATCCGGCCGATCCTGGCCGTCGCGTCCGGGGAAAGCCTCGCGGCCACCGGAGCGGCGGAGATCGAAGCGGCCCTCGGATGCCGCGCCACTGTGCGGTACCTGGCCTCGGAGGCGCTCGCCCTGACCAGCCGGTGCCGGCAGGGGCAGTTCCACGTCAACGCGGACGGGTACATCGTGGAGCCCGTGGACAGGACGTTCCAGCCCGTTCCGGCCGGCGAACTCTCCCACACGGTGTTGGTCACCAACCTGGCCAACCGGGTCCAGCCCCTCATCCGCTACAACCTGGGCGACCGGGTGCAGATGATTCCCGGCCCGTGCGTGTGCGGCAGCCCGTTTCCCGCGCTTCGCGTCGAAGGCCGCAGCGGCGACGTGCTGACCTTCGCTGCCGCGGACGGGCGAACGGTGATGGTGCTGCCGCTGGCGCTGGGGACGGTAATCGAGGAAACCGCCGGCGTCCGCCGCTTCCAGGCGATCCGCACCGGGATGCGGCAGCTGACCGTGCGGCTCGAGCTCTACCCGGAGGCCACGACGGCGGCCGTGCGGACCGCGGCACAGGAACGGTTGGGTGCGTTCTTCGCCGCCCAGGGCGCCGACGGCGTGGAGGTCCGGTTCGCCGACGAGCCGCCCCGTCCGGACCGCAGCGGCAAGTTCCGCGAGGTGTGGTCCGCCTGAGAGGTGTGACTGCTAATGCTGGTCGAGGATCCGCCGGGCGTCCTGCTGGGCCTGGAGCTCTTTCACGGTCAGCGTCTGTCCCGCCAGGTAGCCCGCGTCGGCCATGATCCGGCGCAGCTCCGCGACCGTGCGCGGCGTCCGCACCCCGTGGTGTGCCATGGCGTGGCAGTTGGCGCAGAGCGGCACGAGGTCCGTGACGGGATCCAGTTCGTAGTTGCTGCCCAGCTGCGACGCCGGGACCAGGTGGTGGACCGGGATGAAGTCCTTGCCGAGCTCCCCGTAGGCAATTTCAAACGAGAACCCGCACACGGCGCAGCTGGTTCCGTGATGGGCGATGCATACGCGCTGCGCGTCCGGGCTGTGTTCGTACCGGTTTACTTCCACGCGGCTGACCGTTGCCGCCGGGACGGTGCCGGGCACGGTGTGGGTGGGGTCAGCCGCGGGCTGCCGGCCGTATTCGCTCCAGATCCCGTGGAGCAGCGGTTCGGCGGACGGTTCGACGGCGAGTCCGGAACCTTGAAGAGCTTCCCAGTCGATGTTCGGCACGGATTCCACGAGGATCTCGAATGGGACCTGGTCTCCGACGGGCAGGAGGGAATCGAAGGCCACGCGGACGTAGAGAGGGCCAGCGGCCGGCGCTGCGTCCCCGGCGCCGGATGTTTGGCCACCGGATGTTTGAAGGTCCGGCGTTTGGGCGCCGGATGTTTGAAGGTCCGGCGCTTCACCGCTCAGTGTTTGGAGGTCGGGAGCCGGAAAGCGGGGAGCCGGTCGCTCCGAGACGATGACGCCGTGACCGATCAGGCCGCGCCCGTGGCGGCCCTGGAGCACGAGCCACGCCTCCGCACCGGACGCGGCGTCCCCGCTTCCGGCGTCCCAGTTTCCGACCTCCCAGCTGGCCAGGAACCAGCCTGTGTCCGCGACTTCTTCCAGGACCGCCGGGTAGGTCCAGTTGTTCCGTTCGTCGGGGTTCCAGACGAGGATGATCGCGCTCATGTGCCCATTGTCGCAGTGAGGGCGAAGCTTCGGGCGTCCTCAGCCCGGACTGCCGGCAGCAACCTTGACGCCCTCTGACGGCGGGGCCGGGCACGTGGCGTTGAGGGAGTCCTCGGCGATGGCTTCCATTTCGCGCAGGATACGGGTGGCCCCGGACTGGAGCGGTTGCGGGGGGTAGGCCACGGCCATGGCGAGCTGCCGCGTGCCGTCCGCGCTGGTCATGGCGATGGTGCCGTAGCCGGGCACGTCGCCGGGATGGCCGTAGTAGAAGTCGTTGGTGCAGAGGTCGTTCCAGCGGACGACGCCGAGGCCGTACCGGGCGTAGAGAGGGCTCTGCATCTGCGTGATCGTGTCAGCTTTGAGCAGCCGGTCCTGCAGCAAGGCGCGGTAGAACGCATTCACATCCGCCATGGAGGAGACCATGCCGCCGGCGGAGTTGTCGATCTGCGCCGCGGGATAGGTGACGTCGAGCCGTTTGCGGTCCAGCGTGATGTAGCCGTGGACCATATCCGAGGGCGGAAGCCCGGACGCCGTCATCTGGGTCCCGCCCAGGCCCAGCGGCTCAATGATGTCGGTGCGGATCACTTCTCCGATCGGCCGGCCACGCAGGCGTTCGACGATCAGCGCCAGGGCAATGTAGTTCGAGTTGGAGTACTCAAATCCCTGGGCCAACTTTGCCTGCCACGTGATCCGGCCCGCCATGGCCAACAGGTCCGCCAGGCTCACCCTGGTGGTCAGCGCCTGCTGCACCGTGGCCGGATCGTACAAGGGGCCGTCCACGGACGGCATGCCGGAGCGATGTTGCAGCAGTTGGCGGACGGTCACGGGTCCCGGCGGGTGCATGACCTGGTCGAACTCCGGGAGGTACGTGCTGACCGGCGCGTCCAGCTGGAGCATGCCCTCCTCGGCCAGCTTAAGCACGGACACCGCCACCATGGACTTGGTGATGCCGCCGATGTGGACAGGGTCCGTGATTTCGGTGCGGGAACCGCTGTCCAGGTTGCGGACGCCGTACGCCGCGGACCACTCGTCCGCCCCCACACGGAGCTGGATGAGCACCGCGGGGGCGCCGCCGTCGAGCATTCGCTTGCTGAACTCTTCGAGCATGGTCCGGTAGACGGGATCGGACGACGACGGCGGCTGCGCCGGCGGTTGCGGCCCGGGAATGCACCCGCCCAGGGCGACCGTGAGCACGACGGCGACGCTGGCGGCCGTGAGCCGGAAGGATGATGCGCGAATCCAAGCCACCGACATGGCGGGTCCTTCTTGCGGGTCGGGTCTGTAGCCGGGG
>NZ_BAAAQB010000025.1:273108-344603 GCF_039531445.1 Arthrobacter humicola | reverse complement strand
CGGCAACGGGGTGCGGGAGCGGGGCAGCCGGGGATGCCGTCGTCGTCACCGCCGCCGGGTCGTCTGCCGTCGTCGTGCTCACAAAAGGAAGCTGGTGCAGCCGCCGCGTTTCCGCTAAGCCACTGCACCAGCAGGTAGTACGAATTTTTTCGAATGCTATGAAACGTTACTCATTCGCGGCTCCCTTAGGTCCCGGGGGTTGATGACCGGGTCTTCACGTCTTCTTCAAGATGCCTTGTCATGAGCCAGCCTGCGCCAGCCATTACGATGCCCATGACCATAAAGGCCCAATTGTCCATGGTGTTCAGCGACAGGAAGTTGGCCGCCGAATTCACGCCGACGATAAACCCGTAGATGCTCAGGACGATGTAGAGCAGGCCGGAGCCCATGAGGAAATTCCGGGCGCCCACGGCGGTCCGGGACATCGTCAAGCCGGTGGCGCCGATCGCGAGCTGAACAATGTTCAGCAACATCGACACCTGGAACAGGTTCAGGAACAGGGCCTTGGAATCGGGCCCGAAGAACCTGAGTTCGCTGTAGTTCGTCGTGATGCCCGGGATGAACCCCAGGATGCCCACGACGATAAGGACGATACCTACACCCATGCCTACGTTCTGTACATCCGTCCGACCAAAATGAACGCCATGGGCATGAGGAGATGCGGTAGTCATTTGCTGCCTCCAACCACTGATTGCGGACATTTACAATTTTACGGCCCGGGTGTGGAAAAAGCGCCGGCAGCCGGGGGACGCGAATTCCGCGGATCCGCGCGTTGTGCCTGTCGGTAACCGGCCGGATGCCGGGCTCGTGGCACCATGGAACTCGATGAAACTGCGCGCTGATCAGACCGGACAACGTGGCCTTCCCATGCCCTTGTGGCTGCAGGGTGCCCTCGAGTCCGCCCAGGCCGCCGTTATCTCCGCCCTTGTGGTGGCGGCGCCGATCGTCACGGTCTGGGCCACGGCCGGATTCCAGAACAGCGGGTTCGACCTCCTGGCCCGCCTCGCCGGCCAGGCCTGGCTGCTGATCCACGGCGTGCCGCTGCTGCTGGACACCGCCGGCGCCGGGTCCGCGGCTCACCCGGATTCCGGCACGCTCTCACTGATTCCGCTGGGGCTGACCCTCATCCCGTTCCTGCTCGCCTGGCGTGCCGGGCGTCGGCTCGCCCGCGCCTCGTATACGGACCAGCTCTGGCAGGCCCTGCTCGGATCCTGGCTGATGTACGCGGGGTTCGGAATCGCCACGGGGTTCGTTTGCCGCACGTCCGACGTCGGCATCAGCTTGTGGTCCGCCGCGCTGATCCCGCTCATCCCGTTCGGACTGGGCATGGTGGTGGGCGCGCGCCGCGAGGCAGGCTCCTGGAGCCGTCTGATCGGCGTCGACGCCGTGGCCTGGCTGTCCCGCACCAGTCAGCACTCCCGCTGGGCCGGGTCCTACCTTGGTTCCGCCATCAAGGCCGGATCGGTGGCGCTGATGGCGACCCTGGCGATGGCGGGGGCCCTGCTTGCCGTCGACCTCTTCATCCACTGGAACCTTGTGGTGGCCGTGTATGAGGGGCTCGACGCCGGTGCCATCGGCGGCGCTGTCCTGACCATTGTGCTCCTGGGCTTCCTGCCCAACCTCGTTGTGTTTGCCCTGGCCTGGATCTCCGGCGCGGGGTTTGCGCTGGGGGTCGGCTCGGCGGCCGGCCCGCTCGGAACCGCCGTCGGGCCGCTGCCGTCCATCCCCGTGTTCGCGGCGCTGCCGTCCGGGTCGCTGGACTTCGGCTTCGTGGCCCTCGTGGTGCCGGCGCTCGCCGGGGTGCTGGCAGGCTGGTGGTTCCTGCGCGAAGGCGAGAACCACTTCGACGAATGGCTGTCCATCAAGGTCCGGGCCCGCTGGTTTACCGCCGCGGCGTCCACCCTGGTGCTGGGCGCGGTAATCGGCTCGGTCGCCGGGCTGCTCGCGGCGGGGCTCGCCTGGCTTGCCGGCGGGTCCGCCGGAATCGGCAGGCTGACGGAGATCGGCCCCGACCCGCTCCGCACGGCACTGTTCGTGGCCGCGGAGGTGGGGATCGGCGTCGTGATCGGCTACGCGGCCGGTCCCTGGCTGGAACGCCAGCAGAAGCTGCGGGAGGCGGACCTAGAAGCGGTCAACGGCCGCTAACGGAACTGCGTGGGCATGGCGTTGTTGAGCTGCGTCCTGCACGCGGACGTTGCCTGCTCCGTCAGGGCATGCCGGACGCACTGCTGGTAGTCGCGGATCTGGCTGAAGAACAGTGACGAGGCCAGGACCACCAGCAGCATCACTGCCGAGGCCATCAGTCCGGAAATCGCGCCGAACAGGACCAACCGCGGTGCTTTGTACTTCACGGCCCGGATCAGCACCATAATGCCCAGCACAATCCCGGCCGTGGTGAGCAGGGCCGTCAGCCACAGGTAGCTGACGTCGAGCTGGAAGACGAAGAAGGCGCCCAGGACCGCGACGATGAACAGCCGGAACAGGGTGTGGGTCAGCTGCTGGGGGTCTTTGACCGCCGCGCCGCGCGGATGCCGGCCGGGCTGGCCGCCGCCGGAGTCCGTGGGGGAATTCATGGTTTCCAGCCTACGCGAGCGGCCCCATAAGCTAGGACCATGCGCATCGTAGTCCTCGTTTCCGGCACCGGCTCCAACCTCCAGGCAGTGATCGACGCCGTGACCGCCGGCGCGCTTGACGTCGAGATCGCCGCCGTCGGCGCCGACCGGCCCGGAACATTCGGGGTGGAGCGCTCCGCGGCCGCCGGAATCCCGACGTTCGTGGTGGACTTCAAGGCCTACCCGGACCGGGCTGCCTGGAACGCGGCCCTGACTGAGACCGTCGCCGCCTACGCCCCGGACGTCGTGGTGTCCTCGGGCTTCATGCGGATTGTCAGCGCCGGCTTCATCGATGCGTTCGGCGGCAAATACCTCAACACGCACCCGGCCCTGCTGCCGTCCTTCCCGGGCGCGCACGGTGTCCGCGACGCCCTGGCCTACGGCGTGAAGGTCACCGGCTGTACCGTGCACTGGGCCGACGCCGGCGTGGACACCGGCCCCATCATCGCGCAGGAGGCCGTGGCGATCGAGGACGGCGAGACCGAAGAGTCCCTGCACGAACGCATCAAGGTGGTGGAGCGCCGCCTCCTGGTCTCCACGCTGGCGTCCCTTGCCGCGGCCCACAACGGACGCAAGTAGCGGCACTCCGGCGTATCCCGCCCACCCAACGGGCTTGCCCACCCAACTGACTCGCAGCAGGGGCCGTTTTGAGCGCTCAAAACGGCCCCTGCTGCGAGTCAGTTGGGTGCGTGGGCCGTGTGCTGTGGATAACTCCCCAGGGCAAACCTCCGATTTGCGACGATGTAGCGATGAGGACGCCCCGACCGCTCCCGGTGCCGCTCGGATCAGCGCCGTTTACCGTCAAGGAGGCCGCCGACGCCGGCATCAGCCGACGTCGTCTTAGGCACTCCTCCCTGGACGTTCCGAGCCGCGGGATCCGCTTGCCAACGGGGCACAGCGCTGAAGTGACGCTCCACGCCCGGCCCCTGACCCTGGTCACGCAATTCTCCGCAGCCTCCCACGCGACGGCCTTCCTGATCTGGGCCTTTCCGGGATTCCTCCCGGGCTCGAACGCTCCCGGAATCCACATTTCCCGTCCGGACACCATGGCCATACCGCGGCGCAGGGGCGTGATCGGGCATGTCGGGAAATTCTTCGCCGACGAAATCACCATGGTCGACGGCGTGCTGGTCACCACGCGGACCAGGACGTGGTTGGACTGCTCCCGGAAGATGAGCATCGATGAGCTGACCGTGGTGGCGGACCACTTGCTGCGCCTTCCTCGGCCTGCATTTGAAGGCCGGACGGAGCCTTATGCCACGCCGGCGCAGCTGGCCGAGATGCTGGACCGGCACAAGGGGACGCCCGGCATCCGCAAGGCGCGGCTCGCCCTGGAGCAGGCTCGGATCGGTGCGGACTCGGCTCCCGAGACGAGACTCCGGCTCGCGCTGCGCCGCGCAGGACTGCCGGAACCGGAACTGAACGTGGACACGGTCCTGCGCTCCGGCGTCGTGCGTCAACCGGATCTTGCCTACCCGGAGCACCGGGTTGCCGTCGAGTACGAGGGCGCCGGGCATTCCGAGGCGGCTCAGGTCATTCGTGACATTGCCCGGGAAGAGGACTTCAGCGGCGCCGGCTGGATCCTGGTCCGGATCTCGAAGCGGCACATGGAGAACGACGCGCGGTCCGCCGTCGCGAAGGTCAGCGCCGCGCTCGCGTCCCGCGGCTGGCAGCCCAAGTAACTAGCAGCAGGGGCCGTTTTGAGGGCTCAGAACGGCCCCTGCTGCTAGTTAGTTGGGTCAGGGCGGGCGGGCGGGCGGGCGGGGGCTGGTGCCCGGAGAACGCGCTAGTCGAGCCGGCGCTGCTTGGTTTCGGGGGCGAAGAACGCCATCCACAGCACGGACAGCAGCACCAGGCCGCCGGCCAGCGCAAACGAGGTCGCGAGTCCCAGCTGCGGCCACAGGACGGCCGCGAAGATCAGCGGTCCGAACCCGGCGCCGAGGCGGGAAAACGTCGAGGCCCAGCCGAAGCCGGAACCGCGCAGCTCGGTGGGGTAGAGCTCGGAGACGTAGGCGTACAGCACGGGGATGGCCACCTGCACCACGAAGCCGAAGACCAGGAGCCAGAACACGGCCGCCGTCGGGATGTCCACCACGATTGCCACAATCACGAGCGTCAGGGCGGAGAGCGGGCCGGTGATGGCCAGGATCCATTTGCGGCCCACGCGTTCGACGAGCAGGGCGGCCACCACCACGCCGAGGAGACCGACGGCGGCCATGGACGCCGTGGTCAGGAAGGCCTTGTACTCCTCGAAGCCGGCGCCGATCAGGATCCGCGGCATCCACGTCAGGGACAGGTAGTACACCAGCAGGATGCTGAAGAAGAGGGCCCAGGCCGCCGTCGTGATCTTCCAGTTGAACTGCCAGAGCGCACGCAATTGCGTCCACGCGCTGCCGGCGGAGAGCCGGGGTGCGTCCTGCGGTGCGGGCAGGCTGTAGACGCGGGGCTCGGCGCCGGTGGCCTCGACCAGGCTGTCGATCACCTGGGCGGCCTCGTCGCGGCGGCCCTTGCGGATCAAAAAGAGCGGGGACTCCGGCACGCTGCGGCGGATCCAGAACACGAGCAGTGCCGGGAGCACCATGACGAGCATGGTCAGGCGCCAGTCCGCGAAGGCCGCGACCAGTCCGGCGGAGACAAAACCGCACAGGGCGGCGCCGATCGGCCACCAGCCGTCCATCGCGGTCAGTACCCGGCCGCGCTGTTTGCGGGGTGTGAACTCGCCCACCAGCGCATAGTCCACCGGGATGCAGCCGCCGAGGCCGAAGCCGGCCATGAAGCGGAACACGACGAACCACATGAAATCGGGGGAGACCGCGCCGAGCACAGTGAAGATGGAGAAGATCAGCAACGTGGCGGTGAAGGCCTTCTTGCGGCCGATCGTGTCCGCGATGGTGCCCCAGACGAAGGCACCGAGGGCCATGCCGATCAGATTCGCCGTGCCGATCCAGGCGGCATCGCCGGGGCTCAGGGACCAGTATTTGGACAGCAGCGGAATGAGGATGCCGTTGAGGGTGACGTCCCAGGCGTCGAACATGAAGCCCAAGCCGCCGATCAGGAAGATCCGGCCTTGGACCTTCCACCGCCACGGCAGTTCCTGGACCACCTGTTCGCCGCTGGGCACAGTGGTGTACGTGTTCATCTTGGCCTCCTGTGTGAAAACTCTACGTGGCCCGGGCGGGGCCGGTGCATGCTTCACACTCCGGCGCGCGGGCAGACCCGAGGGAAGGCGGAGGGCCGGGACGCGATAAACTGGCCGCATCCCCACCACCCGCGGCCCGCCGCGATATAAGACGGAGACTTTTTGTGAGCTTCACGCAGCTTGACCGTGTATCCATCGACCGAGTGCCCATCCGCCGGGCACTGATTTCGGTCTACGACAAGACCGGTCTGGAGGAGCTCGCGCAGGGCCTGCACGACGCCGGCGTCAAGATCGTCTCCACCGGCTCCACGGCCAAGAAGATCGCCGCCGCGGGCATCCCCGTGCAGGAAGTCGAAGAAGTCACCGGCTCCCCGGAAATGCTGGACGGCCGCGTCAAGACCCTGCACCCGCGGGTACACGGCGGCATCCTCGCGGACCGCCGCGTCCCGGCCCACATGCAGACGCTGGCCGACATGGACATCGAGCCGTTCGACCTCGTCGTCGTCAACCTTTACCCCTTCGTGGAGACCGTGAAGTCCGGCGCGGCGGCGGACGACGTCGTCGAGCAGATCGACATCGGCGGCCCGGCGATGGTCCGCTCGGCCGCGAAGAACCACGCCGCCGTCGCGATCGTGGTGGACCCGGCGTCGTACGGTGCCGTCGTGGAGGCGGCCGCCTCGGGCGGCTTCGACCTGAAGACCCGACGCCGGCTCGCCGCCAAGGCCTTCGCGCACACCGCGTCCTACGACACCGCCGTGGCCACCTGGACCGCCAGCCAGTTCCTCGACGAGGACGGCGACGGCCTGATCAACTGGCCCGCCTACGCCGGACTGGCCCTGGAACGCTCCGAGGTGCTCCGCTACGGCGAAAACCCGCACCAGCAGGCCGCCCTGTACGTGGACAAGGCCGCCCCGGCCGGCATCGCGCAGGCCGACCAGATCCACGGCAAGGCCATGAGCTACAACAACTTTGTCGACGCCGATGCCGCCCTGCGCGCCGCGTTCGATTTCGCCGAGCCCGCCGTCGCTATCATCAAGCACGCCAACCCCTGCGGCGTGGCTGTGGGCTCCGCGTCCGCGGCGGACCCGATCGCCGATGCCCACGCCAAGGCCCACGCCTGCGATCCCGTGTCCGCGTTCGGCGGCGTCATCGCCGCGAACCGCACTGTCACCGCCGGCATGGCCCGCACTGTGGCGGGAATCTTCACGGAGGTCGTCATCGCGCCGGGCTTCGACGAGGAGGCCGTGGAGATCCTGTCCAAGAAGAAGAACATCCGTCTCCTGGCGCTGCCCGAGGGCTACGGCCGGTACCCGACCGAGTTCCGCCAGGTCTCCGGCGGCATGCTGGTGCAGGCCACGGACAAGGTCGACGCCGAGGGTGACAACCCCGCCAACTGGACCCTTGCCGCGGGCGACGCCGCCGATGCCGACACCCTGGCCGACCTCGCGTTCGCCTGGACCGCCTGCCGCGCCGCCAAGTCCAACGCCATCCTGCTCGCGGACAACGGTGCCGCCGTCGGCATCGGCATGGGCCAGGTCAACCGGCTTGATTCCTGCAAGCTCGCCGTGGAGCGCGCCAACGCGCTCGGCGTCACCGTGGAGTCCGACGTCGATGCCGCTGGCGGCGCAGCCGGCACCGACGCCAGCGAAGCCCCCGAGCGTGCCCGCGGTGCGGTGGCGGCATCGGACGCGTTCTTCCCGTTCGCGGACGGCCTGCAGATCCTGGTCGACGCCGGCGTGCGGGCCGTGGTCCAGCCCGGCGGCTCCGTCCGGGATGAGGAAGTCATCGCCGCGGCCAACGCCGCCGGCATCACGATGTACTTCACGGGAGCCCGCCACTTCTTCCACTAGTCCGTGGTTCCCGCTGCACACATCCGCGGTTCCCGCTGCACGCAGAAGCCGCCGCAGCAGAAGCCGCACAAAGAATGGGCATGCCCTCCCTTATCCGGAGGACATGCCCATTTTTTGTGCCCTCCGGGTCCGTCGGCGAGCAGGGCTGCGGGACATGCTCATTTTTCGCGGGCAGGAGTGGGCTGGTGGGCGAGCCCGTAGGTCATGTTCATTCCTTGTGGCGAGGAGTGGGCTGGTGGGCGAGCCCGTAGGTCATGCTCATTCCTGCGGGGGACATGCTCATTTTTCAGGCCAAGGGCTGGACATAGGGGGATATGTCCAGGCCTTGGAGTGTTGGGAGGGCATGTCCGGTGACCTCTGTCGCCGATGGAGGTCACGGGCCAGGCCAAGGGACATGCTCATTCTTTTCGCGGGACATGCTCGTCCGTTGTGCCACGGTGTTGGTCGGTGGGCCGGCTGTGGGACATGGTCATTCTTCGCGGCCAGGAGCGGGCTGATGGGCGAGCCCGTAGGTCATGTTCATTCCTTGTGGCGAAGGGTGGGCTGATGCACGGGTCCGCGGAGCATGCTCATTCTTACGGGGGACATGCTCGTTTTTAAGGCCAAGGCTTGGACATATAGGGAACATGTCCAAGCCTTGGCTTGTGGGGAGGGCATGTCCCGTGGCGGACCGCCGTCGTATGTTCAACTGTTCAACGCCGACGCGGGGCCACCGTTGGCCGTC
Organism: Arthrobacter humicola; assembly: GCF_039531445.1. Taxonomy (NCBI): domain Bacteria; kingdom Bacillati; phylum Actinomycetota; class Actinomycetes; order Micrococcales; family Micrococcaceae; genus Arthrobacter; species Arthrobacter humicola. The sequence goes on along the minus strand of NZ_BAAAQB010000025.1, from coordinate 336,278 downwards.
CCCACTGCTGGAGACCGGCTGCAGGTGACCCCGCGCCGGGGTAGGCGAAACTGCAGGGGTAGGTGAAACCGGGGCTCGTGCGGTCCGGGTCAGGAACGCCGGTCAGGCTAGGAAGCGGCCGCCGTCGTGTAGGCCTGCTGGATGACGCTGCCCCAGTACGGGCCGTACATGGTGGTGGAGTTGCTGCCGTAACCGTAGCTGTTGATGGAGTTCTGGTAACCGGAAGCGCTGGTGCCGATGAACCACGGACCGCCCGAGGAGCCGCCCGTCATGTTGCAGGGGATTCCCTGGGTGTTGAACTGCGGGTTGTAGGGGTCGTTGGTGGCAGTGCCGGAGCAGCTCTTGAGGGATTCGCCGTTGAAGGGCGCCGCGGCGGGGTAGCCGAAGGACTTGTAGCTTAGGCCGCGGGCGGCGTTGAACTGCAGCCCGGAGCCGCCGACCACGTCGGTCAGGTACTGGCCGTTGAGTGTGGACATCACGGCGAACCCGGTGTCGTACGTCATGTCGCCGGCGGAGCTCCACTGGGTGGGAGCGTAGAGGGCCTTGGCCGTCCACTTGCCGTAGGGGGCTGCGCCGTTGAGGTAGGCCGGGACGAATGTGAACTTGGTGGCGAAGGCGCCCGGCCCCTCGTTGACGCAGTGCCCGGCCGTGGTGACGGTGCTCTTGTTGCCGGAGGAGACCGAGTTGCCGGAGCAGACGTAGTTGGTCCCGCCGAGGGTGAAGAAGACCTTCCCGATGTGCGGGACGGGGTTCTCGCTTGCGTTGGCCTTGGTCTGCAGGGTCTGCGACTGCTGCGCCTTGGACTGAAGCGTCGGAGCCGCAGCCTCGACAGTGCTCGGGGCGGCACCCTCCAGCGGTGCCGCCGCGGACTTCGAGGACTTGCCGCGCTTCATGGCCTTGTCCGCCAGGACGTCACCGGGGACCGCGTTGCGCATGCGTTCAGCGGTCCAGTAGTCGGCCGTCCCGGTTTCGGTGACGGTGTGGCTTGTGACGTCGGAGGCGGAGGCGGAGGCGGAGACCGGTGCCTTGGCCGGCGCGGGGGAGGCGGTGGCCGCCCCCGCGGCACTCAGGGCCAGCAGCGCTGCGGCTGAAAGAGTCAGCAGGCTGGTGGCCAGAGTCTTGGGTGTTCTCATGGGTGTCCTAACCGGTGGAAAGCGGGGCGGCCGCCTGTGGCGGCCGCTGGATGGGAACGAAACTACGGCAGTTTGACTAATCTGTAAAGTGATTTGTCAATTCTTGTTATGCCGTTTTTGGGTGTCATGCACCCGTCCGCGCATGACGCCGGTAGGCGTCAAAGGGGCCACCTCGGGTAAGTTAGGGGTGTTGAGATAACACAAGATTCCGGAAATACCCAGACCTTCAGGGAGACGCCCGAGCAATGGCAAAGATTATCTATACCCACACCGACGAAGCGCCGATGCTGGCCACCTATTCGTTCTTGCCGATCATTGAGGCGTTCGCCTCGACGGCCGGTGTGGAAGTGGAGACCCGCGACATCTCGCTGGCCGGCCGCATCATCTCCGCATTCGGCGACTACCTCACCGAAGAGCAGCGCGTCAGCGATGCCCTGGCCGAACTTGGCGCGCTTGCCAAGACGCCGGAAGCCAACATCATCAAGTTGCCCAACATCAGCGCCTCCGTCCCCCAGTTGAAGGCGGCCATCGCCGAACTCCAGGGCCATGGCTACGCGCTGCCGGACTACCCGGACAACCCCGCCTCGGATGAGGAAACGGACATCCGGTCCCGCTACGACAAGATCAAGGGCTCCGCCGTGAACCCGGTCCTGCGCGAAGGTAACTCGGACCGCCGCGCCCCGCTCTCGGTCAAGAACTACGCCCGCCAGAACCCGCACAGCATGGGCGCGTGGTCTCCGGAGTCCAAGACCAACGTGGCCACCATGGCAGCCGACGACTTCCGCTCGAATGAGAAGTCCGTGGTGATCGATGCGGACACCAACATCAAGATCCAGCTCGTCAAGGAAGACGGCACGGTGAAGGTCCTCAAGCGCGCCTTCCCGGTCCTGGCCGGCGAGGTCATCGACGGCACCGTGATGCGCGCCGCCGCCCTGGATGCATTCCTCATTGACCAGGTTGCCCGGGCCAAGAAGGAAGGCGTGCTCTTCTCCGCCCACCTGAAGGCCACCATGATGAAGGTTTCAGACCCCGTCATCTTCGGCCACGTCGTCAAGGCCTACTTCGCCGATCTCTTCGCTAACTACGGCGAGCAGCTCGCCGCGGCCGGCCTGAGCCCCAACAACGGCCTGGCCTCCATCCTCAACGGCCTTGAGGACCTCCCCGAGGAGATCCGCGGCGACGTTCAGGCAGCCATCGAGAAGGGCCTCAACGAGGGCCCCGAACTGGCCATGGTCGATTCCGACAAGGGCATCACCAACCTGCACGTGCCCTCCGACGTGATCGTCGACGCCTCGATGCCGGCCATGATCCGCAGCTCCGGCCACATGTGGGGCCGCGACGGCCAGGAAGCCGACACGCTCGCCGTCCTCCCGGACAGCAGCTACGCCGGCATCTACCAGGTCGTCATCGACGACTGCCGCGCCCACGGCGCGTTCGACCCCACCACCATGGGGACCGTTCCGAACGTCGGCCTCATGGCCCAGGCCGCCGAGGAATACGGCAGCCACGACAAGACGTTCGAGATCCAGTCCGCCGGCACCGTCCAGATCGTCGACGACGCCGGCACCGTGCTGATCGAGCACCAGGTCGCCCCGGGCGACATCTGGCGCGCCTGCCAGACCAAGGACGTGCCGATCCGCGACTGGGTCAAGCTGGCCGTCACCCGTGCCCGCGCCTCCGCCACGCCCGCCGTCTTCTGGCTGGACAAGGGCCGCGCGCACGACGCCCAGATGATCGCCAAGGTGGAGGAATACCTCAAGGACCACGACACCGAGGGCCTGGAGATCTCCATCATGTCCCCGGACGAGGCCACGGCCTTCACGGTGGAACGCCTTCGCAAGGGCGAGGACACCATCTCGGTCACCGGCAACGTGCTCCGCGACTACCTCACGGACCTCTTCCCCATCCTCGAACTCGGCACCAGCGCCAAGATGCTCTCGGTGGTTCCGCTGATCAACGGCGGCGGCCTGTTCGAGACCGGCGCCGGCGGATCCGCCCCGAAGCACGTCCAGCAGCTGCTCAAGGAAAACCACCTGCGATGGGACAGCCTGGGTGAATTCCTTGCCCTGGCCGTTAGCTTCGAGCACCTTGCCACGAGCACCGGCAACGCCCGTGCCCAGGTCCTGGCCGACACCCTGGACCGCGCCACCGGCACGTTCCTGCTGGAGGACAAGTCCCCGAAGCGCAAGGCCGGCGAGCTGGACAACCGCGGCAGCCACTTCTACCTGGCCAAGTTCTGGGCCCAGGAACTGGCCCGCCAGAACGACGACGCCGAGCTCGCCGCCGCTTTTGCTGCCGTTTCCGGCGCGCTGGACTCCAACGAGGAAGCCATCACTGGCGAACTTCTGGCCGTGCAGGGCTCCCCGGTGGACATCGGAGGCTACTACCGCCCCGATGAGGCGAAGGTCTCCGCCGTCATGCGTCCCTCGGCGAAGTTCAGCGAAGTCCTCGCGATGCTGACGAAGTAGGCTCCAGCCGCAACGGCCGCGCAGCACTCCCGCAGCGCGCAGCCGGTTGTGACGCAGAACGCCCCGCCTCCCGAAAGGGACGCGGGGCGTTTTGCTGCCCGATGAGGCCGCAGGACCACATGTCGATGCCCACGGCGACGGCGGCGCGGGCACGCCCTGATCCTGCCCCAGAGGTGGCGGCCGGCGGGCCTCGGGTCAGCCCTTGCCCTTTCCCTTTTCCTTCGCTTTCCCGGCGGGTGCAGGAGCCGGCGCGACGGCGGCCGGTGCAGGCTGTGCGGCAGCTGCCGCCGCCTGTGCCGCAGCGGCTTGATCAGCCGCCGCTTTTTCAGCCGCCGCTTTGTCCGCCGCGGCGCGTTCGGCGGCCGCCTGCTGCGCGGCGAGATCAGCCCGGACGGCGTCGATCGATGACTTGATGCTCTGGTGGCGTTTGAAGGACACCTCGCCGTTGGCGGCAGCGGCATCCAGTCGGGTCAGAAGTTCGTCGAGCAGCTTGAGGGAGCCCGCGGGGTCATTGGCGGCGGCCGCCTCGCTGACGGCCAGGACCTGGGATTGCAGCTGCGTGGCCGCATCGCGGCCCAAGTCGGGTGCGGGGGAGCCGCAGCCCGCCATCGATCCGGCCAGCGCCCCGGCCAGCAGCACTCCGGCGAGGCGCCCTGCGGCCCTCCGGTAGTTGGAACCGCTGCGGTCCCGCCACGTGATTCGCCGGCTCATGGTTCCACGCTTTTCTGCAGATCCTTCAGGTGGTCCCCGAGCGGTCCCGTGACAATGGGGTAGGGGACGACGTCGACGGGCGCCGGGGTGGAGAGCGCCACCGCGATCACAGCCCCCACGGCCAGGACGGCGACGACGGCGAGCACCAGGGCCACGCGGGTACGGAGCCCGGCACGGCGGAACCAAGCGGTTCCTCGCGAAAGCGAGGGGCGGCGTCGTGGCCGGGGCGGCACAGCTGCCGGGTCCAGCAGATTCAGGGGGCGCGTTCCAGTTGTCCCTAATGCGCCGGTGCCGGTGCCGGGGCCAGCCCCGGGCCTCGGCGGCCGTGCCGGCCTGGCCGGCGGCGACGGGAGGACCCGGGTATGGTCCTCTTTGATGGGCCCGGGCAGGGATCCCGGGGAAACCAGGGCATAGCGCAATGCCGCCTCGAGTTCGGCGGCCGAGGGACGGTCCAGGGGGTCCAGCGCGGTCATGGCCCGGATGAGCCGGGCCCACTCGGCGGGGACTTCGGCCGGAATGGCGGGGGCGCGGTGCAGGCGGGCTACGGCGGATTCGACGGCGCTGCCCGGGTATTCGACCTGGCCCTTGAGGCATTCGAGCAGGACCAGGCCCAGGGAATAGATGTCGCTCGCCGGTCCGAGATCGGCGCCGCGGGCCTGTTCCGGGCTGAGGTAGGCGGCGGTTCCCACCATGGTTCCCGTAGCCGTCAGCCGGGTCCCGTCGATGATCCGGGCGATGCCGAAGTCGGTGAGTTTGGGACGGAGCGGCTCGCCGGGCCGGACCGGCACCAGGAGGATGTTGGCGGGCTTGATATCCCGATGAACGATGCCCAGCCCGTGGACGTAGGCGAGGGCGTCGGCGATCCCGGCGCCGACGACGGCCAGCTCGTCCAGGGGCAGGGGACTATGCCGGATCCTGGTCCGCAGATCCTGGCCGTCCACGAGTTCCATGGTCAGGAAGGGCCTGGGCTCATTGGGAATCCGGGTGTCCGTGCCGGCGTCGAACAACGTCACCAGGCTTGGATGGTTCAGGGTGGCCAGCAGTTCGATCTCGGCTTCCTGGCGGCGGAGTTCATCCGGGTCGGCCGACTGCGGTGCGAAGAGCTTCAGCGCCACGTCCCGGCCCAGGTTCAGGTCCTTGGCAGTGTAGACCGATGCCATGCCGCCCCGGCCAATCACATCCCCCAGCTGATAGCGGCCGCCCAAGGGCTCCGCCATGATGCTGTTGGGCGAACTGTCCACGATGTCCCCGTATCTTCCCTGTGCGCCACGGCGGCGCTCCACAAGAATAATACGGGGACGGGTATCGGCTGCCGTCACCCTGGGCCTGTGTCGGATGCGCCGTGGCCGGCAGCGGGCCTCTTTTGTTGACGGGTTTGTGTTGACGGACCGCTCCTTCGAAGGCGCCCTACCGCCGGAGCCAGTGAATGCCGTTGGGTCCCCCAGCGGACCCAACGACCTCGCTCCGGCGGTTACAGGACCTCGAGGGGAGCGGGGCAGTGCATTACGGCGGGCGGGCCCTGCATCCGGCGCGCGGATGCTGGCCGGAGCGTTCCGGACGCGCGGGTGCGGGCAGCACTTCCGACGGCCCGGACATTGACGGTGCCGGCTCTGACTGTGCGGACTTTGGCGGTGCCGGGTTTGATGCTGCGGGCTTTGGCGGCGCAGCCGGTGACGGGGCTGACGGGATCAGCCCGTTGCGAATTGGGGTGCCGGCAACCCGGCGGCGGACGGTTGAGTCCATTGGGAAATCTCCTGGGTGACAGTTAACGGGCGGCCAAGGCAGCCCGACGGGCCGTGCTCTGTGGAGACAGAGACGGCCCGACTAGTCAGGAGAAGAACCGGGATCAGCGCTAACGGCGGCGTAGTCGTGCTGGAGCGGACCGGTGATGGGATCGGCTCCTGTTGTGGGCAGGCAGAAGTACAGGCCGGGCATCCAGGCAGCCGTTCCGACAGGCCCGTTGGCGGACTGACCGCTGCCGCACCCCGAGCCCGGAGCAGCCGGGAGCGCGTCAGGGGCAGGCAGGCCCGTGCCGCCATGCCAGGGGCTCGGACCGGGGGTGCCGGGGGAGACCGGCGGACCACCGGTGCCGGCAGGGGGTTCGGCAGGTGGGGCAGCGGCCGACTGGACGGGTGCCGCCGAAACGGGTTCCGACATCAGCAAACCGGCATAGGTGACCGGGGCAACCGCAGGGCGGTATGTCTGGAGCGGGCCGGGAGCCGGAGGACCTGCCGGAGCGGCGGGCGCTGGCGGTTCCTGTGATGCTGCCTTCACGCTGTTCGCTGGCGGGGAGGTGCCGACGACGGCCGCCGGCGGTGCTGCCGCTGTGCCGTCACCCGGAACGGCGGCGCCCGGAAGCACGCCCGGAACGATGGCGGCGGGGTCACCTGGTTGCAGTGGGGCCGGATCCACCGGAGCCGCGGGGACCCCGACCGGCGGAACAGTGCCCGTGCCTGGAACGGCCGGGTCCACTACGGGAGCGGCCGGGTCCACTACAGGAGCGGCCGGGTCGACGGCGGGCGGAACCACCCCGGTGCCAGGAACTGTCGGATCCACTGCCGGGACGGCGGGATCCGCGGCGGGCGAAGTGGAAGGCGGGGCGGCGCCTGGCGCGGGGAGTGAAGGATCAGATACCGCCGGATCGGAGGCAGGAGGTCCGGGATCAGCCGCGGGCGGTGGCGTGTCCGGAACTGGCGCGGCACTCCCAACGGCGCTTCCAGCGGCTCCCTTAGCCGCCTTGTCAGCAGCGACCCGCGCGTCATCTGCGACGTCGTTCGAGGCGACGGTACGGGAAGCGTCCGCCGGGGCTACTGCCAGCGCAGGAACGGCGCCCGCGGTCCACGTGCCCGACGGGGCCGGGTCGGACTCCAGAGGCACCTGGGGGCCGTCGAGGGCGGGAACGGGGAAGTCGTCGGAATCCGCGCATTCGGCAGCTGCTACAGTCCCGTGCTCGTCGCCGGCCGGCCCGTAGATCGTGCACGCGTCGTCCGCCTGCGCGGCGGTGCCTGAGAGCGTCAGCCACGCGGCGCCGGCTAGGGCCGCCAAGACGACGCGGCGCAGGGGGCGGAGGCTGCGGCCCGCGCGGGAGGGCGACGCTGCTGGATCCATGCGCGCACCCCCGCTCCGGGAAGAGTAGACAATTGCCTACAGGGTAAGTCGGCCCCAACGGGCGAGTCCAGAGCAGCGCCGAAACTGTAGGCATACCGAGACACTGGGCCCCGGCCGGGTTCGCGGCCGGCGGGAGGTCGTCAGTGGGCGTCGTTCGGGTAACTCACTCCGAGTTGCGCGCGTACACCGTCGAAGAGCCGCATGGTGTTCAGGGAGTCCTCCAGCGGCATGACCGGGCTCTCAGTGAGCCCCTGCTGGATGCAGCGCGTGACCTCGCGGAGTTCGTAGGTGTAGCCGCGACCCACCGTCGTGAACTGCTCCGTGCGCGGATCGTCGAAGCCAACCCTGACCAGCAGCTCCTTCGGGTTGTTGATGGAGCCGGAGGTCTGCAGGAAGCCCTTGCTGCCGGCGACGGTGGCAGTACGGGGCCCATGCGCGAGCAACGAGGAGGTCAGCTGGGCCTGCGCGCCGTGGTGGTAGCCGAGCGTCAGAGCGTTCTGGGCGTCCACGCCGTCGTCGTTGAGCCAGCCGGTAGCGCTGACTGTTTGCGGGAACCCCAGCGTGCCGAGCGCCCAGAGCAGCGGGTAGACCGTCAGGTCCAGCAGGGCGCCGCCGCCGTCCTTGGGCGCCCAAAGCCGGGAACCCGGCGAGTACGGTGCCGGGAAGCCGAGGTCGGCGCCGACCCACTTGACCTCACCGATCTCGCCCGAGGCCGCGATCTCGAACGCCCGCTGCATGCTGGGCAGGAAACGGCTCCACACCGCCTCCATAAGGAATAATCCGTTAGCCCGGGCCACCGCGATCAGCTCGGCGGCTTCCCGCGCGTTGATGGTGAGGGCCTTCTCGCAGAGTACGTGCTTGCCGGCGTTGAGGGCGGCGAGGGCGATCTCGTGGTGGTGGGCGTGCGGCGTAGCGACGTAGACGACGTCGACGGTGTCATCCGCCAACAACCGGTCGTAGCCGTTCACGCCGTCGTGGTCGCCGTAGGCGCGGACAAAGCCGTAGTCGGCCGCAAAGGCGTCGGCTGCCGCCTGGGTGCGGGAGCTGACAGCATGCAGTTCCGCATCCGCCAGAAGTTCGAGGTCGCGGGTGACCGCTGCGGCGATCCCGCCGGTGGCGATGATCCCCCAGCGCAGCCGGGCGCCGGTGGCGGTACGGGGGTCCTGGTCCGGCTGGCTGAACAGCCACGGCTTCGCGATGAGGGCAGACATGGTGCCATCTTCTCACCCACCTGCGGGAGGGATTGGGCTTTGGGGGGCGGGATCTGCGGGAGGGATTGGTTTTTGGGGGCAAAAGCTGCGGGAGGATCGGAAGGGACCCGCCCGCAGCGCCGCCGTTAGCCGGTCACGGCCGCGGTCGCACGGGTCCGGGTCGTTTCCTCCGTGAGCCGGCCCTGCTGAAGCCGGAACCGCCGCTCGGTCTTGTTGGCCAGGGACCGGTCATGGGTGACCACCAGGATGGTGGTGTTGTGGTCCCGGCTGAGCGCGCTGAGGAGCTCGATGATGTGCTCGCCGGTCTGCTCGTCGAGGTTACCCGTGGGTTCATCGGCCAGGATCAGCTTCGGTTCGTTCGCCAGCGCCCGGGCGATCGCCACCCGCTGCTGCTCCCCGCCGGAGAGCCGGTTGATGCGCCGCACGTGCTTGTCCGGGTCGAGCTGGACCTGTTCGAGCAGCTGCCGGGCACGCTCGAGCCGGGCGGCCTTGCGCACCCCGGCAAACTCCATCGGCAGCATCACGTTGTCCACGGCCGAGAGGTTCGGGATCAGGTTGAACTGCTGAAAGACGAATCCGATGTCCCGGCGCCGGTAATTCGTCAGCTTGGCGTCCGGCATGCTGGCCAGGCTCACGCCGTTGACCACCACGTCGCCGCTGGTCGGCTTGTCGAGCGCGCCGAGCAGGGACAGCAGGGTGCTCTTGCCGCTGCCGCTCTTGCCCACGATCGAGGCCAGCGTGCCCTGTTCGAGCTCGAAGCTGACGTCGTTGACCGGCTTGATGGTCCGGTCACCGGATTTGAACGTGCGGACCAGGTTCTTCACTTCGATCATGGCTATTCTCCTCGGAGGACTTCGATGGGGCGGATGCGTGCGGTGAGCAGGGCCGGAACCAGGGCCCCGATGATGGCGACGCCGAATACCGCGGCGATGCCCGTGGCAATGATCCCGGGGGAGGCGCTCGCCGTGACGGAGGTCAGCAGCTGGCTGGCCCCGCCGAAGGCACCGCCCGGGCCGCCGGGGAAGCCTCCGGGGCCGCCGCGCTGGCCGGTGGCCGCTGTCGTGTTGCTGCTTGAGCTGATGAGGGCGCTGGCGATGCCTCCGCTGGCGAAGGACGCGATGGCGGCGCCCACCACGCTGCCCATGGCCACCAGCACGAGGGCCTCCAGCACGAACTGCAGGCCGATGGTGCGGTTGGGTGCTCCGATGGCCTTCAGGACGCCGATCTCGCGGCGGCGTTCGCGGACCAGCATGACCATGATCAGCAGGATGATCAGGCCGGCAGTGGCGAGGGCCGCAGCGAAGGCGATGAAGGAGATGTTCTTGACGCTGTCCAGCGAGCTGATGGCGGTCTGCAGGTTCCGCTGGCCCTGGGTGACGTCCGCCTTGTCGGAGCCGAGTGCGGCCTGGAGGGCGGTCTTGGCGGCGTCGACGTTCTCCATGCTGTTGACCGTGACGATCATGGTGGACAGTTCGCCCGGCAGCGCCGCGAGGGTCTGGGCGGTGGGGAGCGTCACGTAGAGGGCGTTGTTGCCGAAGGCGGTGCCGGCGTCGAAGAGTCCCTTGACGGTGAAGGTCTGGTCCTTGATGGTGAATGTCGAGCCCACGCTCAGGCCGTTCTTCGTGGCCAGTGTGGTGCCCAGCAGGGCGCCGGTGGATGTGGCGGTGTAGTCGCCCAGGCCGGTGCCTTGCGTCAGTTGCAGGGCCTTGCCGGTGGAGTCCACCTCGGCGCCGATGCCCGTTGCGGTGACCGGCAGCGAGAACGACGGCGCGGCCTGGGTGGAGCCGGCAGTGCCGCTTCCGGAGGCTCCGGAGGCGGCCTGGTTCCGGTTCCCGAGCGTGCCGGCGTCGACTGCGGCGGTGAGGCTCGTGGTGACGGAGGTGGCAGACTGGCCTCCCGGGCCGCCCTGGCCTGTCCGTCCGGACGCGGCCTCGGCCGCGGCTTCGGCGGCGTTGCGCAGGCGCAGTGCCTTGGTGCCGACCACGCTGGTGACGTTGGGGACGGCGGCCGCGGTGGCCGCCTGCGCTGCGGTCAACGGCTCGCCGCCGCCTTCGAACCCCTGGCCGCCGGCCGGGTTGACCGTCAGGACCGTGCCTACGGAGGCATTGAGCTCGGCGACCTTGCCGGTGACAGCCTGGTTGGCTACGAGCATGGCCAGGGCAAGTCCGATTGCTACGGCCAGCACGGCCACCACAGCGGCGGTCCTGACCTTGTTTCGAAAGGCGTTGCCTACACTCCGGGCAAGAACGCTCACGGTACTCCTAATTTTTCTTGGGTGTCTCTTGCCGGACCCACTGTCCGGCGGCTGGTCCCACAGTGGTACGGGCTGCTGTGCGAACCTCCCGGTGAAGCTATGGATCCGCTGTGAAGCTCTCTGCCGCAGGCAAAAGGGAGCAGGCAAAAGGGAGCAGGCAAAAGAGAGCAGGCAAAAGGGAGGAGGCAAAAGGGAGTGGCAAACCACCGCAGGCAACACGAGAGCCCCGGCCCTCCCTTGCGGGGGAGCCGGGGCTCTCGCGTCTGGCTGGCGCCGGTGGAACCTGCGCCTAAGTCAGGAACTGCTGGTCAGGAACTACTGCTTGGTGATCGGTCCAAGTACCGGATCGTTGACATAGGCCGTGTGGACGTTCTCGGCGGTCACGATGACCGGCTTCAGCAGGTACGCGGGAACAACCTTGACGCCGTTGTTGTAGGACTTGTCGTCGTTGATCTCCGGCTTCTTGCCTGCCTGGATGTCGTTGACCATGGTGATCGAGTGCTCAACGAGCGCGTTGGTGTCCTTGTTGATGGTGGAGTACTGCTCGCCCGCCATGATGGACTTGACTGACTCAACCTCGGAGTCCTGGCCCGTGACAACCGGGATCGGCTTGCCGGCGGCCTTGACGGAGGTGATGATCGCGCGGGCCAGGGTGTCGTTCGGGGACAACACGCCGTCAAGCGCGGCGCTGCCGTACGTTCCGGCGAGCAGGGTGTCCATGCGCTTCTGGGCGTTCTCTGCCTTCCAGCCCTGGGTAACGGCCTGCTCGAAGCTCGTCTGGCCGGAGAGGACCTTCAGGGTGCCGTCGTCCATCTTCGGCTTGAGGACGCTCATGGCGCCGTCGAAGAAGACCTTCGCGTTGGCGTCGTCGGGGGAACCGGCGAAGAGCTCGATGTTGTACGGGCCTGCCGGCTTCTTGGCCTTCATGCCGTCCAGCAGCGCCTGGCCCTGGAGTTCGCCGACCTTGAAGTTGTCGTAGGCCACGTAGTAGTCCACGTTTTCGGTGTTCAGGAGCAGCCGGTCATACGCGATGATCGTGGCGCCGGCGTCCTTGGCCTGCTTGAGCTGGGTGCCCAGCTGCGCACCGTCGATGGCACCGACGATGATGAGCTTGTCGCCCTTGGTGATCATGGCACTGATCTGGTTCTGCTGATCCGAAACGCCGCCGTTGGCGAACTGCACATCCGGCTTGTAGCCGGCCTTGGTGAGGCCGTCGTTGAACAGCTGCTCAGCCAGGACCCAGTTTTCCGAGGTCTTCTGGGGCAGCGCGACACCGATAGAAGAGCCCTTCGGGAAGGCCTCGCCCCCGGAGGAAGAACCGCTGGTGGTTCCGGTGTCGGAACGGCCGCAGGCTGTCAGCGCCAGTGCCGCAATTGCAGCGATTGCTGCTGCCTTTCCTGCTTTACCAATCATTCGCATTGCTTGGTTCTCTTTCTTTTGGTGGTGTGCGGAGAATTGTGGGATTCGGGATTCGGGGTAGCGGATCATATCCCCCTGGAGATGACCTCTTTGGTTTGGGTGGTCTCGTCGGCCTTGATCTCGCTGCTGCGGCCGAAGTTCTTCATCAGCATGCCGATGATCGACCTCTTGCCCTGCGACTTGTTGTAGACGTCGAACGCGACGGCGATCAGCAGGACCAGGCCCTTGATGATCTGGGTGAGGTCGGCGCCGACGCCCAGGAGCTGCAGGCCGTTGTTCAGCACGGCCATGACCAGGCCACCGATGATCGAGCCGATCACAGTGCCCACGCCACCGGTGACCGCGGCGCCGCCGATGAAGACAGCCGCGATGGCGTCCAATTCCCAGCCGACGCCGTCGAACGGGCCTGAGGCGGTGGACCGGCCGACGAAGATCATGCCGGCGAGGCCGGCCAGCAAGGACATGTTCATCATGACCAGGAAGTTGACCTTCTTGGACTGGACGCCAGAGAGCTCGGCGGCGTGTCGGTTCCCGCCGACGGCGTAGATGTGGCGGCCAATCACGGTCTTGGAGGAGATGAAGCCGTAGATGAGGATCAGGACGGCGAGGATCAGGCCCGGGATCGGGAAGGAGGTGCCCGGCCGGCCGGTGGCGAAGAGGTAGGTGGCGTAGAGGATGGCGCCGCAGACCAGGACCAGCTTGAGAACGCTGACCCAGACTTCGGGGACCTCGGCGCCGAGCGCCTTGGCGTTGCGGCGGGAGCGGATCTCGCTGAAGATCACGAAGGCGACGCCGAGCAGGCCCAGGATCAGGGTGAGGTTGTTATAACCGGTTTTCGGGCCGATCTCGGGCAGGTAGCCGGAGCCGAGGTACTGGAAATCCGTGGGGACCGGGATGGTGTTCGACTTGCCGACCAACTGGTTGGCGCCGCGGAAGATCAGCATGCCGGCCAGCGTCACGATGAACGCTGGAATGCCGACGTAGGCCACCCAGAATCCCTGCCAGGCTCCGATCAGGATGCCCAGCCCCAGCCCCATCAGGACGCCGATGTACCAGGGCAGGCCCCAGTCACGGATGAAGAGGGCCACGCAGACGCCCACGAAGGCGGCGACGGAACCGACCGAGAGGTCGATGTGCCCGGCGATAATGACCAGAACCATGCCGATGGCGAGGATCAGGATGTAGGAGTTGCCGTTGAAGAGGTTGATGACGTTGCCCGACGTGAGCGTGCGGCCCTCCGTGAAAATCTCGAAGAACACGATCAGCGCAACCAGGGCGAAGATCATGCCGAATTGGCGGGTGTTGCCGCCAAAGAGCTTCTTGAGCGCGTTCATTGTTTCAGTCCTTGTGTCCGGGGTGTTCGGCTAGTTCTGGATGGTCTCAGAGGGTGAGGCGGTCTTGCGGGCGGACGTCATGAGTTTCATGAGGCTCTCCTGGCTTGCTTCGTCCTTGTTCAGCACGCCGGTGATGGCGCCTTCGAAAATCGTGTAGATCCGGTCCGAGAGGCCCAGCAGTTCGGGCAGTTCCGAGGAAATGACGATCACGGCCTTGCCCTGGTTGGCCAGGTTCTGGATGATGCCGTAGATCTCGTACTTGGCGCCGACGTCGATCCCGCGGGTGGGCTCGTCCAGGATCAGCACGTCCGGGTCGGTGAACATCCACTTGGCCAGCACGACTTTCTGCTGGTTGCCGCCGGAGAGCTTCGCGACGCCTTCCTCGACGGAGGGCGTCTTGGTCCGCAGCGACTTCCGGTACTCCTCGGCAACCATGTACTCCTTGTTGGTGTCCACCACGAAGTGCTTGCTGATCTTGCGCAGGTTCGCCGAGACCGTGGTGGCCTTAATGTCGTCCAGCAGGTTCAGGCCCAGGGACTTGCGGTCCTCCGTGACGTAGCCCAGCCCGGCGTCGATCGCCTGGCGGACGTTCTTGAGCTGCAGTTCCTTGCCATCCTTATAGACGTGGCCCGAGATGAAGCGGCCGTAGGAACGCCCGAACACGGACCGGGCCAGCTCGGTGCGTCCGGCGCCCATGAGGCCGGCGAACCCGACGATCTCGCCGCGGCGGACGAAGAAGCTGGAGTTCTTGCAGACCAGGCGGTCCTGGATCTGAGGGTGCCCGACGTTCCAGTTCTTCACTTCGAAGAGGACGTCGCCGATCTTCGGCTCGTGGTCCGGGAACCTGGATTCCAGGGTCCGGCCCACCATGCCCTTGATGATGCGGTCCTCGTCGACGCCGTCGGCCTTGACGTTCAGGGTCTCGATCGACTTGCCGTCGCGGATGATCGTGATCTCATCCGCGATCTGTTCGATCTCGTTGAGCTTGTGGGAAATGATGATCGAGGTGATGCCGCGGCCCTTCAGGCCGAGCATGAGATCCAGCAGGTGCTGGGAGTCGGACTCGTTCAGCGCGGCCGTGGGCTCGTCCAGGATCAGGAGCTTGACCGACTTGTTCAGGGCCTTGGCAATCTCGACCAGTTGCTGCTTGCCGACGCCGATCTCCTTGATGGGGGTGTCCGGGTCTTCCCGCAGCCCCACCCGGGCCAGCAGTTCGATGGACCGCTTCCGGGCCTCGGTCCAGTCGATCACGCCGCGCTTGGTCGGTTCGTTGCCGAGGAAGATGTTCTCCATGATCGACAGTTCCGGGATCAGCGCGAGTTCCTGGTGGATGATCACGATTCCGGCGTGCTCGCTGGCGCGGATGTCCTTGAACTCCTGGACTTCGTTCTGGTAAACGATGTCCCCGGTGTAGGTGCCGTACGGGTAAACCCCGGACAGGACCTTCATCAGGGTGGACTTGCCGGCGCCGTTTTCACCGCAGATGGCGTGGATCTCGCCGGCCTTCACCCGCAGGCTCACATCGGCCAAAGCTTTAACGCCGGGGAATTCCTTGGTGATGGAACGCATCTCGAGGATTAGCGGATCACTGTGCGTGTTGAGGGACGTCATCTGCCCTTACGCCTCCAATGCATGACTTCGTTGTCCGCCCCTGCAAACCGCAGGGCCGTCTGATGGAAAAGTAAACTGGATCACAGGCCTTGTCGTCAAGTCTTTAACGCAACGGCCCGATAACGAATGGTTAGTTCCGCCGGATTCCGGCGTGCTGGAACACCAAAGCCGTGGCCCCGAGAGCCTCCGCCCGGTCGCCCAGGGATGACATCGTGAGGGTAGTGGTCTCCCCGATGACCGGCACCGCGTGGCGGATCAGGCCGCGCCGGATCGGATCCAGGAGGAGCTCGCCGAGCCCTGCCAGCGGACCGCCCACCACAATGACTTCCGGGTTGATCAGGTTCGCCACGTTGCCCAGGGCGCGTCCGACGGCGAGACCGGCGTCGTCCACCACACGGAGTGTCGCGGAGTCCCGTTCCAGGGCTTTCCGGACGATGTCCCCGGGCGTGAGGGGCCGATCCTCGCCACGGCTCAGGAGTTCGATCATGGTGGTGGTGGAGGCGATGGTTTCCAGGCATCCCCGGTTCCCGCAACGGCAGATCAGCCCATGTTCGTGGATGGTGGCGTGGCCGATTTCGCCAGTGATCCCCACGTTGCCGTAGTACGGGACGCCGTTGAGGATCAGACCCGCGCCGATGCCCGAACCGATCTTGAGGAACATCAGGTTGCTGACGCCGCTGTGCGGCCCCCAAGTGACCTCGGACAGGGCGCCCAGATTGGCGTCGTTGTCCACGAAAACGGGCAGGTCAAGGGCTTCCTCGAGGCGTTTGAGGATGTTGATGCCCACCCATTCGGGCAGAATCGCGCCCTGCGCCACGGTGCCGGTGCGCCGGTCGATCGGGCCGGGAATTCCGACGCCGGCACCCACCAGGGCGCTGCGTTCCACGCCGCTGCTGGCGAGCAGCCGGTCCAGTACACCGACGGCGGCCTGGATGCCCTCCTCCGCGTGGTGGCCCAAGGGAAGCAGGACCGATTCCTCGGCGATCACGTGATAACTGAGCGAAGCCAGGACCACGCGCAAGTGGCGGCGGCCAAAGTCGATCCCGACGGCGACGGCACCGTTGCTGTTGAGCCGTACGTTCAATGCCCGTCGCCCGGAGCTGGTGATCGGCTCGGTCGAGGCCAGTCCGGCGTCCTGCATGATCTTGACGATGTTAGAAACAGTCGCAGTGGAAAGGCCGGTCTGGCGGGCCAGTTCCGCCTGGGTGGAAGGACCGGCGAGGAGGCATTCGATGATCCGCTGCTGGTTCAGATGCCGGAGCGCGGACTGCGATCCCGGGTTCTTGGTTCGGCTCCTCGTTGAGCGCGTTGGTGAGGGCATGCTATGAAGCGTGACGCATCCGCGGCTTGTAGTCAAGAAGTTAACGCATTGATAACGGTGCCGCAGGATTCCGGCGGCGCGAGCGGCCCTTAGCGCTTCCACGCTCCGCTGCCGGGACGTTCTGCCCTGCCCGCCGGACGGCCGGGCGGAAATGCACCACTGCAGGCAGTGTGGGCCGAAGCTACGCTGGGACAAGAGAGTCCGCAGCGGTCCTGCGGAGGTGCCCGGAAAATCTTGAGGTGGTAATGGTGCTGCTGGCCCTGATGCAGGCGAACTCCGCCGTGCTGGACATAACGGCGAACTGCGCCGCGGTGGATGACGCGGCGCGCACGGCGGCGGCCGCGGGGGCGCAATTGCTGCTGACCCCCGAGCTCTTCCCCGTGGGCTACGCGCCGGGCCGGCTGCGCACGGACTTCGACCCCGCCACGCTGCCTGCGCTCCGGGAGGCCTTGGCGGGGATCGCCCGGCGCCATAACATCGCCCTGGTCTACAGCCTGCCCGCCGTGACGCCAGCAGGAGAGTGGCACATCTCAGCGACTCTAGTCGACGAGTCAGGAGACGAACTGCTCAGCTACGGGAAAGTGCACTTGTTCGGCCCCGATGAGCGGGCTGCGTTTGCGTCGGCCGCCGCGGCCCCCGGCGTCGTGGAGTTCCACGGGCTCAAAACGTCGCTGGTTATTTGCTACGACATCGAATTTCCCGAGTCCGCACGGGCCGCCGCCGTGCGCGGTGCCGAACTGCTCCTGGTGCCGACGGCCCTCGCCGGCGGGTTCGACGCCGTGCCGAAGGTGCTGGTCAGGGCCCGGGCCCTGGAGAACCAGCTCACGGTCGCCTATGCCAACCACACCGGCGTGGAGGGCAGCTATGACTTCCACGGCGGCAGCATCGTGGCGGGTCCGGACGGAGCCGTCCTGGCCGAGGCCGGCCCCGGGGCGGAACTGCTGTTTGCCGAGCTTGGTGAACCCAGTAACGCCGCCGCGGACCCTGCCGAAGGGGCCGGCAGCGCAGACAGGGCGGACGATCCGGAGGCCGCCGTGGCGTATCTGCGCGACCGCCGCCCGGACATCTACCGTTCCTGGGACGTCTGACCGGCAGGCGTCCGGCCACGGGTCTGGGCGGCGGGGGAGCCAGCAGCCGGCGCAACGACGTCGGACGCGGCCGGCACCGCCGAGCCAGCCGGGGCGCCGGGCAGCTCCAGGACGCCTAGGTACTGGAACGCTATCCACAGCTCCGCGCGGGCCTGCGCCTGATTGAGGTCAAGTCCCAGCAGATCGGTGATGATGCCGATCTGCCGGCGGACGCTGTTGCGGTGCAGGCCCGTGGCCTTTGCCGTGGCGTCCCAGCTGCCGTTCTCGCCCAGCCAGGCCCGCAGGATGCCGAGCAGGTTGTCGCGGCGTTCCGGCTCAAGCGCGAGCACGGGTGCCAGCAGGCGCCCCGCCAGCTGGGCCCCGGCCTCGGCGCCCAGCAGGCCCGTCACGGACCACGTAACGTCGTCCTCCCGGGCGCTCCGGCGGCTCGTGAGCACACGGTTCCGCAGCGAGGAGGCGCGCTGGTAGGCCTCCGCCAGGCCGGCGAATTCGGTGCTGCTGCCGATCACCAGGCTCCACCCGAGCCGTTCGACCTCGGCGAGCAGGGCGTCGTCGACCTTCAGGCGCGTTATGGCGGCAAAGCCGTAGTCGGTGAGCTCCACCAGTTTGGTGTCGAACAGCCTGCGCCACTCGAGCAGCTCCCGGACCGGGCCCTCGCCCGTGCGGCGCGGCGCGTCCGCCGTCCTGCCGCTGCCGGCGGCGGTGTCCAGCCGGAGGCCCTGAATGACGCGCAGCTGACCGGACCGGGTGGAGGAAATGCTTTGTGCCAGCAGGTCCTTCAACCCGGTGACGTGCCGTGCCGTTCCTGACGCCACGCTTTCCGGATGCAGGAGCAGCGCCGTGGCCAGCTGGCTGGGGGCCAGGGAACCGCTGGTGCGCTGGCGGACCAGCAGTTCCAGCAGGCCGACGGCGGTGGAGACAACACTGTTCTGCGCCGGGGTCAGCGCGGCGTCCGTGCCGATGACGAGAGCGCCGAGGTTGGCGTCCCGGGTGCTGCGCAGCGGATGCCCGAAGACCAGCGACGAGCCGGCGGCGTCGAACGAATCCATCTCCACCCGGGGACCGCTGCCGGCGAGCAGCCGGGTCAGCAGCGGCTGCAAGGCGGCTGAATCAACGCCCGGGGCGGCCGGGCCGCGGGCACGCACCCGGCCGTCGGCGCCGACCAGCACGGCCCAGACCGGGACGCGCTGCACGAGGGCGGCGAGGAGTTCATGTTCGGGGCGCGCAGACAGGACCGCGCGCATCAACTGCCGGTTGGTGTCCGCCAGTTGGCGGAAGGTCTTGGCGTTGTCCGATTCGAGAAGCCGGGAGAACTCGAGCCCAAGGGCGGCGAACGGGAGGTTCCCCGGGATGGACACCAGCGTCAGCTCCTGCCGCCGGCAGGCCTGGACCACGGTATCCGGCACGGCATCGAAGTAGGGTTCCAGGCCAAATCCGAGGGCACCGACCCGGGCCTCAACCAGCCGCCGCACATAAGCATCCACCGCATCCTGGCTGCCGCCGTCGCCTACGAACGGCAGGCCGGCGGTGAGCAGGAACTCGCCGTCGAGCAGGTAGGGGGTCGGGTCGTCCAGCTCACTCGGCTCAACCCAGCGCAGCCGCCCCTCTCCGTTGCCGCCGTCGTGCAGCACCTTCAGCGCCGGAAGCTGGCCCAGGAACTGCGCCAGAGTGACGAAGCCGAGCCGCTCGGAGCCTTCAGCAGCCACGGCCGTGGAACCTGGTCTGGCCGCCCGGACGCCGGGCCCACCACCGGGTCGGCAGTGCATTAAGTCTCATGACTGAAGACTATAGGTCATTTTGCACACCCGTGAGAGGTGGCTCACAAGCCTAGGGTGGGTCAGGGGAAACCGACCACTACTGAAGATAAGGACGTCAACGATGACTGTGCCAACTCTGATCGGGGAACGCCCGCCGGCTGCCGCCGGCCGTCCCGGGCTCGCCGCCCAGCTCCTGCGCCGCAAGCCGATCGGGCAGCTGGTCAGCGAGGCCGAGACCGGGCACGGCGGCACGCGGCTGGTCCGCAGTTTCGGGGTACTGCAGCTGACCATGATCAGCGTCGGCGCCACGCTCGGCACCGGCATCCTGGTCATCCTGGGCGAATCCGTGCCGCTCGCCGGACCGGCCATCTGGATCTCCTTCGCCATCGCCGGATTCGCCGCGCTGCTCTCGGCCGTGTCCTACGCGGAGATGGCCGGCCTGGTGCCTGCCGCCGGGTCCAGCTACTCCTACACCTACGCGACCATGGGCGAGGGCATGGCCTGGATCTGCGGCTGGTGCCTGGTTCTGGAATACGCCGTCTCCGTGGCCGCCGTCGCGGTCGGTGCCGGCCAGTACGTCAACGAGGCCCTGGCGGTCTTCGGCCTCACGCTTCCGGACGCGATGTCGCAGCCGCCGGGAGCCGGCGGGGTGCTGAATGTCCCCGCAATCATCATTGTGGTGCTGGCCATGGTGCTGCTGGTCCGCGGTGCCAAGGAAAGCGCCTGGATCAACACCGCGATTGTCCTGATCAAGGTCGGCATCCTGCTGTTCTTCTGCGCCGTGGCGTTCACCGCGTTCAACGGCGGACACTTTGAACCCCTCATGCCGATGGGCGCCGCCGGGGTCTCGGCCGCGGCCTCACGGGTCTTCTTCTCCTACATCGGCTTCGACGCCGCCTCCACGGCCGGCGAGGAAGCCCGCAACCCCAAGCGCGACCTCCCGCGGGCCATCCTGCTCTCCATGCTGATCGTCACCAGCATCTACGTGCTCGTCTCCGTCGCCGCCATCGGCGCCCGACCCTGGGGCTGGTTCGACGGCACCGAAGCCGCCCTCGTGAAGATCCTCGAGGAAATCACCGGTCAGCCGTGGGTCGGCGTCGTGTTCGCCGTCGGTGCCGTGCTTGCCATCGCCAGCATCGTGCTGACCGTCCTCTACGGGCAGACCCGGATCCTGCTGTCCATGTCCCGCGACGGCCTCGTCCCCAAAGTCTTCGGCCGCGTCTCGCCCCGGACCGGCACGCCGGTTGCCGGAACCCTGATCGTAGGCACCGCCGTCGCGCTGACCGCCGGCCTCGTGCCGCTGGGCGCCCTCGCGGACGCCACCAGCATCGGCACCCTGTTCGCCTTCGCGCTGGTCAACGTGGCCGTCCTCTACCTGCGCCGCAACCGCCCGGAGCTCAAGCGCAGCTTCCGCGTCCCGCTCTTTCCGCTGACCCCGATTCTCGGCGCCCTCATGTGCGCCTACCTCATGGCCAACCTCGGCGCCGAGACCTGGGCGGTCTTCGGTGTCTGGATGCTCGTGGGCCTTGCCGCCTACTTCGGCTACGGCCGCAAGAACTCCAGGGTGGCGGCCCTGGGGCACGAGGAATACCGTGAACTATCAAGCCGCCAACCCGCCAACACCACCACAACCGAGGAACTGAAGGCAGAGATCTCATGACCACCGCCACCGAACTGCCGGCTACCACTCCGGCTTCCACCCCGGCCGAGGCGCCCATCACCATGCTGAACCCGGATTTCCCGTTCAGCTACGACCACTATCTGGCCCACCCGGACGGCCTGGGGTCCGTGCCGCCGGAACTGTACGGGACGGAGGTCGCCGTCGTCGGTGCCGGCCTGTCCGGGCTCGTGACCGCCTATGAGCTCATGAAGCTGGGCCTGCGGCCGGTGGTCTATGAGGCCGATCAGATCGGCGGCCGGCTGAGGACCGCCAGCTTCCCGTCCGCGCCGGGCATCGTGGCGGACCTCGGCGGCATGCGGTTCCCGGTCTCCGGGAAGGCTTTCTACCACTACGTGGACCTGCTCGGGCTGGACACCCAGGAGTTCCCCAATCCGCTGGCGCCGGCGACCTCCAGCACGGTGATCGAGCTCGCGGGCCAGAAGTACTACGCCGAGACCGCGGCGGACCTGCCCCCGTTCTTCCTGGAGGTCGCGGACGCGTGGAAGGCGGCCGTGAACGACGGCGCCCGGTTCGCCGAGATGCAGGAGGCCATCCGGGCCCGGGACACGGCCCGGATCAAGGAACTGTGGAACGCGCTGCTGCCGGAGCTGGACGAGCAGACGTTCTACGGTTTCATCGCCGGCAGCGACTCCTTCAAGCAGGCCGGCTTCGCCCACCGCGAGGCGTTCGGGCAGGTGGGCTTCGGCACCGGCGGCTGGGACACCGACTTCCCCAACTCCATCCTCGAAATCCTCCGGGTCGTCTACACCGACGCCGACGACCAGCACCGGCTCATCGCCGGCGGCGCGCAGCGGCTCCCCGAGGCGCTGTGGGAGCACGCGCCGTCGGGCATGGCGCACTGGCCGGACGGCACCTCCCTGGCGTCGCTGCATGCGGGTGCCCCGCGCGGCGCCGTGGAGCGCATCGCCCGCGACGGCAGCGGCGACTTCCGGATCCGCGAACGCTGGGGACGCGAATCCGCCTACCCGGCGGTGGTGACCACGTGCCAGTCCTGGCTGCTGTCGACGCGGATCCACACGGACGAAACCCTGTTTCCCGCCGAGCTGTGGACGGCGATCGAACGCTCGCACTACATGCAGTCCTCCAAGACCTTCGTCATGGTGGACCGGCCGTTCTGGAAGGACATCGATCCGGAGACCGGCCGCGAGGTCCTGTCGATGACGCTGACCGACCGGCTGAACCGGGCCACGTACCTGCTGGACAACGGCCCGGACCAGCCCGCCGTGATCCTGCTGTCCTACACGTGGAACGACGACGCGCTGAAGTGGCTCTCACTCGACGCGGACCAGCGGGCGGAGCTCATGCTGCACTCGCTGGAGCAGATCTACCCGGGCGTCGACATCGCCAGCCACATCGTGGGACAGCCGATCACGGTCTCGTGGGAGGCCGACCCTAACTTCATGGGCGCTTTCAAGGCCAACCTGCCGGGGCACTACCGCTACCAGCAGCGGCTCTTCACCCACTTCAAGCAGGACGGGCTGCCCGCCGAACAGCGCGGGATCTTCCTCGCCGGCGACGACGTCTCCTTCACCGCCGGCTGGGCCGAGGGTGCTGTCACCACCGGCCTCAACGCGGTCTGGGGCGTGGTCAACCACCTCGGCGGCCGGACACCGGCCGGGAACCCGGGTCCGGGCGAGCTCCTGCCCGAGCTGGGCCCGATCGCCCTCGACTAAGCAGCTCTGTGGACTAAGCGGCGCCTGGACGCAGCAGCCCCGCGGCTCAGGCGCTGTGGAGTTCGCGGTGCGCCCGCGCCAGCTCCTGGTAGTGCGCGGCATTGCGCTGGACGCCCGCGAACTCCTCGTCGCTGAGCTCGCGCCGGACTTTCGCGGGCACCCCGGCGACGAGCGAGCGCGGCGGGATGACCGTACCCTCCAGCACCACGGCACCGGCAGCAACAAGCGAGCCGGTGCCGATCACGGCCCCGTTGAGGATGGTGGCGCTCATACCGATCAGGCAATCGTCCTCGACGGTGCAGCCGTGCACCACGGCGCTGTGGCCGACGCTGACCCGGGCCCCGACGGTGCAGGGGAACCCGGGATCGGCGTGCAGCACCACGTTGTCCTGCAGGTTGCTGCCGGCCCCCACCGTGATGGCGGCGGTGTCGGCGCGGACGGACACGCCGTAGAAGGCGCTCGAGTTCTCAGCCAGCGTGGCGTTGCCGATCACCGAGGCCGTGGGCGCGATGAAAGCGGAGTCATGGACGGCCGGGGTCGTGCCGGCGAATGCGTAGAGGGGAGCCATGCCTCCAGCCTAGGACACCTGCCCACCCCGTTGCCCTATCACTTATGGCTGCTCTGAGCGCTCAGAGCAGCCATAAGCGATAGGGCAACGGGGGTTTGGGTCAGCCGGGGGAGCGGAGGACCGTAAACCCGCCGTCGCCGCTGCCACCTTTGCTGTCACTTGCGGCTTCTCCGCCCCTGTCGCTTGCGCCGTCGCTTCCCCCGTCGCTTGCGTCGCCTTCGCTGCGCGGGGCGGGGGACGGGAGGACGACGGCGATCGGCGCGCCGGGTTCGGCCACCCGCCCGAGTTCGCGGACGACGTCGTCCCACTGGTCCGGCGGCAGGCCCGCCAGGGCGTCCACCGCCCAGACCGAGGAGAACGCGGCGTCGGCGAACGGCAGCGATTCCGGGCCCGACACGGACGCCTCCAGCCCGTGCGCCCGTGCGGCATGGATATTTTCTTCGGACGGGTCGACGCCGGTGAAATGGATGCCGGACTGCACAAAGTGCAGCCCGTCGGTGCCCGAGCCGCAGTCGAGCCCCAGCACCGCGTGCCGCCCCTCTGACTTGAGCAGGGCCACGAATGATTCGAGCCGGTCCTTCCGGATGGAGTCCATGGCTCTAGTCAAGGACCGGAATCAGTTAAAGACAACCGTCCGGTTGCCGTCGAGCAGGACGCGGTGCTCGGCATGCCACTGCACGGCCTGGGCCAGGGTGCGGCCCTCCACGTCGCGGCCCATCTGGACGAACTGCTCGGCGGTGCGCCGGTGGTCCACGCGGATGACTTCCTGCTCGATGATCGGTCCCTCATCCAGGGCTGCCGTGACGTAGTGTGCCGTGGCCCCGATGAGCTTTACGCCGCGGGCGTGCGCCTGGTGGTAGGGCTTGGCACCCTTGAAAGAGGGCAGGAATGAGTGGTGGATGTTGATCGCCTTGCCCGTGAGTTCGCTGCAAAGCTCGTCGGAGATGATCTGCATGTACCGGGCCAGGACGGTGAGCTCGATGTCGTGCTCCTTCATCAGGAGACGAAGGGCGTCCTCGGCCTGGACCTTGGTGTCCGGCGTGACGGGGATGTAGTGGAACGGGATGCCGTAGAACTCCGCCAGGCCCTCAAGGTCCCGGTGGTTGGAGACAATGGCCGGAATGTCGATCGGCAGGGTGCCGGAGCGCTGCAGGAACAGCAGGTCGTTCAGGCAGTGGGCCGAGGTGCTGGCCATCAGCAGGGTGCGGACCTTCCGGCCGGCCGGGTTCAGGCTCCACTGCATGCCGAAAGCCTGGGCCACGGGCTCCAGTGCCGCCTGCAGCTCGGCCCGCTCGGCGGCCGTCGTCGCCTCCACCCGCATGAAGAAGGTGCCCGTGCCGTGGCTGCCGTACTGCTGGGAGTCCGTAATATTGCAGCCCGCCACGAGGAGGGCTCCGGCGACGGCGTGCACGATGCCGGGCCGGTCAGGGCAGGACAGAGTCAGGATGTAGGAAGCAGTCAGGTTCTCGTCAGTCACGAAGAACAGCCTACCCGCGCTTCAGGGGCAGTTTTGTAAGCGTTTTGGTAGTGTTAACCCGTCGCAACTGGCGTTGGATGGCTAACCATCAGGGAGCGGCACTCACGAAGACCACGGATCGTACGCCTGGGCCGAGGGTCATGTCTTACCGGTTGGCAGCTTCACCGCTGCCAGGCCGTTGACGGCGCCCATTCAGGGTGCCAATCGCCGACGTCGCGTCCCGCTGTCCAGGGGTCCGTCATCAAGGGGCGGTGCAACGGGCCAGCCGGTAGCCTGACCATTAGCCGTACCCGTTGCCTACCAGGAGTTCCTCGTGACTACTACTACCGCCACCTCAGCCGCCGTGAGCAACCAGCCGCTGGCCGAACTCGACCCGGAAATCGCCGCCGTTCTGGCCCAGGAGCTTGGCCGCCAGCGCGGCACCCTGGAAATGATCGCCTCCGAGAACTTCGCCCCGCGCGCCGTGATGGAAGCCCAGGGTTCCGTCCTGACCAACAAGTACGCCGAGGGCTACCCGGGACGCCGCTATTACGGCGGCTGTGAATACGTCGACGTCGCCGAGCAGCTGGCGATCGACCGCGTCAAGGAGCTCTTCGGCGCCGAATACGCCAACGTCCAGCCGCACTCGGGTGCGCAGGCCAACGCCGCCGCGCTCGCCGCCATGATCACCCCCGGTGACAAGATCCTGGGCCTCTCCCTGGCCCACGGCGGTCACCTCACCCACGGCATGAAGCTGAACTTCTCCGGCAAGCTCTACGAGGTTGCCGCCTACCAGGTCGAGGAAGACAACTTCCGGATCGACATGGACAAGCTGCGCGAGCAGGCCATCGCCGAAAAGCCCCAGGTCATCATCGCCGGCTGGTCCGCCTACCCGCGGCACCTTGATTTCGCCGCGTTCCGCTCGATCGCCGACGAGGTCGGCGCCCTGCTCTGGACCGATATGGCGCACTTCGCCGGCCTCGTGGCCGCCGGGCTGCACCCGAGCCCGGTCCCGCACTCGGACGTCGTCACCTCCACCGTGCACAAGACCCTCGCCGGCCCGCGCTCCGGCGTCATCCTGGCCAAGCAGGAATGGGCCAAGAAGCTCAACTCCGCCGTGTTCCCCGGCCAGCAGGGCGGCCCGCTCATGCACGTGATCGCCGCGAAGGCAGTGGCCTTCAAGATCGCCGGTACCGAGGAATTCAAGGAACGCCAGGAGCGCGTCCTCGAAGGCGCCAAGATCATCGCCGAACGCCTCGGCCAGGCCGATGTCGCCGACGCCGGCGTCTCGGTCCTGACCGGCGGCACCGACGTGCACCTGGTCCTGGTGGACCTGCGCAACTCCCAGCTGGACGGCCAGCAGGCCGAGGACCTCCTGCACTCCGTGGGCATCACCGTCAACCGCAACGCCGTGCCGTTCGACCCCCGCCCGCCGATGGTCACCTCCGGTCTGCGCATCGGCACCCCGGCCCTGGCCACCCGCGGCTTTGGCGCCGAGGAATTCACCGAGGTCGCCGACATCATCGCCACGGCGCTGAAGTCCGGCGCGGCCACGGATATCGAGGCCCTGCAGGCCCGCGTGGACAAGCTGGCCGCCGATTTCCCGCTCTACCCCCAGCACGAGCAGTGGTAATCGATGACTTCTGCAAAAATGGCTGAAACCGCCCAGATCCTTGACGGCAAGGCTACCGCCGCTGCCATCAAGGCTGAGCTGAAAGAACGCGTGGCCGCACTCAAAGCCATGGGCGTCACCCCCGGACTGGGCACCATCCTGGTCGGCTCCGATCCCGGCAGCACTTGGTATGTCGGCGGCAAGCACAAGGACTGCGCCGAGGTGGGCATCACGTCCATCCGCCGCGACCTGCCCGAGGAAACCACGCAGGATGAACTCCTGGCCGTGGTCCGCGAGCTCAACGAGAACCCGGAGTGCACCGGTTACATCGTCCAGCTGCCGCTGCCCAAGCACATCGACCAGGACGTCATCCTGGAGGCCATGGACCCTGAGAAGGACGCCGACGGCCTGCACCCGATGAACCTGGGCCGGCTCGTGGCCAACGTCAGCGGACCCATGAAGTCCCCGTTGCCCTGCACGCCCAAGGGCTGCGTGGAACTGCTGACCCGGCACGGCATCAGCCTCAACGGCAAGCGCGTCCTCGTGGTGGGCCGCGGCGTCACCATCGGCCGCCCGGTGGGACTCCTGCTGACCCGCAAGGACGTCAACGCCACGGTCATCCTGGCCCACACGGGCACGGTGGACCTGCCGGCCGAACTCCGCCAGGCCGACGTCGTGATTGCCGCCGCCGGCCAGCCGCACATGATCAAGGCCGGGGACCTTAAGCCCGGGGCGATCGTGCTCGACGTCGGCGTCAGCCGCGTGGACGACGGCACCGGCAAGGCCGTGGTCACGGGAGACGTTGACCCCGCCGCGGCCGACGTCGCCGCCTGGCTCTCGCCGAACCCGGGGGGAGTGGGGCCCATGACCCGCGCCATGCTCCTGGCCAACGTGGTGGAAACCGCCGAGCGCCAACTGGCATCGAAAAGCCACACCGGGCTCGCCTAGGAATCCGAGCTGATGACAGGGCACCTGCTTCCCGCGAAGCAGGTGCCCTGTGGCTTTAAGAGCGGGGGCTTGAATCGGGCGGAACGCCGCACCTGCCCGCCGGGACGCATAACAGAACGAATACGTCAGGAGTTTTTACGAAAAGACTCTTTCATACTTTGCGGGGATCCACTACCGTGGTGCGGGTGTCCGAACTTGTCTCGAAAGAATCCCCCGTGAGCAGCCCCTCTGATGCCGCTCCGCAGTACGTCATCACCGCCGAAAACCTCACCAAACGTTACGGCGACGTCACCGCCGTCGACGGCATCTCCTTCCGCGTCCCCGCCGGGGAAGCCTTCGGCCTGCTGGGCCCCAACGGCGCCGGGAAGTCCACCACGATGAAGATGATCGGCGGGGTCTCCCAGCGCACCTCCGGCAGCCTGAGCATCATGGGCCTGGACCCCGAGCATCACGGTCCGGAAGTCCGCGCCCACCTGGGCGTCGTCCCGCAACAGGACAACCTGGACGAGGAATTGAAAGTCCGGGACAACCTGCTGGTCTACGGCCGCTACTTCGGCCTTCCCATGAGCTACCTCAGGCGCAAAGCCGACGAGCTGCTCGAATTCGCCCAGCTCACGGACAAGGCCAACGCCAAGGTGGACGCCCTGTCCGGCGGCATGAAGCGGCGCCTGACGATCGCCCGCTCCCTCATCAACGAACCCCGGATCCTGCTGCTGGACGAGCCGACCACCGGCCTGGACCCGCAGGCGCGGCACATCCTCTGGGACCGGCTGTTCCGGCTCAAGGAACAGGGCGTCACCCTGATCCTCACGACCCACTACATGGATGAGGCCGAGCAGCTGTGCGACCGCCTGATCGTGGTGGACAAGGGCAAGATCATGGCCGAGGGCTCTCCGGCCAGCCTGATCCGCGACTACTCCACGCGGGAGGTGCTCGAACTGCGCTTCGGCTCGGACCGCAACGCGAGCGTCGGCGCGGAGCTCGAAGGCATCGGCGAACGCCTGGAGACCCTGCCGGACCGGGTGCTCATCTACGCCCATGACGGCGAGGCCGCCCTGGAGCAGGTCACCGCCCGGGGACTCCGGCCGGTCACCTCGCTGGTTCGCCGCTCTTCGCTGGAAGACGTCTTCCTGCGCCTGACCGGCAGGAGCCTCGTTGACTAAGCCAACGACGACGGCGACGCCCGCCCTCCGCGCCCACTCGCCGGAAGTCTCGGCCGCCCGTGCCCGCCGCTGGGGCGCCTTCTACTACGCCGAACAGGTCCTGCGTGTCATGAAGGGCTACGGCTGGACCATCGTTATGTACGGCGTGGGGCAGCCGGTGGCCTATCTGTTCGCGATGGGCGTCGGCCTCGCCACACTGGTCGAGGCCAACGGCGCCGGCGCCTTCGGCGGCGTCAGTTACCTGACGTTCATCGCGCCCGCCCTGCTGATCTCGGCCGCCGTCATGACGGCCGCCAACGAGTTCACCTTTCCGGTGATGGACGGCTTCAAGTGGCGGCGCGTCTACTACGGCCCGCACGCCTCGCCGCTGACGCCGGAGCAGATCGCCGGGGGCCAGGTCATCGCCGTCACCGTCCGGTTCCTGCTGCAGTCGGCCCTCTACTTCGCCGTCGTCGCCCTGTTCGGGGCCGCACCCGGCACCTGGGCCTGGGTGTCCATCCTCGTCGCCACGCTCGCCGGCCTGTCCTTCGGGCTGCCGCTTATGTCCTACGCGGCGACGATCCGGAATGACAGAGGCCAGTTCGCCATGGTCATGCGGTTCATCGTCATGCCGCTGTTCCTGTTCTCCGGCACGTTCTTCCCGCTGGACACGCTTCCGCTCGGCGTCCGCTGGATCGGCTGGATCTCGCCGATCTGGCACGGCACCGAACTTGGCCGCGTGGTCAGCTACGGCTACGAGGAAGAGCCGTGGCTCACGATCGTCCACCTGGTCTTCCTGCTGGGCCTCCCGGCCGCCGGCTGGGTCCTGTCCAAGCGCCAGTTCGCCAAAAGGATGGCCTCATGAGCGTTCTTACCGGAAGTTTCAATGCGGGGGACCACAGCGTCACGGACGCCGCACGCCGCCGGCGTTTCGGGCCCATGTACTCCCGCAACGTCCGCGCCGTCGTCGCCCGCGGGCTCATGGC
The DNA here is from genome assembly GCF_039531445.1 of Arthrobacter humicola. NCBI lineage: Bacteria > Bacillati > Actinomycetota > Actinomycetes > Micrococcales > Micrococcaceae > Arthrobacter > Arthrobacter humicola. The sequence goes on along the minus strand of NZ_BAAAQB010000025.1, from coordinate 306,797 downwards.
CACCAAGAGCAGCAACTGGATGGTCATGGTCTCCGGGTTCTTCGAACCCGTGCTGTACCTGATCTCCATGGGTGTGGGCCTGGGCGCAATCGTGGGGTCCGTCCAGGGCCCCGGCGGGCAGGAGATCAGCTACGCCGCGTACATCGCGCCGGCACTGTTGGCGGTGTCCGCCATGAACGGCGCCGTCTACGACTCCACTTGGAACGTCTTCTTCAAGATGAACTTCGCCAAGCTGTATCAGGGCATGCTCTACACCTCGCTGGGGCCGCTGGATGTCGCCATGGGCGAGATCTTCCTGGCCCTCCTGCGCGGGTTCATGTACGCCACCGGCTTCACCGCCGTGATGGGCGTGATGGGCCTCCTCACCACGCCATGGGCCATCCTCATGATCCCGGCCTCGGTGCTGATTGCCTTCGGCTTCGCGAGCTTCGGCATGGGGGTGACGAGCTTCATGAAGACGTTCCAGCAGATGGACTGGATCAATTTCGTGATGCTGCCGATGTTCCTGTTTAGCGCCACGTTCTACCCGCTCAGCGTCTACCCGCAGTACATCCAGTGGCTCATCCAGGCCATGCCGCTGTGGCACGGCGTGGAACTGCTGCGCCAGATCAGCGTGGGCGTGTTCACCCCGGCCACCGCCGTGCACGTCGGCTACTACCTCGTCATGATCGCCCTCGGCGTCACGCTCACCACGGGCCGCCTGCGCCGGCTGTTCCTCACCTAAGGAGATCCCATGATCGGACAATGGCACGCACTCGTCATCGACTGCGAGAACCCGGACACGCTCGCAGGCTTCTACCAGGAGCTGCTGGGCATGATCCGGGTGCAGGAGGACCGGGACTGGATTTCGATCGGCGATGCCGCCGACCGTCCCGCCGTCGCCTTCCAGCGCGTGGACAGGCTGGTCCGGCCGCAGTGGCCCGACGCCGAGCACCCGCAGCAGATGCACGTGGATGTGAAAGTCACCGACCTCGACGCCGGCGAGGCCGAAGTCATCCGGCTCGGCGCTGCGCGCCTGGCAGGCGGCGGGGAATCCTTCCGGGTCTACACCGACCCCAGCGGCCACCCGTTCTGCCTGGTTCTTTCCTGAGTCGCCTGAACTGAACCGCCTGAACTGGGCCGCGTGGCCTGGGACCGCCTGAACTGGGCCGCGTGGCCTCAGCCGCGCCGTGCGGGGCGCCTCTCCGGGGCCGCTTCGCCTCTCTCCGCGGCGGGGGCGGCGTTCGCCCGGGGTGGAAGCGCCGCGGGCGGCCTGCCCCGTTTGCGATAATAGGCTCATGCAATCTCTGGGTAGCCCCGCGTCCTCGTCCACCACGGCCACGGGCCGGTTCTCCACGTTCCGCATCAGCGGGCCGGGGATGCTGGTCTTCATCATCGCGTTCACGGTCGCCGTGATCTTCGCGGCCAACCAGAACGACGTCGTGGGCTGGGTCGTGGCGATCATCGCCGGCGCCTGGCTGGCGCTGGCCTCGTTCGTGGTGTTCAGCATCCAGCGGGCCGCCAAGCGGGCCGCGGCCAGGCTCGACGAGGCCCAGAACGCCTTCAACGCCGCCACCGGGCGGGCGCCGACGGCCAGCAGCGTGGACCATGGCGGCACCCGCGTGGTCAGTGAAGGCCTCCCTGCGGAGAGCGTACGCGACATGAAGCTCGACCACTCCTTCAAGATCGTCCAGGTTCAGGTGCGCGTCGTCGAACAGGAGCGTGCCAAGGGCGAGGCCGCGGACCAGGACACGATCCGCCGGGCCCTGGAGACCATCGAGATCACCGCGACCAACGCACGGGACATGATCAAATCCTCGGCCGGCGGCGACGAACCCGTCAGCGGAACCATCATCGACTAGAGTGGATCGGGTGAGCTCGGCATTGAAGAAGGACCACCTTCGCATCGCATCAGTCAACGTCAACGGCCTGCGGGCCGCCTATAAGAAGGGTATGGCGGAATGGCTTGAACCGCGCGAAGTGGACATTCTGTGCCTCCAGGAGGTCCGCGCGCCCGATGCGATCGTCCAGGAGCTGCTCGGCGAGGGCTGGTTCATCCTGCACGCCGAGGCCGAGGCCAAAGGCCGGGCCGGCGTCGCCATCGCTTCGCGCGAAGAGCCGATTGCCACTCGGGTAGGCATCGGGGATGACTACTTTGCCACCACCGGACGCTGGGTCGAAGCCGACTACACCGCCCGCAACGCGGAGGGCGAGGCATCGCAGCTGACCGTCGTGAGCGCCTACGTGCACTCGGGCGAGGCCGGCACGCCCAAGCAGGATGACAAGTTCCGTTTCCTTGACGTCATGATCAAGCGACTGCCCGAACTCACCAAGCACAGCGACCACGCCCTCGTCGTCGGTGACCTCAACGTCGGCCACACGGAGCTGGACATCAAGAACTGGAAGGGCAACGTCAAACGTGCCGGCTTCCTGCCGGAGGAGAGGGCGTATTTTGACCGCTTCTTCGGCGAGGAAATCGGCTGGAAGGATGTTCACAGGGGCCTGGCGGGTAACGTCGACGGCCCCTACACTTGGTGGTCGCAACGGGGCCAGGCCTTCGACAACGACACCGGCTGGCGCATCGACTACCACATGGCCACGCCCGCTCTCGCTGCTGCCGCAGTGTCAGCCGTTGTTGACCGGGCATCGTCCTGGGACACACGCTTCTCCGACCACGCCCCGCTGGTAGTGGACTACCGGCTCTAGTTTTAAGGCTTCCACGAATGACCTCTACTTCCACTGTGACCGACGCCGGCGTCGCTCCTGACCCTGAGACAGCCGCCGGCAAAGCCGCTCCGGCTACCACCGGGGCCCGGCACCGCATCCTCTCGGGCATGCAGCCCTCCGCGGACTCCCTGCACCTGGGCAACTACCTCGGAGCCCTCGTGAACTGGGTCCGGATGCAGGATGAGTACGACGCCGTCTTCTTCATCCCGGACCTCCATGCGATCACCGTTCCGCAGGACCCCGCCGAGCTGGCGCACCGCACCCGGGTCACGGCCGCGCAGTACATTGCCGGCGGCGTGGACGTGGACAAGTGCACGCTGTTCGTCCAGTCCCAGGTGCCGGAGCACGCCCAGTTGGCGTGGGTCCTGAACTGCATCACGGGTTTCGGCGAGGCGTCCCGGATGACCCAGTTCAAGGACAAGGCCCACAAACAGGGCTCAGACCAGGCCAGCGTCGGCCTGTTCACGTACCCCATCCTGCAAGCCGCGGACATCCTGCTGTACCAGCCGCACGGTGTCCCCGTGGGCGAGGACCAGCGCCAGCACGTCGAACTGAGCCGTGACCTCGCCCAGCGGTTCAATACCCGTTTCGGCCAGACGTTCACGGTGCCGCAGCCCTTCATCCAGAAGGAATCCGCGAAGATCTACGATCTGCAGCACCCCACTGCCAAGATGTCCAAGTCGGCGGAGTCGCCTGCAGGCCTGATCAACCTGCTCGACGATCCCAAGGTCACCGCCAAACGGATCAAGTCGGCCGTGACGGACGCGGAGACCGAAATCCGGTTCGACCGCGAGGCCAAGCCGGGCGTGTCCAACCTCCTGACCATCTATTCGGCGATCACCGGGCAATCCGTTGACGCCCTGGTCGGCGCCTATGAGGGCAAGATGTACGGTCACCTCAAGGTGGACCTCGCCGAGGTGGTCACCGAGCACCTGACGCCGATCCGGAACCGCGCCAATGAGCTGCTGGACGATCCCGCGGAGCTGGACCGGCTGCTGGCACTCGGCGCGGACAAGGCCCGCGAGATCGCCTCGGTCACCCTGCGCGACGTCTACTCCAAGGTGGGCTTCCTGCCCTACGCCGGCGCCCACGGAGTCCGCTAGGTCAATGTCCTCCGTCAGCAAAGTCACCGCGAAAGCCGCAACGTCAAACGGGCAGGCACGCAGCGAAGGCATTAGCATCGGCGTGATCCTGAGGTTCCCGGCGGACATCGCCGAGGAGCTTCAGCGCTGGCGGGCGTCCTTCGGGGACCCGATGGCCTCCGTCGTCCCGGCCCACATCACGCTGGTCACCACCACCATGACGCAGGACTGGGACGCGACCTGCGCCCATGTCCGGGACGTGGCCCGCCGGCAGGAGCCGTTCACGGTGACCATCGCGGGGACCGGGTCTTTCCGCCCGGTGTCCCCGGTGGTCTTCCTGAACGTGGAGGACGGCTTCGGCGAATGCGTGAACCTGCACCGTCAGCTGCAGTCCGGTCCCCTGGAACGGGAGTTGCCCTTCGACTACCACCCGCACGTGACCGTGGCCCACGACGTCGCCCCGGAAAGCCTCGATGAGGCCGAAACGGTCCTGAAGGATTACTCGGCCACGTTCCCGGTGGCTAGCATGGGACTTTACGAGCACGATGACAACGGCATCTGGCAGCTACGGGAAGAGCTTGACTTTGGGACCAAACTCGACGACGACAGAGGCCAGGACGGCACCGCAGACGCCCGCTAAGCCGCCGCTTCCCACCGACCTGGCCGGGCTGAAGCTGGAAGTGATCCGGAAAAGGGTCGACTGGGGCCGGGTACGACGCTCCGGCGGCGGATGGATTGCTTCGCTCATGGCGATGGTGGCATGGCTGCTGGCCAAGGTCAACGCGCTGCTGCCCGTGCGGGCCTACACGCACTACCTCCGCCAGCGCGGCCCGTTGTTAAGTGCCGGCATCGGGTTCCGGATGTTTTTCTCCGTCACGGGTCTGTTGGCCACCGGATTCTCCATTGCCGGCCTCGTCCTCAGCGGACATCCGGCCCTGCTGGACACGATCATCAGGAGCGTGGACGCCGCCGCGCCCGGCCTGTTGCAGGTCGACGGCAGCGCGGGGCTGGTTGATCCCTACCAGCTGCTGAACCCTGCCAGCCTCGGCTGGGCCGCCGGGATTGCCGCCATCGTCACGGTATTCACCTCCCTGGGCTGGATCAGCGGCATCCGCGACGGTGTGCGGGGCATGATGCGGCTCGGGCCGCTAGTGATGAATCCGATCCTGCAGATACTCAAGGACGTCGGCACGCTGCTCCTGATGGGCGTGGCCCTGGTGGTCAGCTCGGCAGTCTCCCTGATATTCGGCACGGCGGCTGGGTGGGTGGCCCAGCAACTGGGCCTGGACCCGGTAGTGGCCGGGCCTTTGACGACGTCCATCACAATCCTCGTGCCGCTGCTGCTCGGCTGGGGCACCGCCCTGATCATGTACCGGGTGGCCGCAGGGCTGAAACCGGCCCGCCGCTCACTGCTCGAGGGGACCACCCTCGCCGCGGTAGGCGCCACCGTGCTGCAGATCTTCAGCACCCAGCTGCTGGCCAGTGCCGGGAAGAACCCGATTCTGGCGCCTTTCGCCATCATCATCGGCCTGCTGATCTGGTTCAACCTGGTGAGCCAGGTTTACGTGTTCTGCGCCGCGTGGGTGGCGATCCGGGAGGAAGACCTTAAATCGCAGCCCGTCTCGACGGCTACCGGGTGGGGCGCCCGGCGGGTCCAGCCCGGCAAAACACCGGTGGAGTCGCCGGCTGAGCCGCGGGCACGCCGCAGGGCACTGCCCGCCGTGTTCAGGCGTCGAGGTACTGGTCGGCCCACGCCGAAATAATCTTCGCGGCACGCGCCGCCTGCCCCTTACCCGTCAGGAGGTGGTCGCTGCCCTCCAGCGAGACGAAGCTGCGCGGGTGGCGTGCGGTGCGGAAGATGGTGCTGGCGTTTTCGATCCCCACCGTGTTGTCGGTAGGGGAGTGCAGCACCATGAGCGGCTTGTGCAGCTGCCGGATGCAGTCCGTCAGGTCCGCGTTTTCCAGATCCTCGACGAAGTGACGCCGGATCTCCACACGCTTGCCGCCAAGATCCACCTCGGCGCTTCCCTCCTCCAGGATCCGGTCCAGCGCCGCGTCAAAGACGTGGGCAACGTGCTTGGGCGAGAACGGGGCGCCCACCGTGGCAACAGCCTTGAGCTCCGGAATCTGCCGTGCCGCGGACAGGACGGCAGCGCCGCCGAACGAATGTCCCACCAGCAACGACACCCGCCGACCCGAGTCCCGCATGAACTCGGCGGCCTTGACGGTGTCGGCCACCTTGTGGCTGAACGAGCCCTCCGACCACATCCCCGCCGACTCGCCGAGCCCCAGGTTGTCGAACCGGAGCATGCCCACGCCGTTGTCCGCCAGGGCCTTGCACATCCGCGACGCCGAGGGGCTGTCCTTGCCCAGGGTGAAGCCGTGCGAGAACACGCCCCAGCCCTTCACCGGGCCTTCGGGCAGGTCCACAACGCCGGAGAGCAGTTCGCCGGTGGAACCCTGGAACGAGACTTTTTCTGAACGGGACACGGTGTCCCCTTTCGTGTGAGCGCCGAAGACGACGACGGCGCCCCCACCCATAAGGTGAGAGGCGCCGTCGTCGTGTTTCTCTTGGTTCTGGAGGAGTCGCTAGACCTTGCGGGACAGGATGGCCTGCTTGACCTCGGCGATGGCCTGAGTCACCTGGATGCCGCGCGGGCACGCTTCGGTGCAGTTGAAGGTGGTGCGGCAGCGCCACACGCCTTCCTTGTCGTTGAGGATCTCCAGGCGCATGTCGCCGGCGTCATCACGGGAATCGAAGATGAAGCGGTGCGCGTTGACGATTGCCGCAGGGCCGAAGTACTGGCCGTCGGTCCAGAACACCGGGCAGGACGAGGTGCACGCGGCGCACAGGATGCACTTGGTGGTGTCGTCGAACCGCTCGCGGTCCTCGGCCGACTGCAGGCGTTCCTTGGTGGGCTCGTGGCCGCGGTTGATCAGGAAGGGCATGACTTCGCGGAAGGACTGGAAGAAGGGCTCCATGTCCACGATCAGGTCCTTCTCCACCGGCAGGCCCTTGATCGGCTCGACCGTGATGGGCTTGGACGTGTCCAGGTCCTTCAGCAGGGTCTTGCAGGCGAGGCGGTTGCGGCCGTTGATGCGCATGGCATCGGAGCCGCAGACACCGTGGGCGCAGGAGCGGCGGAAGGAGACGCTGCCGTCCATCTCCCACTTGATCTTGTGCAGGGCGTCCAGCACGCGGTCCGTGCCGTACATGGTGACCTTGAAGTCATCCCACGTGGCGTCCTCGGAGACCTCGGGGTTGTAGCGGCGCACGCGCAGCGTGACGTCAAAGGACGGGATTTCCCCGCCCCCGCCGACGCCGGCGGGCAGTTCGATCTTGGATGCTGGCTCAGCGAGTTCAGCGCTCATCTTAGTACTTCCTCACCATCGGCTCGTAGCGCGTAAAGACCACCGGTTTGGTGGCAAGCCGGATGCCGGCAATAGCCTCGGCAGAACCATCCGCCGGAGCATGCTCATCCTTGTACGCCATGGAGTGCTTCATGAATTTTTCGTCGTCGCGCTCGGGGAAGTCCTCACGGAAGTGTCCGCCGCGGGACTCCTCGCGGTGCAGGGCCGCCACGGTCATGACTTTGGCAAGCTCCAGCAGGAAGCCCAGTTCCACGGCCTCGAGCAGGTCCAGGTTGAAGCGCTTGCCCTTGTCCTGGACGCTGATGCGCTGGTACCGCTCCTCGAAGGACGCGATGTCCTTCAGGACCTGGTTCAGGGTATCGGCGGTGCGGAACACCTGCATGTTGGCATCCATGGTGTCCTGCAGTTCCTTGCGGATCGCAGCGACCTTCTCGGTGCCGTTTGAGGTGCGGACGTGGTCCAGCAGGTTCAGCGTGTACGCCTCCGGATCGGCCGGGAGCTCCACGAAGTCCGCGGTCTTGGCGTATTCGGCGGCGGCGATGCCGGCGCGCTTGCCGAACACGTTGATGTCCAGCAGCGAGTTGGTGCCCAGGCGGTTGGAGCCGTGGACGGAGACGCAGGCGACCTCGCCGGCGGCGTAGAGGCCCGGAACCACGGTGTCGTTGTCCTGGAGGACCTCGGCGCTGATGTTCGTGGGGATGCCGCCCATGGCGTAGTGCGCCGTCGGGAACACCGGGACCGGCTCCGTGTACGGCTCCACACCCAGGTAGGTGCGGGCGAACTCGGTGATGTCCGGCAGCTTGGCGTCGATGTGCGCGGGCTCAAGGTGGGTCAGGTCCAACAGGACGTAGTCCTTGTTCGGGCCGCAGCCGCGTCCCTCGCGGACTTCGTTGGCCATGGAACGGGCCACGATGTCGCGCGGGGCGAGGTCCTTGATGGTGGGCGCGTAACGCTCCATGAAGCGTTCGCCCTCGGAGTTGCGCAGGATGGCGCCTTCGCCGCGGGCGGCCTCGGAGAGCAGGATGCCCAGCCCGGCAAGGCCTGTCGGGTGGAACTGGAAGAACTCCATGTCCTCCAGCGGGATGCCCCGGCGGAACGCGATGCCCATGCCGTCACCGGTGAGGGTGTGGGCGTTGGACGTGGTCTTGAAGACCTTGCCGGCGCCGCCGGAGGCGAACACCACGGACTTGGCCTGGAAGACGTGCAGTTCGCCGGAGGCGAGGTCGTAGGACACGACGCCGGCAACGCGCTTCTGCTTGTACGGGGTGCCGTCCTCGCGGACCGCGTCTTCCTCGACGGTCAGCAGGTCCAGCACGTAGTACTCGTTGTAGAACTCAACGTTGTGCTTGACGCAGTTTTGGTACAGGGTCTGCAGGATCATGTGTCCGGTGCGGTCCGCGGCGTAGCAGGCGCGGCGGACCGGTGCCTTGCCGTGGTCGCGGGTGTGGCCGCCGAAACGACGCTGGTCAATGCGGCCCTCGGGCGTGCGGTTGAACGGCAGGCCCATCTTCTCCAGGTCCAGGACGGCGTCGATCGCTTCCTTCGCCATGACCTCGGCGGCGTCCTGGTCAACCAGGTAGTCGCCGCCCTTGATGGTGTCGAAGGTGTGCCACTCCCAGTTGTCTTCCTCGACGTTGGCCAGGGCCGCACACATGCCGCCCTGCGCCGCGCCGGTGTGGGACCGCGTGGGGTAGAGCTTGGTCAATACTGCTGTTCGGGCGCGCTGACCTGATTCGATCGCCGCGCGCATCCCGGCGCCACCGGCACCGACGATCACGACGTCGTACTTATGGACCTGCATACCAGACGCTCTTTCTCTCAAAATTCGCTATAACCTACCGGCAGGTTCGCGCCTGTCCGGTGAAGTCTCGTGCAATCTGCGCCTGCGCTCGGCAGGCAAGATCAGTTGCCGTGACGGACCGTCCCTGCCCGCGGGGGCAGCGATCCGCGGCGGCTCCGCTGTTATGGCTGAGCCGTGGCGGCTGCGCCCCTAAGGTGCGGGGCAGAATCCGCCGGGAAGCTGGACGCCGTGGACCACGGGGCACGGGTCGAACGTGAAGATGACCAGGGTGCCCAGGATGATGATGACGGTGGTGGCCGCGTAGAGCACGATCTTCAGCCAGAGACGCGTGGCGTCCCTCTCGGCGTAGTCATTGATGATCGTGCGGACACCGTTGGTGCCGTGCAGCATGGCGAGCCACAGCATGGCCAGGTCCCAGAACTGCCAGAACGGGTCGGCCCACTTGCCGGCCACAAAGCCGAAGTCGATCGCGTGGATGCCCTCGCCGACCAGCAGGTTGACGGTCAGGTGACCGAAGATCAGCACCACCAGCACGACGCCGGAGAGCCGCATGAAAAGCCATGCGAGCATCTCGAAGTTGCCCTTGGACCCGCCGCTGCGGCGGTACTTGGGCTGGATCTTTCCGCTGCGCGGACTCTGAATGGTTGCAGTCATGGCTTAGTGACCTCCAAGGGCGAGGGACAGGTGGCGGATCGCGAAGCCGGCCATGACAACGACCCAGAGGCCCAGGACCGTCCAGAGCATCTGACGCTGGTACTTGGCACCCTTCTTCCAGAAGTCGACGGCGATAATCCGCAGGCCGTTGAAGGCGTGGAACACGATCGCTGCGACAAGGCCCGTTTCACCCAGGGCCATGAGGGGGTTCTTGTAGGCGCCAATCACGGCGGTGTAGGCCTCGGGGGACACACGCACCAATGAGGTGTCCAGCACGTGGACCAACAAGAAGAAGAAAATCACTACACCGGTAATGCGGTGTCCAACCCAGGACCACATGCCTTCACGGCCGCGGTACAAGGTGCCAGCTGGTTTTGTCGGCACTGAATAAACCTCCCTGCAACACAGCGGCGCTGGCATGGGATCCACGCGGGGGGAACGCCTGCTGCGAGAGCACTCGTAAGCTCAAGCCTAAATCTAGGCTTCGCTCACAGCTTATTCAATTTAGGGACAGGTTGTTGACAAGCCCCGGCGCGGTTTTTCGTCTCTTTTGAGACGAACGCCACATTCGGCTGCGGCTGCGGCCGTGACCGCGGCCCCGACTGCGGGGGCCGAAGGGGCGGGATTCCTTCCCGTTCGGGGGTGATGTGGCCGCCGTCGGCTAAAGTAGCGGTGATGACTACAGACAAAGTGACAAGCCAGGATTCACCGCTGGACCGTTTTATTGCGGTCATTCCGGCGGGCGGGGTGGGGACCCGTCTTTGGCCCCTGTCACGGGCAGCGGCCCCCAAGTTCCTCCATGACCTGACCGGTTCAGGCAGCACTTTGCTGCGCGCGACCTACGACCGCCTCCAGCCCGTCGCCGGCAAGCACGTGCTGGTGGTGACCGGTGCCGCCCACCGGGCCGCCGTGTGCCGCCAGCTGCCTGAGGTCCTGGAAGCCGACCTCGTCCTGGAAAGCGAGCCCAAGGACTCCGGCGCGGCCATCGGCCTCGCCGCGGCCATTCTCCATGAGCGGGATCCGGACACCATCATGGGCTCGTTCGCCGCGGACCAGGTCATCAGCCCGGACGCGCTCTTCCAGGATGCCGTCCGCGAGGCCGTCTACACCGCGGCTGCGGGGAAGATCGTCACCATCGGCATCAAGCCCACCCACCCGTCCACCGGATTCGGCTACATCCGCTCCGGCGCGAACCTCAACATCCCCGACGCCCCCAGCGCGCAGTCCGTGGTGGAGTTCGTAGAGAAGCCCAGCGAGGAAGTGGCCCAGCAGTACGTTGACAGCGGCGAATACGTCTGGAACGCCGGAATGTTCGTTGCGCCGGTCTCGCTGATGCTCAAGCACCTCGAAGCCAACCAGCCCGAGCTCTTCGCCGGACTGCAGGAAATCGCCAAGGCCTGGGACACCCCGGAGCGCGACGCCGTCACTGCCCGGGTCTGGCCCACCCTGCCCAAGATCGCCATTGACTATGCGGTCGCCGAACCGGCCGCGGCCGCGGGCGACGTCGCCGTGGTGCCCGGAACGTTCCGCTGGGACGACGTCGGGGACTTTGCCTCCGTGGGCCGGCTCAACAGCGCCAAGGAAGTCGACGAAGTCACGGTGCTGGGTGAAGGCGCACGCGTTTTCACCGAGAACGCCAGCGGTGTGGTGGTCTCCGATACCAAGCGGGTGATCGCCCTCATCGGCATCAAGGACGTCGTGATCGTGGACACCCCGGACGCTCTGCTGGTCACCACGAAGGAACACTCGCAGCGGGTCAAGCAGGCAGTGGACGCCATCAAGGCCAAGGGCGACACCGACGTCCTGTAGGCTCGCGGGCGGCTTTTCGGCCATCCCGCGTTCAGCAAACCGTAACGCGCCGTACGCGATGCCGCTATTCGTTGTCGGCTGGATAGAGTTGTTCCGTGCGCAACTACTCTACTGAAGCTGAGCCCACGACTCTCGTGGGGCCGTGGCTGGAGCCCCTCCTGCCGGAGCTGATCGCTTTCCGCCGCGACCTCCATGCGCACCCCGAGCTGTCGTTCAAGGAATTCCGCACCACCGACAAGCTCGCGAAGCGGCTTGAGGAAGCCGGGCTCAAGCCCCGGCGCCTTGAGGGAACCGGCCTGACGGTCGACGTCGGACAGGGGCCCATTGCCACGGCGCTGCGCGGTGACATTGACGCCCTGCCGATCATCGAGGAAACGGGCCTTGAGTTCGCGTCGAAGAACCACGGCGTGACCCACGCCTGCGGCCACGACGTCCACACCACCACCATGCTCGGCATCGCCCTGGTCCTGCAGCGCATGCATGAGCAGTCCCCGCTGCGCGGCACCGTCCGGATCATCTTCCAGCCTGCCGAGGAGACGATGCCCGGCGGCGCCACCTCGTGCATCGAACAGGGTGTACTCGAGGGCGTGCCGCGCATTCTTGCGCTGCACTGCGATCCCCGGATCGAGGTCGGCAAGATCGGCACCCGGATCGGGGCCATCACCTCCGCTTCGGACACCATCAAGATTGAACTCTCCGGCCGCGGCGGACACACCTCGCGCCCGCACCTGACCGAGGAACTGGTCTTCGCCCTCGCGCAGATCGCGGTCAACGTTCCCGCCGTCCTGTCCCGCCGCGTCGATGTCCGCAGCGGCGTATCGGTGGTCTGGGGACAGATCTCGGCAGGCTCGGCCCCGAACGCCATCCCCGGTAGCGGCTACATGGCCGGCACCATGCGGTGCCTGGACCGTGACGCCTGGCACGATGCCGGTGAGCTGCTCGACGAGGTCGTCCGGCAGATCGCCGAGCCGTACGGCGTCGACGTCCACCTTGAGCACACCCGCGGCGTGCCGCCGGTGGTCAACTCCGAGCACGAGACCGCGCTGATCGAGGCCGCCGCCCGCGCCGAAATCGGCGAGGGCGCCGTCGTCCTGACCCCGCAGTCCATGGGCGGGGAGGACTTTGCCTGGTTCCTGGCCGAGACCCCCGGCGCCATGATGCGCCTCGGCACCAAGACCCCCGGCGGAGAAGAGTACGACCTCCACCGCGGCGACTACATTCTCGATGAGCGGGCCCTCGGCCTCGGCATCCAGGTGCTCACGGCGGCGGCCCTGCGCACCATCCGCGACCTCTAACCCGGCCCCGCTCGGTCCGGACCTCCGCGGTGCCCGCCGTGCGGGGGTTTCCCCACCTCTGGCGGCACGACGCCGGGACGCGCCGGGCGTTCGGGCCGACACGGCGTCGGCGCCCGGCGAACATGGGGAAATTCGGCGACTCCGGTATTGGCATCGATGTCCCATTGCTGATCGGCGGCACGGTTGGAGTCTCCACAATTCAGTTGTGCACAATTGAATTGTGCGCAACTGAATTGTGGAGTAGGGTAAAGCTATGACCACGCCAGAAGGGGCCCGCCCGCACGGGTCCGAAGCGCTCCGCCTGAATCGGCAGGTGTGCTTTGCCATGTACTCGGCCTCCCGCGCCGCCACGGCCGCCTACCGGCCCATGCTGGAGGAGCTCGGCCTGACCTACCCGCAGTACCTCGCCATGCTGGTGCTGTGGGAAGCGGAGCCGCGCAGCGTCCGTGAACTGGGGGAGGAGCTCGGGCTCGACTCCGGGACACTCTCGCCGCTGCTCAAGCGGCTCGAAGCCCTCGGCCTCGTCCGGCGCCGCCGGTCCGCCGAAGACGAGCGCCGCGTGGAGATCTTCCTGACCGACGCCGGGTCCGCGCTAAGCGCCAAAGCCAGTGGCATCCCGCAACGGCTCGCCGACGCCGCCGGCCTCACGCCGGCCGAACTCGACCAGCTGCGCGAAACCCTGGGCCGGCTGGCCAGTGCACTCCAGGCCTCCCACTGAGATCACCCCGGCAGACGCGTCCGACGTCGAAATCGCCGGTGGCGTGCCGTCTCGCCGGAAGTCCACGGCGACTCCGCTGGCTTCCGGCGAGTTCCCCGCTGGAGTCCTTTTGTCTCAACCACTTTGTCCCGCCGACAGAACGGAAACCCCATGAAACCCCTTTACACAGCCGAGGCCCTGGCCTCCGGCGAAGGCCGCGACGGCACCGCCGTCAGCAAGGACGGCAAACTCAACGTGGCCCTGGCCAGCCCGGTCGAACTCGGCGGCAGCGGCGAGGGCACCAATCCCGAGCAGCTCTTCGCCGCCGGTTACGCGGCCTGCTTCCACTCGGCGCTGCGCCTCGTCGGCCGCCAGCAGAAAGCAGACCTGACCGATTCCGCCGTCGCCGCGAGGATCCACCTCGGCGCCCTCGACGGGGGCGCCGGCTACGGCATCGCCGCCGAACTCGAGATCGCCCTGCCCGCCGTGGACCGGGAAACGGCTGAGGACCTCGTGGCCAAGGCCCACGAGGTCTGCCCCTATTCCAACGCCACCCGCGGCAACATCACTGTCGACATCAAAATCCTGGAGGTAGCTGCATGAGCACCCACACCGAAACTCCCACCCTTCCCGTCACCACCCGCGAGATCCAGCTGGCGTCCCGTCCGCACGGCCGTCCCGTCCCGGCGAACTTCCGCCTCGCCGAATCGCCGCTGCCCGAACTGCAGGACGGCCAGGTCCTGGTCCGCAACCTTTACATCTCGGTGGACCCGTACATGCGCGGCCGCATGAACGACGTCAAGTCCTACTCCGCGCCGTTCGCCCTGGATGCCGCCCTCGACGGCGGCGCAGTCGGTGAAATCATCGCGTCCCGGGCCGAAGGGCGCGCCGTCGGCGATACCGTCGTGCACAGCCTCGGCTGGCGCGAATACGCCGTCCTCGACGCCGCGGCCACCACCCCGGCGCGCACGGACCTGGCCCCCGCCTCCGCGTTCCTCGGCGCCCTCGGCATGACCGGCCTGACGGCCTACGCGGGTCTGCTGAAGGTCGCCGAATTCAAACCCGGCGAGGTCGTGTTCGTCTCGGGCGCCGCAGGTGCGGTCGGCTCCCTCGTCGGGCAGATCGCTAAGGCCATGGGTGCGTCCCGCGTGATCGGCAGCGCCGGCTCGCCGGAAAAGGTGGCACGGCTCCTGGAACTCGGCTTCGACGCCGCGTTCAACTACCACGACGGCCCTGTGGCCGAGCAGCTCGCCGCCGCCGCGGGGGAGCGCGGGATTGACGTCTACTTCGACAACGTCGGCGGCGAGCACCTTGAAGCGGCGCTGTCCGCGCTCACCGTCGGCGGCCGGGTGGCCATGTGCGGCGCCATTTCGCAGTACAACTCCACCGAGCCGACTCCGGCGCCGCGGAACCTTATGCAGGCGATCGGCAAGCAGCTGACGCTCAAGGGCTTCCTCGTCGGCGGCTACTGGCAGCACATGGCCGAGTTTGTCGAGGCCATGTCCGGCTGGCTGGCCGACGGAACCGTCCGCTACGACGAGACGGTGGTGGACGGCCTGGAGAACGCACCGCAGGCGTTCATGGACCTGCTGGACGGCGCCAACACCGGCAAGATGCTCGTTCGGCTGTAGTCCGGCGTCGGCGCGCCACCAAACAGGCAGCCGCCGCTGTGCTCCGTCGCCTCCGGCACCGGTCCCCGCGGGGACCGGTGCCGGAGGCGTCTGCGCGCAGGGGCCGGTAGGAAGATTCGGGCTACTACTAGGTAACAAGTTCTCAACAATCTGGGTAATTGCTGTGAAGTCTGCTACGTGCACGTGTCGCAGGACACTAAAGTAACTTCATCAGTGCGCCTCGGCGCAGTGCTGCGAATCCATCAGTGACAAACAGAGTTCAGCGGAACACCGCGGACAGACACTCATTGAGCTCCGTCGTAGCGCCTACTCTTTCTTCCTGGAGGAAAATTGAAGAACTCCCTGCGTGCCACCCTCAAGCGCGGATCAATGGCCGGGGTCGCCACCGCGGGCGCGGCTGCACTCCTGTTGACCGGCTGCGGAGCTGCCCCGGAGGCCAGCACCGCCACCCAGACTGCCAGCAACTACAAGGGCTGCATCGTGTCCGACTCGGGTGGATTCGACGACCAGTCGTTCAACCAGTCTTCCTACGAGGGCCTGAAGAAGACCGAGAAGGATCTCGGCATCCAGACGAACCAGGCCGAGTCCAAGACCAACAACGACTTTGAGCCGAACCTGCGCGCCATGGTCGCCGCCGGCTGCAACCTGACCATCACGGTCGGCTTCCTCCTCGGTGACGCCACGAAGGCCCAGGCCACCGCGAACCCGGACAAGCACTTCGCCATCATCGACTTCGGCTACGACACCCCGATCACCAACGTCAAGCCGATCATCTACGACACCGCCCAGGCCGCGTTCCTGGCCGGCTACCTCGCGGCAGGCACCACCAAGACGGGAACGGTCGCCACGTTTGGCGGCATCAAGATCCCCACGGTCACCATCTTCATGGACGGCTTCGCCGACGGCGTGAAGTACTACAACGACCAGAAGGGCAAGGACGTCAAGCTCCTGGGCTGGGACAAGGCCAAGCAGGACGGCTCCTTCACCGGTGACTTCGAAAAGCAGGACAAGGGCAAGCAGTTCACCCAGAACTTCCTGGACCAGGGCGCCGACATCGTCATGCCCGTCGCCGGTCCGGTCGGCAAGGGTGCAGGTGCGGCCCTGAAGGAAGCCAAGGCAGCAGGCAAGGACGTCAAGCTCATCTGGGTTGACTCCGACGGCTTCCTCACGGCACCGGATTACAAGGACATCATGCTCTCCTCCGTCATGAAGCTGATGGGCGAGGCCGTCGAGACGGTCGTCAAGCAGGACAAGGACGGCCAGTTCACCAACGCTCCGTACGTCGGCACCCTCGCGAACGACGGCGTCCAGCTGGCTCCGTTCCACGACATGGACTCCCAGGTTCCGGCGGACGTGAAGTCCGAGCTGGACCAGATCAAGAAGGACATCGCCTCCGGCAAGCTGAAGGTTGAATCCGCAGCAAGCCCGAAGTCTTAACTTCTTCCGCTGAGCGCCACGGCCCGTCCGGTCACCACCGCACGGGCTGTGGCGCTTTTCGTTTCGCGGCCCGCTGCGCCTGCGACCGCAGGCACTAAGCTGGTGCTGCGGCCCCCACTTCGCGTCCGGACCAAGCCTTCCGGACACTTCGAGATTGGTCAGAGTTTTGAAACTTGAACTCAAGGGGATTACCAAACGCTTCGGCTCCCTGGTAGCCAACGATCACATTGATGTGGTTGTTGAACCCGGGCAGATTCACTGTCTGCTCGGCGAGAACGGCGCTGGCAAGTCCACGCTGATGAATGTCCTTTACGGACTGTACGAGCCCACAGAGGGCGAAATCCTGATCGACGACAAACCGGTCACCTTCCGTGGCCCCGGCGACGCCATGGCTGCCGGCATCGGCATGGTTCACCAGCACTTCATGCTGGTCCCCGTCTTTACCGTCGCGGAAAACGTCGCCCTGGGAGCAGAAACCACCAAGACCGGCGGATTCCTGGACCTTGACGACACCCGCCGGAAGATCCGGGAGATCTCGGACCGGTACGGCTTCGACGTCGACCCCGATGCACTGATTGAAGACCTGCCCGTGGGCGTGCAGCAGCGGGTGGAGATCATCAAGGCACTGGTCCGGGACGCCAAGGTGCTCATCCTCGATGAGCCCACGGCCGTCCTGACCCCGCAGGACACCGACGAGCTGTTGGACATCATGCGCCAGCTCAAGAGCCACGGCACGTCCATCGTCTTCATTTCGCACAAGCTCCGTGAGGTCAAAGCCGTTTCGGACACCATAACCGTGATCCGGCGCGGCAAAGTAGTAGGCACGGCCGATCCCGACGCTTCCACCACCGAGCTGGCGTCCATGATGGTCGGCCGCGCCGTCAGCCTCACCCTGGACAAGGCTCCCGCCAAGCCGCAGGAGACCACCTTTGAGGTCAAAGACCTCACCGTGATCGCCCCCAGCGGCCAGCATGTCGTGGACGGCATCAGCTTCGGGATCGCCCGCGGCGAGATCCTCGCCATCGCCGGCGTCCAGGGCAACGGCCAGACTGAGCTGACCGAAGCCGTCCTCGGCCTCCACAGCAGGGTCCACGGCTCGATCGTGCTCGACGGCGAAGAACTCGTGGGCCGCAGCGTCAAAGAGGTCCTGAACGCCGGGGTCGGGTTCGTCCCGGAGGACCGCTCCCTCGACGGGCTGATCGGCACGTTCTCCATCGCCGAAAACCTGATCCTCGACCGGTACGACCAGGCACCGTTCGCCAAGGGCATCAGCATGAGCCCGGCCAAGGTCCTGGAGAACGCCAAGACCCGGATCGAAGAATTCGACGTCCGCACCCCGTCCGGCTCGCTCGCCGCAGGCACCCTGTCCGGCGGCAACCAGCAGAAGGTTGTCATGGCGCGGGAACTCTCCCGGCCGCTGCGGCTCTTCATCGCCTCCCAGCCCACCCGAGGCGTGGACGTGGGATCCATCGAGTTCCTGCACAAACGCATCGTCGCGGAGCGGGACAACGGCACGCCCGTCATGATCGTCTCCACCGAACTGGACGAAGTGATTGAACTCGCCGACCGGATCGCCGTGCTGTACAAGGGCAAGCTGGTCGGGATCGTCCCGGCCGGCACCGGGCGCGACGTCCTGGGCCTGATGATGGCCGGGGTATCCGCGGAAGAGGCCCTGAGCGACGCCGCAGGCAAACACCCGGCGCCTGCACCGGCGCCGGAATCTGCCGAAAACCCAGCCGACACCCCAGCAGCGTACCCGGCGCCCGCCGCCCCGTCCGTACAGGAGCCCAGCTCCGGCGCCGTAGGAGACCACCATGACTGAGAACACCGAGCCGCGGCACGCGGCCGCGACGGACCCGGACCCGATTCCGGCTGACCAGGCCACGGCGCCGGAACTCGAGCCGCTTGAGGACGACGAGGCCTTTGTCACCTCGCTGGACACCGCCGGCGGCGCCATGCAGCCATCGGCGGTTCCGGTTTCGACCCAGAGCGGCCACCTGGGCGCTCCGGAGGAACCCGAGTCGGTGCTGCGGAAGATCTTCACCGGCAACGGCATGGTGACCATCCTGGCGGTGCTGCTCGCACTGATCCTCGGCGGCCTGCTCATCGCCCTGACAGACAAGGTGGTCGGCACCACGGCCGGCTACCTCTTCGCACGTCCCAGTGACTTCCTCACCGCCGTCTGGTCCGCCGCCACGAGCTCCTACGTCGCCCTGTTCCAGGGCGCGGTGTTCAACCCGCACGGGACCGGGGTGGCCGGACAGTTCGCCCCGCTCATGGAGACCCTGACGATCGCCACCCCGCTGATCACCGCGGGCCTCGGCGTCGCGCTGGCCTTCCGCGCGGGTCTGTTCAACATCGGTGCCCAGGGCCAGATCATCATGGCCGGCATCCTCGCCTCGTGGGTGGGCTTCGCTCTGCACCTGCCAGTGGGGCTGCACCTGCTGCTCGTCCTCGTGGCCGGCGTCGTCGGGGGCGCCGTCTGGGGCGGCATTGTGGGCGTGCTCAAGGCCCGCACAGGTGCCCACGAGGTCATCGTGACCATCATGTTCAACTACATCGCCCTGTATCTCCTGCGCTATCTGCTCGACACGGACCTGTTCCAGCGTCCGGGGGAGTCCACCCCGATTTCCCCCATCCTGGACCCCAGCGCCGTATACCCGCTGCTCTTCGGAAGCCAGTACCGGCTGCACGTGGGCTTCCTGCTGGCCATCGCGGCCACGGTGTTCGTCTGGTGGCTGCTGAACCGCTCCACGATCGGTTTCGAGTTCCGTGCCGTCGGGGCCAACCCCAAGGCAGCTCTGACTGCCGGCATCAACGTCCCCCGGGCCACGATCCTGGTGATGACCATTGCCGGCGGCCTGGCCGGCCTGGCCGGCGTCGCACAGGTGGCCGGCACCGAAAAGGTCCTCACCGACGGTGTCGCGGCAACGTATGGCTTTGACGCGATCACCGTGGCCCTGCTGGGGCGTTCCTCACCGTGGGGCACCTTTGCCGCGGGCCTCCTGTTCGGGGCCTTCCGTGCCGGCGCCGTGCAGATGCAGATCCAGACCGGAACCCCGATCGACATCGTGCTCGTGGTCCAATCGCTCATTGTGCTGTTCATCGCGGCGCCGCCCCTGGTCCGGGCGATCTTCGGACTCAACCCGCGCAAGAAGAAGACAGCGACCGCCGGCGCATCCAAGCAGGCAGCAACCACCGGAGGTGCCGCATGAGCACAACAGCAACCTCGCCCGTAAAACCGCAGCCGGAGGAAAGCCACACACCGGCGCATTCCGCCAAGCCCGTGACCTGGAAACTGCCGGTCACGCTCGCCGTGCTCGCCGTCGTCGCGTTCATCTTCTTTGGCCTGCTGGGCCCGCAAGGGACCGCCAAGTTCGGGGTATCCTCCGGCGGGGACTTTTTCCAACTGCCCGCGATCGAAGTACCCGCGTTCCTGTCCGGGATGGTGCTCTCCGTGATCCTGCTGGGCCTCGCCGGCTACGCCCTGGTCCTGAAGGCGAACCGGAACCAGCGGCCCCCGCGCTGGCTGCCGGTCGTCTTCACAGTGGTGTTCGTGGTCGCCTTCCTGATCTGGGTGGTGGGCGGCGCCCGGACCCCCAGCATCTCGCTGGCAGGCCTCATCGCCGGGTCTGTGACGCTCGCCGTGCCGATCGTCTTCGGTTCCCTGTCCGGCGTGCTGTGCGAACGCGCCGGCGTCGTGAACATCGCCATCGAAGGGCAGCTGCTGGGCGGCGCCTTCACGGCCGCGCTCGTAGCCAGCCTGACCCACAACCCCTACGCGGGCCTCCTGGCGGCGGCCGTGGCAGGCGCCCTCGTCTCTATGGTCCTGGCCCTGTTCAGCATCAAGTACGTGGTCAACCAGATCATTGTCGGCGTCGTGCTCAACGTCCTGGTCTCCGGACTCACAGGCTTCCTGTTCAGCACCGTGATGCAGTCCGATCCGGAGAAGTACAATTCGCCCGGCCGGCTGCCCATCATCGATATCCCGGTCCTGTCCAGCATCCCCGTCATCGGGCCCATCCTGTTCAAGCAGTCCGTGGTGGGCTATCTGATGTACGTGGCCGTCATCGTGATCTGGATCGCGCTATTCAAGACCAAGTGGGGCCTGCGCGTCCGTGCCGTGGGCGAACACCCGCAGGCGGCCGACACCCTGGGCATCAAGGTCAACGCGACCCGCTTCTGGAACGTCACCCTTGGCGGCGCCGTGGCCGGAATCGGCGGATCGTTCTTCACCCTCGTGGCGATCGACAGCTTCACCAAGGAAATCTCCGGAGGCCGCGGCTTCATCGCCCTCGCCGCCATGATCCTGGGCCGCTGGAATCCGATCGGGGCGTTCTTCGCCGCGCTGCTGTTCGGCTTCGCCGACAACCTGCAGAGCATCGTGACGATCATCGGCACCCCCGTGCCGAGCCAGTTCATGGCCATGCTGCCGTACCTCGTGACCGTGTTTGCCGTGGCCGGACTCGTCGGCCGCTCCCGGCCGCCGGCCGCCGACGGCATCCCGTACGTCAAGGGCTGACCGTGGAGACTACCGAGGTTGACTGGGCCGCGCTCGAGGCCGCGGCAGTGTCCGCCATGCTGAACGCCTATGCGCCGTATTCGAAGTTCCCGGTGGGGGCCGCAGCCCTCACCGGGGACGGGCGGATCGTCAGCGGTTGCAACGTCGAAAACGCCAGCTACGGGCTGACACTGTGCGCCGAGTGCGCCCTGGTGGGCAACCTGCAGATGACCGGCGGGGGACTTCTCCGCGCCTTCTACTGCGTCGACGCCGGCGGCAACGTCCTTATGCCTTGCGGGCGCTGCCGCCAGCTGCTCTACGAATTCCGGGCTCCCGACATGGAGCTCATGACCACGCAGGGAATCAAGACCATGGACCAGGTCCTTCCCGATGCCTTTGGCCCCCAACACCTGGAGGAACCCCGGTGACCCAATCGACACAGACCACCAGCACCACCGAAGCGTTCGACGCCGTCGACATCATCCGCATCAAGCGGGACAAGGGCGTGCTCAGCCCGGCCCAGATCGACTGGACGATCGACGCGTACACGCGTGGCGCCATCGCCGACGAACAGATGGCCGCCCTGAACATGGCGATCCTGCTCAACGGCATGGACCGGGCCGAGATCTCCCGCTGGACCGCGGCCATGATCGCCTCCGGCGAGCGGATGGACTTCTCCAGCCTGCGGCGGCCCGACGGCGGCGTGAAGGTGACGAGCGACAAGCACTCCACCGGCGGCGTGGGAGACAAGATCACCCTGCCGCTGGCGCCCCTGGTGGCGGTTTTCGGCGTGGCCGTGCCGCAGCTCTCGGGCCGCGGCCTGGGCCACACCGGCGGCACCCTGGACAAGCTCGAAGCGATCCCGGGCTGGCGCGCGGACCTGAGCAATGAGGAAATGCTGGCCCAGCTCCAGGACGTCGGCGCGGTCATTTGCGCCGCCGGCGCGGGGCTGGCCCCGGCGGACAAGAAGCTCTACGCGCTCCGCGATGTCACCGGGACCGTGGAGGCCATCCCGCTGATTGCGTCCTCGATCATGAGCAAGAAGATCGCCGAAGGTACCGGTTCGCTGGTGCTCGACGTCAAGGTGGGCAGCGGAGCCTTCATGAAGGACGAGGCCCGTGCCCGCGAACTCGCCGAGACCATGGTGGCCCTGGGCAAGGACGCCGGCGTCAACACCGTTGCCCTGCTGACCAACATGAACACGCCCCTGGGCCTCACCGCGGGCAACGCGATTGAGGTCGAGGAATCCGTGGAAGTCCTGGCCGGCGGGGGCCCGGAAGACGTCGTCGAACTCACCGTCCGGCTCGCGGAGGAGATGCTGGCGTGCGCCGGCGTCCCCGACGTGGATCCGCGCGCGGCCCTGCGGGACGGCCGGGCCATGGACGTCTGGAACCGGATGATCGAGGCGCAGGGCGGCGACCCGCGCGCCAAGCTTCCGGTGGCCCGGGAATCCGAGGTCATCTACGCCCCGGCCGACGGCGTCCTGGTGGAGCTTGACGCGATGGCCGTCGGCGTCGCGGCCTGGCGTCTCGGCGCCGGACGGGCCCGCAAGGAGGACACGGTCCAAGCCGGAGCCGGGGTGCGGATGCACGCCAAGCCGGGCGCCACGGTCCGGGCCGGAGAACCGCTCATGACCCTTCTGACGGACACCCCGGAGAAGTTCGAGCGGGCCAAGGAGGCGCTCGACCACGCCGCCGTGATCGCACCGGAGGGCTCCCGGCCCGCCCAGAAGCTCATCATCGACCGCATCGCTTAACCCCCGCCGCCCACCCTCCGTTGCCCTATCACTTATGGTCCCCAAACCCCGGGTTTAGCCGCCATAAGGGATAGGGCAAGTGGCGGCGGGGACCGCCGGCGGTACACTGACTCCACATCAGGATCTTTCAGGCCCCGCCGTGCGTTAGGAAGCTGTGCAGGCAATCAACGACTTCATCCTCGCCGCCGCAGGGCAGCCCTGGGTTCTCGTCCTTGTTTTTGCCTGCTGCGTGATCGACGGATTCTTCCCGCCGATCCCGAGCGAATCGGTGGTGGTGGGCCTGGCCGCCGTCGCCGCCACCGCGAATGTTCCCAACCCGGTCCTCCTGATCCTCACCGCCGCCGCCGGGGCCTGGGTTGGCGACAACCTCGCTTACCTGATCGGCCGCAGAACCGGGACACGGCGGTGGGCCTGGCAGCGCGGTGCGAGGACGCAGGCGGCCTTTGCCTGGGCCGGACGGGAACTGCGGAAACGGCCCGCGTCGCTGATCCTCGTGGCACGCTTCGTCCCGATCGGGCGTGTGGCCGTCAACCTGACCGCCGGGGCCACGCACTACCCGAGGCCCAGATTCATGATCTTGACCGTGCTGTCGGCAGTCCTGTGGGCCGGCTATTCGGTCGGAATCGGATTGTTCGTCGGCCCGTGGTTTGAGAAAAACCACGTACTGGGTGCGGCCATCGCGATCGTCTGCGCGATCGTCCTGGGTGTCGCCGTGGACTTCACCATCAGCAGGCTGCGTGGCCGGACACCGGAGGAGTCCACGCCGTCCATTCCGCCGGTTGAATCCTAAGTGAACCGGACAGGGCGGCCCCATTGTTCCTACCCCTACAACAACGTGAACTGCAGACGCGACCCGTCCCGGACGCCGGATCATCGCCCGCACCAGCGGCCCCGTCCGCGTCATTGTCACCGGACGCCCGACCGTAGCGGACCGCGCCCCGCCCGTGGGACACTTAGGAGCGATTTGCATCACGTTTGTTTGCTGCAGTTCGTTGCAGGTTCCACCCACACGCCCATCGCATGTTCGTCACGGCTTAGTTGTCCGTTCCTCATCATCAAGGAGCACCGCCCGCATGGAGTTCATTAACCAGGCCGTGCTCCATGCTGCCGGCCAGTGGTGGATCTACCCGCTGCTGCTGGTTTTCTTTTTCGTGGACGGCTTCGCGATGGTGGTCCCCAGTGAGACCCTCATCGTTGCTCTCGCGGCGTATTCCCTGCACAGCGGCCAGCCCAACCTCTGGCTCCTCGCCCTCACGGCGTTGGTCGGAGCCATGGCCGGCGACAACATGGCCTACATGCTCGGGCGGAAGATCGGTCTTGAACGGTTCCGCTGGATGCGCAAGCCGAAAGTCCAGAAGGTCTTCGCCTGGGCACACTACGAGCTCGAGAAACGCGGCGCCGTCCTGATCTTCACGGCCCGGTACATCCCCTGGGGCCGTGTAGCCGTCAACTACGTGTCGGGCACGACGTCGTTTCCGCACCGCAGATTTTTCTTCCTGGACGCCATCGCGTGCGTCACGTGGGTCGGCTACTCGATCGGCATCGGCGTGTTGGCCAGTTCCTTCCCGTGGCTGCACCACAACCCGCTGCTCAGCGCGGGGATTGCGGTGGTGTTCGCGATAGTGCTTGGCGTCCTCATCGACCACCTGCTGCGCTGGTGGCACAAGCGCCTTGGACGCAACGACACCCGGTCCGCTCCGGCCGGCGCCACGTCCGGCGCCACGTCCGTTCCGGGGACCGCGCCCCAGGACCCTGCTGCCCCGGAGTCCGCTCCCCAGGGGCACGGCACGATGCTGGCCGGCCCGGCCACTGAGGCCGGAGCTTCCAGAAAGTAGCATCCCGCGCCCTGCGACCCTATGGTTGGAACGTGACTGAGACTAATCCTGACGCTGCCCCTGACCTCGACTTCGACCTGACGGTCCTTCCCAAGGTTTCCCTTCACGACCACTTGGACGGCGGGCTCCGCCCGGCCACCATCATTGAGCTTGCCGAGGCCGTGGGCCACACGCTGCCCTCGACTGACCCCGTCGCCCTGGGGGAGTGGTTCCGCGAGTCCGCCGATTCCGGCTCGCTGGTCCGTTACCTGGAAACGTTTGACCACACCATCGCCGTGATGCAGACCAAGGAAGGCCTGTTCCGCGTCGCGAAGGAATTCGTCGAAGACCTGGCCGACGACGGCGTCGTGTACGGCGAAGTTCGCTGGGCCCCCGAGCAGCACCTGCAGAAGGGCCTGAGCTTGGACGAAGTGGTGGAAGCCGTCCAGGCCGGGCTGGAAGCAGGCGTGGACGCCGTCGCCGAGACAGGCCGCGATATCCAGGTGGGCCAGCTCATCACCGCCATGCGCCACGCCGACCGCGGCCAGGAGATTGCCGAACTGGCGGTCCGGCACCGGAACAAGGGCGCGGTGGGCTTTGACATCGCCGGCGCCGAGGACGGCTTCCTGCCCTCCCGCTTCAAGGACGCCTTCACCTACCTTGCTGAGCACAACTTCCCGGCCACTGTCCACGCCGGCGAGGCCGCCGGCCTGGAGAGCATCCAGTCGGCCCTGGTGGACGG
This sequence comes from Arthrobacter humicola, assembly GCF_039531445.1. Lineage (NCBI taxonomy): Bacteria > Bacillati > Actinomycetota > Actinomycetes > Micrococcales > Micrococcaceae > Arthrobacter > Arthrobacter humicola. Next base: position 281,500 of record NZ_BAAAQB010000025.1, on the reverse strand, counting down.
CCGGGCGCTTCGCCTGGGCCACGGTGTCCGGATCGCCGAGGATGTCACGATCGAATTCGAGGAGGACAGCGAAGCCTGGGAGGACGCCGACGGGTTCGGCGTCGAGGTCAGCGACACCATCGGCATGGTGACCCTGGGCGAGCTGGCCAGCTGGGTGCGTGACCGCGGCATCGCGCTGGAGATCTGCCCGTCGTCGAACCTGCAGACCGGTGCCATTGCCGGCTTCGGTGAGGGGATCGAAAGCCACCCGCTGGACATGCTCTACCAGCTGGGCTTCAACGTCACCATCAACACGGACAACCGGCTCATGAGCGGCGTGACCCTCACGGACGAGTTCGAGCTTCTGGTCGAGACCTTCGACTACGACCTCGACGACCTCCTGGAGCTGACGCTGAATGCCGCCGAGGCCGCCTTCCTCCCGCTCGAGGAGAAGGAAGCACTGGTGGAATACATCAACGAGGCCTACGCCGACCTTGGCTAGCCGGGATATCGCGGTGGGCGCGCCGCTCGGTGACTTGGTGCGAACGATCGCCGAGCTGCGCGCCCATTGCCCCTGGATGGGTGCCCTCACCCACGAGTCTCTCGTCGAATACCTCCTCGAAGAGGCGTACGAGGTGGCCGAAACCATCGAGACGGAGGGCGGCGACGCCGACCTGAAATCCGAACTCGGGGACGTGCTGCTCCAGGTGGTCCTGCATGCCCGGCTCGCGGAGGAACGCGGCGCCTTCGACCTCGACGACGTCGCGCGCTCCCTTAACGCCAAGATGATCCGGCGGAACCCGCACGTCTTCCGCCCCGACGGCTCACTGCAGGATTCCTTCCCTGCAACGGTCGAGGAGATCGTCCTGACGTGGGATGCCGTCAAGAAAGCAGAGAAACCGGAACGCGGCCACGGCTTCGACGGCGTTCCCGGCGCGCTTCCTGCCCTCGCGCGGGCCCAAAAGCTCCTGGACCGGGCCGAGCGCGCCGGCCTGCCGACGGCCGCCGGCGTGACCGGCGTAGACATCCCCGGCACCGAAGAGGAGCTCGGAGAGCTGCTGTTCGGGATCGTGGCGGCCGCCAGGGCCGGCGGGCTCGACGCCGAGCGCGCCCTCCGCGGAGCCCTCCGCCGCTTCCAGGACAGTCACGGCCCTGTGTCGCCGGCATCGTAGCGCCGGCACGGTAGCGTAGGCCTCATAGTGCCGGGCAAGTAGCGCCGGCATCATGACGTCCGGGGATTGGATAGGTTTCCGTAACTTATCCCGCTCTCGACTAGGCTAGTAGCGACGACGACGTCGGCTTATCAGCTTGATGTACAGCCAGATTCCCAGCAGTCAGATTCCCTGCAGATCGCTTCACCCAAAGGAGCATATCCATGGCGCTTATCGATGCCATCCACGCCCGCGAGATCCTCGATTCCCGTGGCAACCCGACCGTAGAAGTTGAAGTCCTGCTCTCCGATGGCCAGATCGGCCGCGCAGCAGTTCCCTCCGGCGCCTCCACCGGCGAGCACGAGGCTGTTGAGCTCCGCGATGGCGACAAGGGCCGCTACCTCGGCAAGGGCGTCCAGAAGGCCGTCGACGCCGTCATCGACCAGATCGCGCCGGCCCTGATCGGCTTCGACGCGACCGACCAGCGCAGCATCGACCAGGCCATGATCGACCTCGACGGCACTGCCAACAAGTCCAAGCTCGGTGCCAACGCCATCCTGGGCGTGTCCCTCGCCGTCGCCAACGCTGCCGCGGCGTCCGCCGACCTGCCGCTGTACAAGTACCTGGGCGGCCCGAACGCCCACGTCCTGCCGGTGCCGCTGATGAACATCCTCAACGGCGGCTCGCACGCCGACTCCGATGTCGACATCCAGGAATTCATGATCGCGCCGATCGGCGCCGAGACCTTCTCCGAGGGTCTGCGCTGGGGCGTCGAGGTCTACCACAACCTCAAGTCCGTGCTGCAGGCCAAGGGCCTGTCCACCGGCCTGGGCGACGAGGGCGGCTTCGCCCCGAACCTGCCCTCCAACCGCGCTGCCCTGGACCTGATCCAGGAAGCCATCAAGAACGCCGGCTACACCCCGGGCAAGGACATCGCCCTGGCCCTGGACGTTGCCTCCTCGGAATTCTTCACCGACGGCGCCTACCAGTTCGAAGGCAAGGCCCTCACAGCCACCGAGATGAGCAACTACTACGCCGAACTCGTCGCCGACTACCCGCTGGTCTCGATCGAGGACCCCCTGGACGAGAACGACTGGGAAGGCTGGAAGACCCTCACCGACGCCATCGGCGACAAGGTCCAGCTCGTGGGCGACGACCTCTTCGTCACCAACCCGGTCCGCCTGCAGCAGGGCATCGACTCTGCCACGGCAAACTCGCTGCTGGTGAAGGTCAACCAGATCGGCTCCCTGACCGAGACCCTGGATGCCGTGTCCCTGGCCCAGCGTGCCGGTTACACCACCATCACCTCGCACCGCTCCGGCGAGACCGAGGACACCACGATCGCCGACATCGCGGTTGCCACCAATGCCGGCCAGATCAAGACGGGCGCACCGGCCCGTTCCGAGCGCGTCGCAAAGTACAACCAGCTGCTGCGCATCGAAGAAGAACTCGACGACGCCGCACGCTACGCCGGACGCAGCGCCTTCCCGCGTTTCAAGGGCTAGTTAGCCGCGAAAACCGGTAACCGGTGGCTATGGTTGAAAGACCATGGCCACCGGTTCTGTTTTTGGTCCGCTTTTGAAGGAGTGACATGGCTACCCGACGTCCCAATGTTCCCCGGGCTACGCCCGCGGCCCCCAAGGCTGCTGCCGCCAAGCCTGCGGCCACGGGCTTGGGTGCAACAGTCGACGGCGGCGACGTCATCCGGGCGGACTTCGGCGGCTCCCGCAGCAGCGCGGGCACAACGACGCCGGCCAAGTCCTCCGGCGCCGGGCCGGCCTCTTCCCAGACGGCAGCACGTGCTGCAGGCAAGCGCGGCTCCGACAACCGAACCCCCGAAAGCCCAGGCCCCGAACGTCCGTCCCCCGACGTCCCGGCCACCGGCCAGAAGCGGCCGACGGTAACGCCAGGATCCCGGCCCTCGCCCGGGAAGCCGCCAGCGAAGTCGCCAGGGAAGTCGCCCGGGAAGGCCGGCGGCAAAGCCGCGCGCCGGGCCGCCGCGCGGGACACCGACGATTCACTCGATCCGGTACCCGCCAAGGCGTTCTCGGGCCGGTTGCTTGCGCTCGGCGTGGTCATGATTGCCATCACCATCCTGCTCGCGCCCACGGTCAAGATTTTCCTCGACAAGCGCGCCGAGATCGCGGCGCTTCAGGCGGATATCGCGGCCAAGCAGTCAAAGCAGGAGGACCTCAAACGCCAGGTCTCACGGTGGCAGGATCCCAACTACGTGAAACAGCAGGCCCGCGATCGCATTAACATGGTTATGCCCGGAGAGACGGGCTACTGGGTCTTCGGCAGCGATCTTCCTGCCGCGCAGCCCAGTGGCACGGCGGGTGCAGCATCAGCACAAGACCCGGCCAACCTGCCCTGGGTGGACGCCCTCTGGGAGTCCATCAGGCGATCGGCAACAGACTAGAAGCGGCGCCCGCCGCCGAGGTTGTCCCGAGGACACCCGGAACAGGGCAGGAAGGTGCCACTCCCGTGGACGATAACCGAGTGGACCAGAACCGAGCGGACGAGAACCAGCCGCAGGCAGCGCAGACCCCGGTGCCACTTCCCGCCTCAAGTGCACCCGTGGCCTCCCGCCAGCCGTCACCGCACGACCTCGAGGTCCTCAGCCGCCAGCTGGGCCGGCCGGTGCGCGACGTCGTCGAGATCCCCGCCCGCTGCGTCTGCGGAAACCCGCTCGTGGCCGCCACTTCGCCGCGGCTGAGCAACGGCACGCCGTTCCCCACCACGTTCTACCTCACGCACCCGGTGATCACGTCCGCGGTGTCGCGGCTGGAGGCTGCCGGGCTGATGAACGAGATGAACGTCCGGCTCGCCGCCGACGTCGATCTCGCGGCGCGCTACCGCGCCGCCCACGAGGCGTACCTGGCCTCACGCGCAGAAATCGGCGCCCGGTCCGGCATTGGCGCCGTGCCCGAGATCGACGGCGTCTCCGCCGGCGGAATGCCGACGCGCGTCAAATGCCTGCATGTACTCGTGGGCCATTCGCTGGCCGCCGGAACGGGCGTGAACCCGCTCGGTGACGAGGCGATCGCCGCCATCGCCGAGTGGTGGACCGCGGACCGCTGCTACTGCGACGGCGCCTGGGACACCGGGGGAGAGGTCCCGTCCCGGGACCTCAGCCGCCACGGACCGCAGGGCCTGCCGGAGATCGTTGGCCGGCCCGCCCCCGTGCGCAAGTCCCGCGGCGCGGAAGCCGCCGGTGCTGCAGAAGGCGCGGAAGCCGCCGGTGCTGCAGACGGCGCGGACGCCGCCGGCACCGCGAGCACGGAGGAGACCAAATGACCCGGGTCGCGGCCGTGGACTGCGGCACCAACTCGATCCGCCTGCTGATCGCGGATATAAACGCAGACATAGACACGGGTACCGGCACGGACGCCGCGACCGGGCAGCCCGCCCCGCGGCTGACCGACGTCGTGCGGGAAATGCGCGTGGTCCGGCTGGGGCAGGGCGTGGACTCGACGGGCGAACTCGCCCCGGAAGCGCTGGAGCGAACGTTTGCCGCGACCCGGGACTATGCCGCCCTCATCCGCGAGCACGGGGTGGAAAAGGTGCGCTTCGTGGCCACCTCCGCCACCCGCGACGCCAGCAACCGGCAGGTCTTCGTCGACGGCATCCGCGCCATCCTCGGCGTCGAGCCCGAGGTGATCACCGGCGATGAGGAAGCCGCACTGTCCTTCGCCGGCGCCAGCAGCGTCCTGCCCTCCCGCGGCGACGACCCCGTGCTCGTGGTGGACCTCGGCGGCGGGAGCACGGAGTTCGTGCTCGGCAACGCCGGAGGCGTCATCGCCGCCCGCTCGGTCGACGTCGGCTGCGTCCGGATGACCGAACGGCACCTGCGCAGCGATCCGCCCACCCCGGAGCAGATCGCAGCGGCGGAGGCCGACGTCGACGCCGCCATCAGCGAGGCGGCACGCACCGTGCCGCTGGAACGCGCCACCGCCGTCGTCGGCGTGGCCGGATCCGTCACCACCATCACGGCGCATGCGCTGCGCCTTCCGGAGTATTCGCCGGCCGCAATCCACGGCACCGAACTGGACCTGGACGCGGTGCGGAAAGCCTGCACCGAACTGCTCGACATGACCCGGGAAGAGCGGGCCGCGCTGCCGTTCATGCACCCCGGGCGGGTGGACGTGATTGGCGCCGGCGGCCTCGTGTGGCGGCGGGTCCTGGAGCGCCTGGCCGACGTCACGGCCGGCCGCATCACCACGGCAGTGGCCAGCGAACACGATATTCTTGACGGAATTGCCCTCAGCATCAGCTGATGTCGCACCAGCAGTAGTGCACTAGCCGTTGTGTACCGACAGAGTGCTTGTGCCACTGGCGCATCCGCCGATAGGACCTGTATGACCAGAGCAACAGCCCGGCACCGCCGGACCGCCTCCGCGTTGATGGCTTTGGCCCTTGCCGGCGGCATGTCCGCGGCGGCGCTGACCTCAGCCGCGCCCGCCCACGCCGACTCCTGGCGGGACAAGGAATACTGGCTCGCCGAATCGGGCATCACCAAAGCCTGGGAAGTGTCCAAGGGCGCCGGTGTCAAAGTCGCTGTGATTGACAGCGGCGTGGACGGCACGCATCCGGACCTGGCGGGCGTGCTTGCCGGCGGCGCCGACATCTCCGGCGCCGGCGGTGCCAACGGGCAGGAGAGCATCGGCGCCAAACCCGAACACGGAACCCTCGTGGCCACGATGCTCGCAGGGCGCGGACACCAGCCCGCCAGTGCGACCGCCAAGCCGAGTGCCGGTGCCTCCGCGGGCCCGGCCGCGGGCTCGGACGCCGGCCCGGACGGGGTGGTCGGCGTCGCCCCTGAGGCCCAGATCTTGTCCGTCTCGACCTGGCTCGGTTCCGCCAACCCGGGCGGCAAGAGCGACCAGGACCAGATTCCGGAGGCCGTGCGCTGGGCCGTCGACAACGGCGCCCGCGTCATCAACATTTCACTCGGCAGCACGTCGCCGGAGTGGCCGCAGAGCTGGGACGCGGCGTTTCTCTACGCCGAACAGAAGGACGTGGTGATCGTGGCCGCCGCGGGCAACCGCGTCGGGGGAAACGTCCAGGTCGGCGCCCCGGCCACGATTCCGGGTGTCCTGACGGTCGCGGGCCTGGACCGCAACGGAACGGCCAGCATCGACGCGTCCTCCCAGGGCATCAGCATCGGCGTCGCCGCTCCCGCTGAAGACCTGATCGGCGGCATGCCCGGCGGCGGCTATGCCGAGTGGGCGGGCACCTCCGGCGCCACCCCCATCGTCGCCGGCGTCGCGGCCCTGATCCGCTCCAAATGGCCGGAGATGTCCGCGAGCCAGGTGATCAACAGGATCGTCAGCACGGCTAAGGACGCCGGGGCTCCGGGAAAGGATCCGCTCTACGGGTTCGGCGTCCTCAACGCCGAGGCCGCCCTCAAGGCCGATGTGCCCGAAACCAAGGTCAATCCGCTGGGGTCTATTTCGGACTGGATCCGGGTTCAGCGGCGCGGCAACCTGGCCACGACGGCGCCTGCTGCGACGCCCGCGCCCTCCAGCGCCGCCCCCACGCTGCCTGAGGCGACCGTGCCGGTCGCGGAGAAGCCGTCGCAGCTGGACAGCGCCGTGCCGGCCGCCGTGGTCCTGGGCTTCGGATTCCTGTTTGTGGGCATCATTGCCGCCGCCGCCTTCCAGTTGCGGGCCGCGATGCGCAGCTCGCCCAAGGAAGGCGCTGACACGCCCGAACGGCCGGACCGGCCCGGCCCGGGAGCCGCCGATTCGGTGGATTCCAGCCACCCGTCATAGTTAGTGAAGGTTTTCACAAACTACTGTATTCTTGACGCATGGCATCCTCCCTTCAGCTCCAGGACCGTCCCCGGGTACTCGTCGTCGGCGGCGGGTACGTCGGCCTGTATGTAGCCCTCAAACTGCAGAAAAAGATCGCGAATGCAGGTGGCATCGTCACCCTCGTTGATCCGCTGCCCTACATGACCTACCAGCCCTTCCTGCCGGAAGTTGCCGGCGGAAACATCGAGGCCCGCCACGCGGTGGTCTCGCACCGCATGCACCTTAAGCAGACCGAACTCATCGAGGGCCGCGTCACCTCGATCGACCACGCCAACCGCACCGCCGTCGTCGCCCCCGCGGACGGCGGCGACACCTTCGAGGTTCCCTACTTCGACGTCGTGCTGGCCGCCGGCGCCATCACCCGCACGTTCCCGATCAAGGGCCTTGCGGACAAGGGCATCGGCCTGAAGACCATCGAGGAAGCCGTTGCCCTGCGCAACAAGGTCCTCGAGCGCATCGAGACCGGCTCGCTCATGACCGACCCCGTCGAGCGTGCCCGCGCCCTGACCTTCGTCGTCGTCGGCGGCGGCTTTGCCGGCATCGAGTGCATCACCGAAATGGAAGACCTCGCCCGCGCCGCGGTCAAGAACAACCCCCGCGTCAAGCAGGAAGAAATCCGCTTCGTCCTGGTCGAGGCCATGGGCCGCATCATGCCCGAGGTCACGGCGCAGCAGGCCGAATGGGTCGTCGGACACCTCCGCAGCCGCGGCATCGAGGTCCTGCTCAACACCTCGCTCGACAACGCCGAGGGCTCCCTGAAGCTCATCAACCTCCCGGACAAGACCCCGGCCCAGGAATTCGAAACTGACACCCTTGTCTGGACTGCCGGCGTGCAGGCCAACCCGATGGTCCGTTCCACCGACTTCCCGCTCGAACCGCGCGGCCGCGTCCGCGTCCTTGCCGACCTGCGCATCGCCGGCGACGAGGGCATCATCGACAACGCCTGGGCTGCCGGCGACATCGCTGCCGTTCCCGACCTCACGGGCAGCGGCCTGCCGGACGGCACCTGCGTGCCGAACGCCCAGCACGCCCTGCGCCAGGCCAAGCGCCTGGCCAAGAACCTGTGGGCCTCCCGCTGGAACAAGCCGCTCACGGACTACAAGCACAAGAACCTGGGCGCCGTCGCCGGCTTCGGCGAATGGAAGGGCGTGGCGAACATCAACCTGATTGGCCGCATCGGCCTCAAGGGCCCGCTGGCCTGGCTGGCACACCGTGGCTACCACGGCATGGCCATGCCCACCGTTGAGCGCAAGATCCGCGTGATCTCCGGCTGGTTCTGGGCCTTCTTCCTGGGCCGCGACACCACGCAGCTCATGGACCTGGACAACCCCCGCGGCGCCTTCGTGACCGCAGCGACTCCGGCCCCGAAGCCGGCCGCTGTCCCGGCCCCGGAAGCAGCCAAGCCTGCGGCCGACGCCAAGGCAGAGTCCAAGGTGGACCCCAAGG
>NZ_BAAAQB010000025.1:238916-273010 GCF_039531445.1 Arthrobacter humicola | reverse complement strand
CTGCCAGCTAGCTGGCAGTTGGCCTACGACGGCGGCTGTTCCCCCAGGGGAGCAGCCGCCGTCGTTTTTTGGTTCCGCCACTGTGTTGGCTGGGCGGTGCAGGCCCGCGCCTAGACTGAAGTCCATGACCGGTGAAAAGGATCTCCCCACGCTTCTGGCAGCCATGCATCCCGTCCGCCGCGGAGGCGAGTTCGTCTATGTCCTGTGGCCGCACGGCAGGCCGCTGGCCGGCGGAATCATGGCCGCCGTCCGGGAAGCCGAGGGGCTGACCGTTGTGATGCCCCGGGCCGACGCGGACAGCATGGGGCTGTCCTACGACTTTGTCGGGGCCTGGATAACCCTTGAGGTGCATTCCTCGCTGGAAGCGGTGGGTTTGACGGCCGCCGTCGGCGCCGCCCTGACCGAGGCGAAGATCAGCTGCAACGTGCTGGCGGGCTTCCACCATGACCATCTCCTGGTGCCGGTGGCCGACGCCGACCGGGCGCTGGAAGTGCTGCACGAGCTGGCGGCGGACAACCGCCGGGAAGGCCCCGCGCCGACGCTCGTGCTGCGCACGGAGCAGCCCGAAGACCGTCCCGCCATCCTGGCCCTGACGGCCGCGGCCTTCGCCGTTTCCCCGGTGACCGGACTGCCTGTGGACGGCGAGCCGGAGGAAGTTGGCCTGCTCCGGCGGCTCTTCGACTGCCCCGAGTACCTGCCGGAGTTCAGCATTGTCGCGGAACTCGACGGCGAGGTGGTGGGCCACGTCATCAGCACCCGCGGGTGGGTCGGGGAGCTCGAGCTCCTGGGACTCGGGCCGATCGGCGTCCTGCCGCGGCTGCAGCGCCACGGCATCGGCACCGCGCTCATGAAGGAGACTGTGGCGCGGGCCAACGCCGCGGGGGAGCGGGGGATCGCGCTACTGGGCAGCCCCGAGTACTACTCCCGCTTCGGCTTCGTGCCGTCCACGTCCCTCGGGGTGGAGCCGCCGGAGGCAGGCTGGGGCGCCCACTTCCAGCTCCTCCCGCTCGCCGTCTGGCCAGGCGGCGTGAGCGGCACCTTCCGTTACGCAGGCCCTTTTTCAGGCTGATCCGGCCCGCGACGGGATACCATGGACCGGGCGCCCCAGTAGCCCAATTGGCAGAGGCAGCGGACTTAAAATCCGCGTGTTGTGGGTTCGAGTCCCACCTGGGGCACATCTTTACGCTACGCCGTGTTGTTGTCCCTCGACGCCGCACGTTGGCCCCACGCCGCGCCGCTCCGCGGGCGGCCCGTTTCCCAGTTCTGTCCTGTCCCTTGATGCCTCCGCCGCGCGCCAAAAGACCGCAGGGAACCGTCCAGATTTCCTCTATGCAACGAGTGTTATAAGGATGTGACCGTAGTCACTTATTTTCGCGTCAAATTTGCACTAGCTTGAAGTGGAATCAGGAACACCTGATCTTTCGCGTCAAAGGCCGTTCGCACCTTTAGATCGAGGAGCTTGTACATGACTTCACTCCCCCAGGTTGCGCCCCGCATCGCTAAGCTGACAGCGCTTAGCATCGGCGTCGCCCTTCTGGCTACGGCTTGTGGTGGTTCGTCCACCCCGAGTTCGTCGGGCTCCAGCTCAGCCGCGGCCGCCGGCATCGCTTGCCCGGCCCCCAGCGCCTCCGGCGCCGGAACCACCGCCGCTAACGCGGGCGGGTCCGTCCCCGCCTCGGCCACCACCACCGAAACGCCCCTGAAGATCGGCTCGCTCCTGCCGACCACGGGTTCCCTCGCCTTCCTCGGCCCGCCCGAAATTGCCGGCGTGAACCTTGGCATCAAGGAGATCAACGACGCCGGCGGCGTCCTGGGCAAGCCGGTCGAGGTCATCCACCGGGACTCCGGTGACACCAAGACCGACATCGCCACCCAGTCCACCACGGCACTGCTCGGGCAGGGCGTCAGCGCAATCATCGGCGCAGCCTCCTCGGGCGTATCCAAGACCGTGATCAACCAGATCACCGGCGCCGGCGTGGTCCAGTTCTCCCCGGCCAACACGTCCCCGGACTTCACCACCTGGGATGACAAGGGCCTCTACTGGCGCACCGCCCCCTCGGACGTGCTCCAGGGCAAGGTCCTCGGCAACTACATGGCGTCCTGTGGAGCTCAGACCCTGGGCATGATCGTGCTCAACGACGCTTACGGCACGGGCCTGGCAAAGAACGTCCAGGCCGCTTTCGAGGCGGCCGGCGGCAAGGTTGTTGCCCAGGAACTCTTCAATGAAGGCGACTCCCAGTTCAGCAGCCAGGTGGACAAGGTTCTCGCCGCCAAGCCCGACGCCATTGCCCTGATCACCTTCGACCAGGCCAAGAGCATTGTCCCCCTCATGACGGGCAAGGGCGTCAAGCCCAACCAGATCTTCATGGTGGACGGCAACATGTCCGACTACAGCAAGGATTTCCAGCCGGGAACCCTCAAGGGCGCCCAGGGCACCATCCCGGGTACCTTCGCCAAGGATGACTTCAAGAAGAAGCTCCTGGCGATTGACCCGGCGCTGAAGGACTACAGCTACGCAGGCGAGTCCTACGACGCAGTGAACCTGATCGCGCTGGCGGCCGAGGAAGCCAAGAGCACCAAGGGTGTCGACATCGCGGCACACCTGAAGGACGTTTCCCAGGGCGGCGAGAAGTGCAACGACTTCCCGTCCTGCGTCACCCTGCTCCGCAACGGCAAGGACATCGACTACGACGGCCAGTCCGGTCCAGTCACGTTCTCCGACGCCGGCGACCCCACGGAAGCGTACATCGGCATCTACGAGTACAAGGATGACAACACCTACGTCCCCGTCAAGGAAGAATTCGGCAAGCTGTAAGCCGCTTCCCCTCGACACACCGAAGACCCCCGTCCTTCACCGGACGGGGGTCTTTTGCGTCTCCGGAGACCCGGGGCAACAGATCCGGGTCCGTGGAACCAGGCGGGGGCTACGGAATCGGCAATACGCTACGGAACCGGCAATACGCTACGGAATAGGACGAGGGCCGCCCGGATCCGAGGGGCGCTGGTCCGGAACCGGTGCGGAGACGGGACGTGAGGACGCCGGGAGTGGACCGGCTTCGTGGGGTCGGCTCCGGCGGGCGAAGCGCTGGGAGGGGTGCTGTGTGCCATCGGGAGGCCGCGGAACTGGAAATACGCTACGGAACCGGCAATACGCTACGGAATCGGACGAGGGCTGCCCGGATCCGAGGGGCGCTGGTCCGGAACCGGTGCGGAAACGGGACGTGAGGACGCCGGGAGTGGACCGGCGTCGTGGGGTCGGCTCCGGCGGGCGAAGCGCTGGGAGGGGTGCTGTGTGCCATCGGGAGGCCGCGGAACTGGCAATACGCTACGGAACCGGCAATACGCTACGGAACCGGACGAGGGCTGCCCGGATCCGAGGGGCGCTGGTCCGAATCCGGTGCGGAAACTGGCTCGGGTGAGGGGCCCGCCGGGTGGGCCCACGGCGGCAGGGATCTCTGTCCGGGCGTGCCAGGGGAGGGGGCCGCCGGGGAGCGCGATGCGCAGGCGCCTGGCAAGTGGCTGCGGAGGCGCCCGGTGGGGCTAAGTGCGCCCGGAGCCTCCAGCGGGTGCAACTTCCCGCTACCGCGCACGCCGGGCATGCAAAAGGGCCGCCACCGGCTGGTGACGGCCCCTCTGCTCGGGATACTGCCCGAAGCAGAACTACTCGACGGTGTCCGCGAGCGTTCCCAGGTAGAGCTGGATGACCTTGGGATCCTTCATGAGCTCCCGGCCCGTGCCCGTGTACGCGTCCTTGCCCTGGTCCAGCACGTAGCCGCGGTCACAGATCTGCAGGCAGCGGCGCGCGTTCTGCTCCACCATGATGACGGAGACGCCGGCCCGGTTGATCTCGTGGACCCGCAGGAACGTCTCATCCTGCTTGACGGGGGAGAGGCCGGCCGACGGCTCGTCGAGCAGCAGCACGGCCGGATCCATCATGAGCGCCCGGCCCATGGCCACCATCTGGCGCTCGCCGCCGGAGAGCGAACCGGCCCGCTGCGCGCGCCGCTTGCCCAGCTCCGGGAACAGGCTGGTGACGAAGTCGAAGCGCTGGGAGAAGTCCTTGGGCCGCTGGAACATGCCCATCTGCAGGTTCTCCTCGATGGTCAGGGCCGCAAACACGTTGTTGGTCTGCGGCACGAACCCGACACCCCGGCTGACGAGCTTGTTGGCCTTGAGCCCGGTGATGTCCTGCCCGCGGACCACCACGGAGCCGGAGTGGACCTTGACCAGGCCGAACATGGCTTTCAGCAGAGTGGACTTGCCGGCGCCGTTGGGGCCGATGATGCCGATCAGTTCGCCCTTCCGGGCCTCGATGCTGCAGCCGTTGAGGATATTGACACCGGGAATGTAGCCGGCCACGAGGTCGGTGACCTTGACGACCGAGTCCCCTTCGAAGGCGGGATGGGCGGAGGGTGCCGCGCTGGTGGCGCTCATTCTGTGTCCTTCTCTGTGCGGTTCGGCTGCGCTGTGCTGCCCGACTCATCAGTGCGGTTCGGCTCCTCGGAGCTGCGGCGGCCGTGCGCTGTCCCGTTCGGCTCCTCCGCCTCCGTGGTGAGGACGTCGGCGGAGATGATGCCGGCGTTTTCAGTGCCGACGATCGAGTCCTCGTCGGCCACCAGCTCGGCGGCCAGTTCCTTGATGCCCTCAGCGTCGCCGAGGTCGACGTCGTGGTGGGCGCCGAGGTAGGCGTCGATCACTGCGGGGTTCTTCATGACCTCGGCGGGCGGGCCCTCGGCGACGATCTTGCCTTCGGCCATGACGACGACCCAGTCGGCAATGTGCCGGACCATGTGCATGTCGTGCTCGACGAACAGGACCGTCATGCCCTCGGACTTGAGGTTCTTGATGTGATCGAGCAGCGACTGCGTCAGGGCCGGGTTCACGCCGGCCATCGGCTCGTCCAGCATCACGAGCTTGGGCCGGACCATGAGCGAGCGTGCCATTTCGAGCAGCTTGCGCTGGCCGCCGGACAGGGACGCCGCGTAGTCGTCCTTTTTGGCGTCCAGCTTGAACTTCTCCAGCAGCACGTTCGCTTCCTGGGTGATCTTCTTCTCCTGGCCGCCCCAGATGCCCTTGAACAGGGCCTTGGAGAGCCTCTCGCCGGACTGGTTGGAGGCGCCCAGACGCATGTTCTCCATGACGGTGAGCTTGCCCATGACCTTGGTGAGCTGGAAGGTGCGCACCATGCCCATCCGGGCGACCTTGTAGGAGGAGACACCCGCAATGCTCTGGCCTTCGAACTGCCAGCTGCCCGAATTTGGGGTGTCGAATCCGGTCAGGAGGTTGAACAGGGTGGTCTTGCCGGCACCGTTCGGGCCGATCAGCGCCGTGATCTTGTGACGCGGGATCTCGAGGTGCCGGACGTCGACGGCGTTGATGCCGCCGAAGCTGCGGGTGACGTTTTCGGCCACCACGATCGGATCACGCTTCTTGCAGCCGGGGGCGATCTCTCCGGCGGCGATCGGACGGGTGTCCGTCATGTAGTCGATCTCTTCCGACATGCGGGGTTCGCCGCGCGACTCTTCGCTTGGAATGCTCATGCGAATGCCAGCTCCTTCTTGTTGCCGAGGACGCCCTGGGGCCTAAAGATCATCAGCAGCATGAGCGCCACGCCGACCAGGATGTAACGCAGCTGCCCGGCCTGGACCGTGTTCAGCCAGGTGATGGTCCCGGACTCGATCAGGCCATAGAGGATGCCCTGGGTGAGCGAAAGCACCACCCAGAAGATCATGGCGCCGACCACCGGGCCAAGGACGGTGCCCAGACCGCCCAGCAGCAGACAGGTGTAGAGGAAGAAGGTCAGTTCCGTGCCGTAGTTGGCAGGCTGGACCGCGCCGCGGGGGATCGTGAAGATCATGCCCGCCAGGGCACCGAGCACGCCACCGATGATGAGGGCCTGCATCTTGTAGGCGTAGACGTTCTTGCCGAGCGACCGGACGGCGTTCTCGTCCTCGCGGATGCCCTTGATGACCCGGCCCCACGGGCTGCGCATCAGCAGCCAGACCAGGAGGCAGAACACGGCCACGACGGCCCAGGCAACCACCCGGATGAAGAAGTCGCGGTTGTTCATGCCGATATAGGTCCCCGGAGGGAATGGGTTCATGGCGTAGAAATCGCCCTCGAAGGCCGCCAGGCCGTTGGCCGAACCGGTGACGGCGGTCAACTGGTTGGTCGTGACGACATAGCGCACAATTTCCGCCGCCGCGATGGTCACGATGGCCAGGTAGTCAGCCCTGAGCCGCAGCGTCGGGATGCCCAGCAGGAGGGCGAAGATGGCCGAACAGACGACGGCGACGAGCAGTCCGACGAAGAACGGCACATGGAACGTCAGGGTGGAGATGGCGAAGCCGTAGGCTCCCACCGCCATGAAGCCCGCCTGGCCGAAGTTGAGCAGGCCGGCATAGCCGAAGTGGACCGCAAGGCCAAGGGTGGCCAGGGCGTAGGCAGCCGTCGTCGGGCTGAACAGTTCGCCGGCGGCGCTGGAAAAAATGAATCCGAAATCCATGGCTGTCTCCTAACCCACGCGCTCGCGGCGGCCCAAAATGCCCTGAGGCCGGAACAAGAGGACAACAATCATGATGAACAACGCTCCCACGTATTTGAGGTCGGCCGCGAGGCCGAACACGGTGGTCAGCTCAACGAAGATGCCGACGATGATGGAACCGACCAGGGCGCCCCAGACCGTGCCGAGGCCGCCGAGCGTGACGCCGGCGAAGATGAGCAACAGGATCTGCGACCCCATGTCGAAGGTGACGCCGGGCCGGTAGTAGGCCCAGAGGATGCCGCCGAGGGCGGCGAGCATGCCACCGACCACCCAGACGATCCGGATGACGGAGTCGACGTCGATGCCGGAGGCCGCGGCCAGCGCCGGGTTGTCGGCCACCGCGCGGGTGGCCTTGCCGAGGCGGGTCTTGAGCAGGACGACGCCGAGGGCGGCGATCACGGCGGCACTGATGAGGAGGGACCAGAGGTTGTTGGGGGAGATGGAAACCGGACCGATCAGGATCTCAGCACTCTGTGCGAACGGCAGCTGCTGGGTGGCGCCGCCGAAGTAGAACTGGATCACATAACGCACGGCCAGAGCCAGGCCGATGCTGACGATCATCATCGGAACAAGCCCGGTTCCGCGGCGCCGCAACGGTTTCCACAGTCCCGCATCCTGGACGTAACCGAACAAGCCGCCGCCTATGATGGCCAGGATGATGGCCAGCCAGAACGGCAGGTGCATGGCGTTGAAGGCGAACACCAGGACGGCGCCCAACGTGACCATCTCACCGTGGGCGAAGTTCGTCAGACCCGTGGTGCCGAAGATCAGCGAGAGGCCGACGGCCGCCAGGGCAAGCAGCAGGCCGAAGCTCAGGCCGGCCACCAACCGGTTGAGCAGGTTCTGCCAGAAGTTCTGCTCCTCGACGACAATGCCCTTGCCAAAGGCGAAGATCACCGAAAGGTTCGAGGTCTGACTGAAGGTGACCTTGCGGGGGTTCTCCTGGCCCTCGGCGAGCTTGATGCCCTTCGGGAGCGTCGAGTCATCGAGTT
Organism: Arthrobacter humicola; assembly: GCF_039531445.1. Lineage (NCBI taxonomy): Bacteria > Bacillati > Actinomycetota > Actinomycetes > Micrococcales > Micrococcaceae > Arthrobacter > Arthrobacter humicola. The sequence goes on along the minus strand of NZ_BAAAQB010000025.1, from coordinate 265,474 downwards.
TGACCACGTAGGTTCCCTGGGTGGGGACTCCGATGGTCCAGGCGCCGTTGGCTCCGGATTTTGTGGTTCCCGTGAAGTCGCCGTTCGTGGCGGTGATGGTGACCCCGGCGATCGGCGCGCGGTCGTCGCCGCGCAAGAAGCCGCTGATGCTGTTGGTGAACTCGGTAGCCGACGGGGATGGTGTCGGCGAGGGGGTCGTAGCGCTGGATGCCGGGGCAACGATGAGCAGTAGCGCGGCTATGGCGGCACATACGGCCCCCACAGTCCTCAATAGTCTGCCGCGCCGTCGCTGCGACAGGCCGCTCGTTGTGCTTCTCAAATTGAAAACCTCCACATGGGGGTGCTGTGGGTTGCGCCTTTGCAACCGCTGCGAACGGTCAGGGATCCGGCTTGTGATGTCCGTCACCCTGTGTGGCCTATGCTACAGCCCGGGCGGCCTAATGAATGCCGCTGCGAGCAGGCAGAACGTCGCGATCGGGTAACAACCGTGAAGTCGCGCCGGAGCCTCACTTTAGGGTTGCTAAAGAAAACTTTTGTTGAGTCCGAGTATGCCTAAACAGTGGGACCACGGGGCTCCGATCCGCGCGGCCCGGCCCGGGACGCGTGCCGTCGCCGGGCGGGGGTCAGCCGGGCCAGTTCAGCCAACTCGCCGGAGCCGGGGCTCCAAGCTTTTTCCAAGTGCTCCCGGGTTATGGTGCGAAGAGCGCCAGAACCTGGAGCCCAGTGCGGGAGTCCAGTGCCGAGGTCCAGAACCGAAGTCCGGACGCCACGTCCGGGTCCCTCAGTCCGGAACCCGGGTCCGGTGCCGATAGCAGGGGCCGATCTTGGAGGGCCGACCGATGAACCGGGTGGTCAAGCTATGCCTCGCGGGCTCAGTTGTGCTGGCGATTCTGGGTATTCCCGCGCTCAGCCTCGGCCCCGTGACTGCCGGGGCACAAGCCTGCACGCCGTCTGTCGGGCCACCTTCCGTTCCTTATCCGGGGACGGCAGCGGCAGCTTCCAGTTTCGAAGCGGGCACGCTGGACGGGTTCGGCGTTTCCACTTCCGGGACAGGTCATGTCTCGGTGTCCGCCGGGCTGTCGCACTCCGGAAACTGCGCCGCCGTCCTGCACACCACCACGGCGCCCGGCTCCATGGCCAAGATGACGGTGGGCCTGACGCCCGGGACCACAGAAGCATATGCGGACGGCTGGTTCAACATCGCTGGAGAGGGACAGGTGGGGAACAACGTTCCCTACTTCCGGTTCTTTTCCGGCCGCCTGCGCGTCATGGATGTCTTCCGTCAAAACGTCTCTCATGAGCTGATGCTCCGGATTTCTACACCCGAAGGCTTCACGTACACCACCCTGCGGCAGGATGTGCCCACGAATTCCTGGCACCGGCTGGTCATGCATGTTGTCCCGAACGGTCCCGGGACGAACGTCCAAATCTGGTGGGACGGGCGTTCCGTCTATGCGGGCACGGTCAGCATTCCGGCGACGACGGTGGATATGGTGCAACTCGGCTCCGAACACGACCAGCAAATGGCCGACATCTACGTCGACGACGTCATCGTCACCAGCGGCACGGGAACGCCGGCGCCGGTTCCCGGCCCGCTCCCGGAGTCAAAGGGGGATCCGTCGAAGCCCTTCAACGACTTCCGCGGGGACGGACAGGCGGTTGTGCTGGCCGCGGGGACTCTGGCCGCGGACACCGTTGTCCGGCGTGGCCGGCGCCCCGCGCGAATGGCCCGGGCCTGATCCGGCACCGCCGATCCCTCGCCTTCAGGTCACGGTTCGGTTGCGGCGGCCGCAAGGGGGAACTATCCCTCCCTGCCGCCCGTGGGAATTGGTAGCGTGACTATGTACAGTCCCATTCGTATTGTCCGCATTCAGTTATCCGCACCGTAATAATTCGCACCGTAATTATCCGCATCGCACCGGATCAACCCCGCACCCTAATCTTGGAGGACACCCGTAATGGCACCTGGCGGAAACCCGATCTTCAGCGGAAAGAATTTCCGCGAAGCCACCCAGGCACCGCCTGCCCCGCAGGCCCCGTACGGTCAAGGCTCTTACGGCCAAGGCCCCTACAGCCAGAACTCCTATGGCCAGAACGCCTATGGGCAGGCCCCGCAGGGGATGACCCAGGAACAGCTCCAGGACCTGTACAACCGGCCGGCGGCCGGCCCCGCTGACATCGGCCGGATGACGTAGGACGACGTCATCATCAAGACTGCCGGGTGCCTCGCCGTTCTGGTGGTCGGCGCCGCAATGGCGCTCGCGGTCCCGCAGGGCACCGGGTCCATGCTGATGATCCTTGGCGCGCTGGGCGGCTTCGCCCTCGCCATGGTCAACACCTTCAAGAAGCAGCCGTCTCCGGCGCTCATCCTGGCCTACGCGCTGCTGGAAGGCTTCTTCCTCGGTGGCCTGACCCGTATCCTCGACAACCTGTACCCGGGAGTCGGCATCCAGGCCGTCGTCGGGACGCTTTCCGTCTTCGCCGTGACGCTGGTGCTGTTCAAGAGCGGCAAGGTCCGGGCGACGCCCAAGCTCATGCGGTTCTTCATGATCGCGCTGATCGGCTACGCGGTGTTCGCGCTCGTCAACCTCGTCATGATGTGGACCGGGGCCGTGAACACGCCGTTCGGCCTGAGCACCAGCGTGGAGATCTTTGGCATCCCGCTCGGCGTCTTCATCGGTGTGCTGGCGATCGGCCTGGCCGCGTTCTCGCTGATCATGGACTTCACCAGCATCGAGGCGGCCATCAGCGCCGGAGCCCCGCAGCGTTTCTCATGGACCGCCGCGTTCGGCCTCACGGTCACGCTCGTCTGGCTCTACGTCGAAATCATCCGCCTGCTGTCGATTCTCCGCGGCAACGACTAACCGCCGTCGTTTCCGGAACGCACTGGTTGTCCAAGCTGCTTTCCGAGTAAGGGCCCCGCCGCTGGCGGGGCTCTTCGATTTTCCCGGCCGGCGGCCCCGGCCGGGTGCTCCCGGCAGCGCCGCCTTAGCGGGACAGCGTCAGCTGAGCCGTTCGAACACTACCGCCATGCCCTGGCCGCCGCCGACGCACAGCGTGGCGAGGCCGAGGGAGGCGTCCCGGGCGCGGAGCCCGTTGAGCAAGGTGATGGTCATTCGTGCGCCGGTCATGCCGAAGGGGTGTCCGAGGGCGATCGCGCCGCCGTGGACATTCAGCTTGTCCTCATCGATGGCCAGCTCCCGCGCACTGGCCACGACCTGGACGGCAAAAGCCTCGTTGAGCTCCACGAGATCGATGTCGCGGACGGTCAGCCCGGCGAGGCTGAGCGCCCGGCGGGTGGCCTCGACCGGGCCCATGCCCATCAGCTCCGGGGACAGGGCGCTGACACCCGTGGAGACGATCCGGGCGAGGGGCTCGAGGCCCAGGTCGCGGGCGCGCGTGTCACTCATGACCACGACGGCAGCGGCCCCATCATTGAGCGGGCACGCGTTGCCGGCCGTCACGGTGCCGCCGTTGCGGAAGACCGGCTGCAGGGCGCTGACGGCCTCGGCCGTCACGCCGGGCCGCGGTGAATCGTCGCGATCGACCACCGAGCCGTCGGCACGGGTGTAGGGCGCGATTTCGCGGGCGTAGAACCCGGCGGCGATGGCCGCCTCGGCCCGGTTCTGGCTGAGCACCGCCCAGGCGTCCTGCTCCGCGCGGCCGATGCCATAGCTCGTCGCAACGTTCTCCGCCGTCTGGCCCATGGCGATGTATACGTCCGGCATCCGGCCTCCCAGCCGCGGATCGGTCCACGGCGTGTTGGCGGCCGCGGTGGCCGCAGAGCGTGCCCTGGCCGCCTCGAAGCGCGGGTTGTGGGTGCTCGCGTCGGTCTCGCCGGCGCCGGCCCAGTCCCGGTAACGGGACACTGACTCCACGCCGGCGGCAACGAACGCCTGTCCCTCGCCGGCTTTGACGGCGTGAAATGCCATCCGGAGCGTCTGCAGGCTGGAAGCGCAGAAACGGTTGATGGTGGCCGCGGGAACGTGGTCCAGCCCGGCCAGGATGCTGACCACCCGGGCCATGTTGGAGCCGGCCTCGCCGCTCGGTTCGGCGCAGCCCAGATAGATGTCATCCAGGCCGCGGCCCGGCCCGGCAGCGGCGTCGAACGCCGGGATTCCGGCGAGGGCCGCCGTGACCATAGCGGCGGCGAGATCGTCCGGCCGCTCGTCTTTCAGCGAGCCCTTGAAGGCACGCCCGATGGGGCTTCTGGCAGTGGAAACGATGACGGCCTCTGGCATGCGCCCAGACTACGCCCCGCCTACGCCAGTCGCATGGCCCCGGCCGCGGGGCGGACGCCGAAGATCTCCGGTGCGGCATACCCCGCCTGCGCGAAGGCCCGTTCGACGGCGGAACGCACCCGATGCGCCGAGCCCGCGGGGGTCAGGGCGATCGCGGAGCCGCCGAAGCCGCCGCCGGTCATGCGCGCGCCGATCGCGCCGGCCGACCGCGCCGTATCCACGGCAAGGTCCAGTTCGGCGCAGGAGATCTCGAAGTCATCCCGCATCGAGGCGTGGGAGGCATCCAGCAAGGGGCCGATGGCGGCCGGGCCCAGGGAGTCCAACAGCTCGACTGTCTGCAGCACACGGTCGTTCTCCGTGACCACGTGGCGGACGCGTCGAAACGTCTCCGCGTCGAGGAGCCCGCTGGCCTCCTCAAGGTCTTCCAGTCCGACGTCGCGCAGGGCCGCCACGCCGAGCACTTCGGCGGCAAGTTCGCAGGATTCGCGCCGGGCCGCGTACTCGCCGTCGGCGTGGGAATGCGAGACCTTGGTGTCGATGACCAGCAGCACCAGCCCCGCGGCGTCGGCGTCGAACGGCACCAGGCGGACGCTCTGATCCCGGCAGTCGAGGAAGACGGCGTGGCCGGCCGTGGCCCGGAGCGAGGCCGACTGGTCCATGATGCCGGTGGGCGCGCCGACGAAGTCGTTTTCGGCCCGCTGGGTAGCCAGGACCATCTCCTGGGCGGAGAGGCCGGCGGCCGTGAGCTCGTTCAGCGCGGAGATCACGGCGCATTCGATCGCATGCGAGGACGACAGGCCGGCGCCGCGGGGGACATCGGAATCCAGGAGCAGGTCCACGCCGGGGACCGGGAGACCCTGCTGCTGCAGGGCCCAGATGACGCCGAGCGGGTACTTGGTCCAGCCCCGGGCGCCGGCGCGGGTCAGGGCGCCGATGTCCGCCGTCGTCAGCCCCTGGTTCCCAAAGGTGGACAGCATGCGCACGCTGGAGTCCGGCCGGACCCTGACGGCCACCCGGGCTGCCCGGTCGATCGCGAACGGCAGGACGAAGCCCTCGTTGTAGTCCGTGTGCTCGCCAATGAGGTTGACGCGTCCGGGTGCCCGCCACACGCCGTCGGGCCGGGCGCCAAAGACCGACTCAAACCGCGCGGCAAGCCCGCCGCTGTCCAGGGAAGGGTTCATGGCCTGGCACCTGCGCTTCTGGAAGTCATGGATCCAAGGTATACGGGTTGCCGGGTGGTCTGTACGGTGGTCACCATGGATCTCACAGCGACACATTCTGCATCCGGCACTGCATCTTCCGCCAATGGCGCCGTGCGGCGGTACGCGTCCGGGCGGCAGTACGAGCTCCGGCGCGGCGACGCCCTGGCCGTCGTCACCGAACTCGCCGCCGGGCTGCGCCTCTACAGCCGCGGCGGCACGGCCCTGACCGAGACCTACGGCGACGCTGACATCCCGCCCGGCGCCACCGGGATCACCCTGGCGCCCTGGGCCAACCGGGTGGAGGACGGCGTTTGGCATCTAAACGGCAAGAAACTGCAGCTCGACATCACCGAGGTCTCCCGCAACAACGCCAGCCATGGGCTGCTGCGGAACTCTTCCTACGAACTCGTGGGCGAGGACGAATTCTCCGTCACCCTGGAAGCGGCCGTGTTCCCGCAGCACGGCTACCCGTTCCTGCTGAGGCACCGGGTCCGCTACGAACTGGCCGAGGACCTCGGGCTGGTGGTGCGCCAGACCCTCATCAACGACTCCCAGGATCCCGCGCCGTTCGTGCTCGGCGCCCACCCCTACCTGCGGCTGGGGGACGTGCCCAGCGAGGAGCTCACGGTCAGGGTCAACGCCCGGACCCGGCTTGTCGCCGATGACCGCCTCATTCCGCGCAGCACCGCGCCGGTTGGCGGCGAGTTCGATCTGCGCGACGGCAAGCCGGTGGGGGACCTGGACCTCGATTCGGCCTATACGGACCTGGAGTTCGACGGTGGCGTCGCCCGGCACACGCTGCGGGCACCTGACGGGCGGACGGTAAGCCTCTGGCAGGACGCGAACTGCGCGTACGTCCACGTCTTCGTGACGACGGAATTTCCGGGCCGGACGAAGGCGGTCGCGATTGAGCCGATGACCGGGCCGGCCAATGCGTTCAACAGCGGCGAGGGACTTCGCTGGCTGGCGCCGGGGGAGCAGTTCTCCATGAGCTGGGGCATCTCCTCCTCGCTGACGGCCGCTGCGGACTGACCCGGAGAGCCGGACGCCGTTTGCTGGTTTCCACTTGCCCACTGCCGGTTTCCTATTGAACGGCTGCTAGGGAATTATGGGGCTATGACGCCAGCTGAGGACGCCGCACCCGCCACAACACCCGCCATTTCCGCGGCCGGGGCCGGATCCGGGGCCGTATCCCCTTCCGGGGCCCGGGTGCGGACCGACCGACAGATTGACCAGGACATTCCCTACGGCGTGCGGATCGCCGCCGCCTGGGCGTGGCGCGCCGGGCTCATCCTGCTGGTGCTCGGGGGCCTGATCTGGCTGCTCAGCCATGTCAGCTTCCTCATCATCCCGGTGATGGTGGCCGCCCTGCTGGCGGGGCTCCTCAGCCCTGCCGTGCGCTGGATGGCCAAGCGGAGCGTGCCGAAAGGGCTCGCCGTCGCCATCACGGTCCTCGGTTTCATCGGCCTGATCATCGGCGCCCTGACACTGGTGGGGCGCCAGCTCGCCCAGGGGTTCGGGGAGCTGTGGTCCCAGGCACTCACTGGCGTCCAGCAGGTCCAGACCTGGCTGTCGGAAGGCCCTCTGCAGCTGACGGCCGCCCAGATCGACAAATACGTCCAGGAAGGCACGGCCGCGCTGCAGAACAACAGCAGCAGTATCCTCAGCGGTGCCCTGACGTTCGGGAGCACGGCCGGGCACTTCGCCGCAGGCCTGGTACTGGCGCTGTTCGTGCTGATCTTCTTCCTGCTGGAAGGTGAGAGGATCTGGGCCTTCCTGGTCAGTCTCATGCCCCGGAACGCGCGCCGCGCCACCGACGGTGCGGGCCGCCGCGGCTGGACGTCCATGGTCAGCTACGCGCGCATCCAGATGTTCGTCGCGTTCGTGGACGCTGTGGGAATCGGCGTCGGCGCCGCCATCATCGGCGTGCCGCTCGCGCTGCCGCTGGGCGTGCTGGTTTTCCTCGGTTCCTTCATCCCGGTGGTCGGCGCGCTGGTCACCGGCGCCATCGCCGTTCTGCTGGCACTTGTCGCCAACGGACCGGTCAACGCCCTGATCATGCTGGCGATCGTGCTCCTGGTCCAGCAACTGGAAAGCCACATACTGCAGCCGCTCGTCATGGGCAAGGCCGTATCCCTCCACCCCGTGGCCGTGATCCTGGCGGTCGCAGCCGGTTCCTACCTCGCCGGGATCCCCGGTGCGCTCTTTTCCGTTCCGCTCCTCGCCGTAGCAAACTCGTCGATTCGCTACATTGCCGGCAGAACGTGGGAACATGATGAAGTGCTGGCAACCGCGGGACCAGGGCGAAGCCCTGCCCCCGAGCCCGGCGCAGATACCACCTTCACAGACGTCCACCTGCCGGGCCGAACGCCCGGCCGCGAGGGCGCCGCACCCAACAGCGGTGCTCCGGGCAGCGATGCCGGACGGGGCACCGACGCCTGATCCGAAGAAGGAGAACAGTTCGTGAATACCCTTGAGAGCCTGCCCGTCACGCTGGACGATGTCCTGGAGGCGCAGAAGCTGCTCGACGGGATTATTACGCGGACACCCGTGGAGTCATCGCGGGCCCTCGGCACCATGGTGGGCGGCGAGGTCTTCCTCAAGTGCGAAAACCTGCAGCGCGCCGGGTCGTTCAAGGTCCGCGGCGCCTATGTGCGCATGGCGAAGCTCTCTGACGCCGAGAAGAAGCGCGGCGTTGTGGCGGCCTCCGCCGGAAATCATGCCCAGGGCGTGGCCGTCGCGGCCAAGAGCCTCGGCATCAAGGCCCGCATCTACATGCCGCTCGGCGTCGCACTGCCCAAGCTCGCCGCCACCCGCAGCCACGGCGCCGAAGTGGTGCTGCACGGCCACAACGTGGACGAGGCGCTGGCCGAGGCCAAGCGCTATGCCGATGAAAGCGGCGCGGTCTTTGTCCACCCCTTCGATGACGTCGACGTCGTCGCCGGTCAGGGCACGGTGGGGCTGGAAATCCTGGAGCAGGTCCCGAACGTGGACACCATCCTCATGGGCGTCGGCGGCGGCGGACTCCTCGCCGGCGTTGCCGTCGCCGTGAAGGCCCGCGCCAAGGAGCTCGGACGCGAAATCCGCATCATCGGCGTCCAGGCCGAGAACGCCGCCGCCTACCCGCCCTCGCTCGCCGCGGACGCCCTCGTGCCGCTCAAGAAGGTGTCAACCATGGCGGACGGTATCGCCGTGGGCCGGCCGGGTCAGCTGCCGTTCAGCATCATCCGCGAGCTCGTCGACGACGTCGTCACCGTCAGCGAAGACGCCCTGGCCAGGGCGCTGATCTTCCTGCTGGAACGCGCCAAGATGGTGGTTGAGCCCGCCGGGGCCGTCGGCGTCGCGGCGCTCATGGAAGGCAAGATCGAGAACCCCGGCACCGTGGCGGTGGTCCTCTCCGGCGGCAACATCGACCCCATGCTGATGCTTAAGGTGATCCAGCGCGGTCTGTCCGCTGCCGGCCGCTACATGACTGTGCGGATGATGCTTGATGACCGTCCGGGCTCGCTTGCGACAATTGCCCGCATCATCGCCGAGAACGACGCCAACGTCACCGGACTGGACCACACCCGGGTGGGCGGCTCCATCAGCATGGGCGACGTCTCCATCACGGTCAACCTGGAAACCAAGGGCCACGAGCACTGCAGCCAGGTCCTGGCGGCGCTCCGGGCCGAGGGCTTCCAGCCGATCGTGGTGCACTAGGGGCCGGGGTGCTGGACGCGTCTTCCGGCGGGCAGCCGGGAGCAGGGGACTCTCCCGGGGCGCGGGCCCGCACGGGCCTGCTGGTGGTGGGCTCCTTCGTGGTGCTGCTCTACCTGATCGAGATTGTCAACACCGCGTTATTCCATTCCCTGAACCGCATATTCGGCCTGCGGCCGCGCAGCATGGACGGGATCCTGGACATCCTGACGTTTCCGCTGCTGCACGCGAGCCTCGCCCATCTGATGTCCAACACGCTCCCGTTGATCATTTTCGGGTTTATCGTGTTCCTGTCCGGGCGGCGGGTCTTCATCACGGCCCTGGCCGCCAGCTGGCTGGCGTCCGGAATCGTGGTGTGGCTCATCGGCGGAACCAGCGTCACCGTCGGCGCGTCCGGACTGGTGTTCGGGCTGTTCGCGTTCCTGCTGGTCCGCGGCTTCTTCAACCGGAACTGGTGGCAGATCGTGCTGTCCGTGGTGCTGTTCATGGCCTACGGCGGGATCCTCTTCGGCGTGCTGCCCACCGTGGCAAGTTTCGTCTCGTGGCAGGCGCACCTGGGTGGGGCGATCGGCGGCGTCGCAGCGGCCGTGCTGCTGAGCACACGGCGCCCGCGGTCGCTGCCCGCCGGGCGCTAACCCGCGCACACTGACCTGCCACACCGACCTGCCACACTGATCCGCAATGCTTAACCGCCGTGCTGATCCACCAAGCAGGCAGAAAAAAGGCGACGCCGGCCTCCCCGCGAGGGGGAGACCGGCGTCGCTATTTTTCGTAAAGGTGTTCCGTGCGGGAACGTGTGCTGCGGTGCTAGCCGGCGTACGGCTTGGCGGACATGATCTCCACCGTGATGTCCTTGCCGTTCGGGGCGGTGTAGCTGAGCTTGTCGCCCTCCTTGTGGCCGACGATCGCCGCGCCGAGGGGGGACTTCTCGCTGAAGACGTCCAGGTCCGAGTCGCCGGCAATCTCGCGGGAGCCGAGCAGGAAGGTTTCCTCGTCGCCGGCAATCTTGGCCACGACGATCATGCCGGGCTCCACGATGCCGTCATCGGCCGGGGCTTCGCCGACGTGGGCGTCCCTCAGAAGGGCCGTGAGCTGGCGGATGCGGGCCTCGATCTTGCCCTGCTCCTCCTTGGCGGCGTGGTAGCCGCCGTTCTCCTTGAGGTCGCCCTCCTGGCGCGCGGCTTCGATCTTCTGGACGATTTCTGCCCGGCCGGGGCCGGAAAGGTGGTCCAGCTCTGCCTTCAGGCGGTCAAAAGCTTCCTGGGTAAGCCAAGCCGCAGTTGCGCTGTTGGTGGTAGACACGGACTTCTCCTTTGGGTGGTCATACAAGCAAAGACCCCGCCACGGTGGCCACTTTTATGACGCAGTAACCAGCTCAGCGGGGGAAAGGTATTGATCCATTGTAGTCAATCCTGTGGATAAACCAAAGAGGACTGCGGCGTGGATCACATCGTGTTGCCATCTGGCAAGGTTTGTCCCGCTGGTGCCGCCACCCGGGGCGGCTGGGGCTGGTCACGGCCGCGAGTTGAAGACGTCGGGTCCAAAACCGTCGACTCCGGGGGCACCGGCATACGCGAGGCGTGGTAGCGAGAAGATGTCTTCGATCGTGGCCAGAAGACTGTAGTGGCTGTACGTCTTGTCCGAGATTGTGCCGCCCCGGACGAAGGGGGAGAGCACTAAGGCACCGACGCGGCCCCCGGCTGTTCCGCCGGGAACGCCCTCTGGGCCTTGTCTGGCACCGTCAGCTTCGTCAAAGGTAATGACAAGCACTCCGTCCTGTTTATAGGCCGGGGAGTCCAGAATCGCGGGTATCTGTTTCTGCAACCAGACGTTGGAGCTGACCAAGCCTCCCTCCCTGCCGTCCGCGCAGGGACTGTCATGCCCGTCATTGCATAAGTTGGGGCTGATGAAGGAAAGGTTGGGGGTGGTCGCCGCGGACTTAAGGTCCCCGGCAAATTCGGTGAAGTCAACCACGTTCTTCTGACAATCCGGCGAGGATGTGATCGCCGCGAAGTAGACAAAGGGGTTATGCCGGGTCGCGTATTGATCATCCGGTGAGGCGTCCTGGTTACCGTCCTCGGCGCCGGTCTCAGGATGCCGGCATGGACTTTTCATCCCCTCCATGTAGCCCTTCCAGGTCTTACCGGCCGCACTGAGTTGGCCCGCGACGGTCGGTACCGACGCGGGATAGATGCAGCCGGTACCTTTCACCTGCCCCGGCTCGGCGGTGCCCTCTGGTACGAAGGGGACATATGTGCCGCAATCGTTCCGGGTCATGGGGTTGGAGGCCTGCCCCGAAATCTGCGCGATGTAATTGGGAGCGGAGTGATGGGCGATTGCGTAGTAATTGGAAAGCAACACGCCCTTGGAACGAAGCGTCTCCGAGAGGTAGGGAGCGTCCGAGTCAGCGCCCCAGGCCTTGTCGAATCCTTCATTCTCGAGATTGATCACAAACACATGCCCCGGGCGGTCGGCGCGGGCGCCCGCGGCGGGCGCCTGAGGATCCGCGGCTCGCCATGGCTCGCAGCCGGAAACTGCCAGGACTATTGTCGCTGCCAGCACCAGCAGGGCGGCCGCGCCCCGGCCGATGGTTCCTTTCGACTTTCCGGGGTTCATGCGCATCCCGCTTTCTTGTTGAAGCGTGCAGCAGGGGGCCCGGCACCGCTTCGGTCACTGCCCTGCTCTCGAGGCCGACGAGTCGCTGGCACCAGCATAGGTCTCCGGTCCAAGGATGTCCCTCCGCGGACACCTTTTGAGTTCATTGATTGGCGCGGCGTCGCGGTGAATGACCAGCTCCCCGCAGCCCGGCGGGTCCCGGGTGGCGCATATGCGGAGGCGTTGGCAACGGCCGGACGGGGCGCTGCGGCCAGCGGGGGGCCGCGGCCTACTTTCCCGCGTCCGGAATCCAGCAGTTGTCCACGACGGCGGAGACAGCCTGGGATTCGGTGCGCAGCTGGGTACTGTGGCCGGTGGTGTGTCCGCCGTCGGTGCCGGCATCGGTGGGGTTCGGGCCGATGTCCACGACTTTCCAGCCGACAATCGCGAACTTGGAGTCCATGGCCTTGACAGCGCACTTGGCATCCGCGGCGGGGTCCTTGGTCACCTGGAAGTCAACCTCCGTCAGGGTGGCGTCGGTGGTGCTGTAGCCGATGTCCTTGAAGCTGACGCTGGTAGTGGCCGCCGACGTCGTCACCCAGGCAAGGAAGGCGATGCCCACGGCGAGGACGGCGATCAGGATGTTGCGTTTGCCCTTGCGTGTCAGTGCGCGCTTTTGGCCGCCGTAACGATTGGCTAGGCTGGTAGGTGCCGGCGCGGCATGCTGATCCTCGGAAGTCACCAGTCCAGTTTAGTGTGGATCGGACCGGGATATATCCGCGGCGGCGGCTGACCCTGCAGGCTACGCCATGGACGGCCGGCCCGCCTGCGGGTGGCCGTGCCGTAGCAGCTCCGCAGCGTCCGGCACAACGGCATGTCCGCCACACCAGCAAGTCCGCCAGAACAGAGAACAGCAGAAAGAGGAGCCGTCCCCTGATGACAGCATCCCCCAGCCCGTCAGCACCGCTTCGTCTGCTGGCGGTCCATGCTCATCCCGACGACGAATCCAGCAAGGGTGCCGCCACCATGGCCATGTACGCCGCCTCGGGCGTGGATGTCCTGGTGGCCACCTGCACCGACGGCTCGCGCGGCGACATCCAGAACCCCGCGATGGAGGGCCAGCCGCACCCCAAGCGCGACATGGCCGGGGCCCGCCGCCTTGAGATGGACGCCGCCGCGAAGGTCCTCGGGGTCCGGCAGCGCTGGCTCGGATTCGTGGATTCCGGACTGCCGGAAGGCGATCCGCTGCCGCCCCTGCCGCCGGGCTGCTTCGCCCTGCAGCCGCTGGAGCGGGCGGCCGCGCCGCTGGTACGGCTGGTCCGGGACTTCAGGCCCCATGTGATCGTGAGCTACGACGAGAACGGAGGCTACCCGCACCCGGATCACATCATGGCGCACCGGGTGGCCGTCGAGGCTTTCGCGGCTGCCGGTGATCCCGCCCGCTACCAGGGCATCGGGGAGCCGTGGGCGCCCAGCAAGCTCTACTACGACCGCGCCTTCAGCCCGGACCGCTTCCGCGCGCTCCACTTTGCGCTGGAAGAGGCCGGCCTGCAGTCCCCGTATGCCGAGCGGCTGGCCACCTGGCTTGAGGCGGACGCCGAGGGGCACACCCCGCCGCCGCCGACGCACCCCACCACCACTCAGATCGAGTGCGGGGACTTCTTCGAAGCCCGCGACGACGCGCTCCGGTCCCACCGCACGCAGGTGGACCCGGAAGGATTCTTCTTTGCGGTATCCGCGGCCATGCAGCGCAAGGTCTGGCCGTGGGAGGACTACTCCCTGATCGAGTCGCGGATCCCGGTCGAACTGCCCGAAACGGACCTCTTCGCCGGGTTAAGATAGACGGGATAGACTTCTTCTATCCGGCGTAGAAAAGGCCCCGTAGAATTGAGGCCCCGTAGGATTAACGCCCCGTAGAAGAGGCGCCGTAGAAGAGGCGCCGAAGAAAAGACACCGGTTTCCACAGAAGGTTTTCACCGTGCATTCCTTGCTCATCGCTCTGGCAACAGCTCCGGCGCCCACCCCCACGCCGTCGCTGCGACCGGGCCTGTCCGAGGACCAGGTCACCCCGGGTTTTCTGGGCTTCCTGCTGACAGCCTTCATCGTGGTGCTGACCGCGCTGCTGATCGTGGACATGGTGCGGCGCATCCGCCGGGTCCGCTACCGGGCCCAGGTGGAGGCCGAGCGTACGGCCGCCGAGGAGGCAGGGACCTCCGGCGCCGACGGCACCGAGGACACCCGGTTCCCGTCCGAGGGCGGGGCTGCCCGGCCGGAAGTCAACGGCGATGCAGGACCAGGAAACCGCTAACAGCGGTTCCCCCCGCCCGCTGCCAGGAGGCTCGAACGCCCTGGCGGCGGAGCCCTCTGCGTACCTGCGCCAGCACGCCGGCAACCCGGTCCACTGGCAGCCGTTCGGCGATGCGGCCTTTGCCGCCGCGGCCACCCGGGACGTTCCGGTGTTCCTCTCCATCGGCTACGCGGCCTGCCACTGGTGCCACGTCATGGCCCACGAATCCTTCGAGGACCAGGACACGGCCGACTACCTGAACACCCACTTCGTCGCTGTCAAAGTGGACCGCGAGGAACGCCCCGACGTCGACGCCGTCTACATGGCCGCCACGCAGGCGATCAGCGGCGAGGGCGGCTGGCCGATGTCCGTCTTCCTCCTGCCCGACGGCCGGGCCTTCCACGCCGGCACCTACTTTCCGCCCCGGCCCATGCCGGGGCGTCCCTCCTTCCGGCAGGTCCTTGAGGCCGTGAGTGAGGCCTGGACGGAGCGCCGCGGCGCTGTCGAAGCTAATGCCGCCACCTTGGCCCGCGGCATGGCCGCGTCCCAGCCGGCCAGCGCCGTCCGGCTCGACGGGCCGCCGGAGCCCCTGGACGCTGCGATCCTGGGGGAAGCCGTTCGTGCCCTGTCCCGGTCCGAAGACCAGAGCCACGGCGGCTTCGGCGGAGCGCCGAAATTCCCGCCGTCGGCCGTGCTCGAATTCCTGATCCGGCACGCCGCCGTGCCCGGGGACAGACTGCCGTCGGCAGCCGCTGAACTCGATACTGCCGGCCCGGACGCTGTAGGAGCTGACACCGCGGCGGCGGCCCGCGATATGGCGGGGCGCGCGCTCGCAGCGATGTCCCGGTCGGCGTTGTTCGACCAGCTCGACGGCGGCTTCGCCCGGTACTCCGTGACCCGGAACTGGTCCGTTCCGCACTTCGAGAAAATGCTCTACGACAACGCCCAGCTGCTGCGCGTCTACGTCCACTGGGTACGGCTGGGCGGCACGCTCGAGTACCCGGCGGCCGAGGCGGCAGCAGTGGCCGGGCGCACCGCGGACTGGCTCCTCACCTGCCTCGGGCTGCCGCCGGACCAAGCCCCGGCGCCGGGCGGGGGAGCGGCGCAGGCGGTGGCCCTGGCGTCCTCGCTGGATGCTGATACCGTCGTCGACGGCATGCACGCCGAGGGCGCCAGCTACCTGTGGACCCCGGCCCAGCTCCAGGAACTCTTGGGTCCCGCCGACGGCGCCGCCGTGGCGGCCCTCATGAACGTCCGCACACCCGGGAGCGTGACCGCCGACGGTTCACCGCTGCATCCGGGCCGGGAGATCGCCGGCGACGACGCTGTGCTGTGGCAGCGAGTGCGCCCGGTGCTGGCGCAGGCGCGCTCCGGCCGCCCGCAGCCAGGCCGGGACGACAAAGTGGTGGCCGGCTGGAACGGACTGGCCATCGCGGCACTCGCCGACGCCGGGGCCGTCCTGGCCCGGCCGGAGCTCGTGGCCGCCGCGGAACGTATTGCGGCGTATCTCGAACGGGTGCACTGGCAGCCGCCCGGAGACGGCCCCGGCCGGCTCATCCGCGTCTCCCACGGCGGGACGGCACGCGGAATCGGGGGCCTGCTGGAGGATTATGCCTTTTGCGCCGAAGGACTCTTCGCGCTTTATGGGGTGACCGGGCACACCCGCTGGTACAACCTGGCGGCAGCCGTGCTGGATGCGGCCTGCGTGCGGTTCGCGGCCGACGGCGGACTGAAAGACGCTGCCGGGGAGTCGGCGCAGGTCACCGCGGCCCAGGGCGGCCGGGACGGCCTGGACCTGTTCGACAACGCCGCCCCCAGCGGTGCCGCCGCGCTGGCCGGGGCGTTGCTGACCCACTCGGCGCTGTCCGGCTCCCCGGAGCACCGCACCCTGGCGGCCAACGTCCTCTCCCTGCTGCCGCCGCTCGCGGTCCGGGCGCCCCGCGTGGCGGGCTGGCTGCTGGCGACCGCCCAGGCGGCGCTCGCCGGACCCGTCGAGGCCGCCGTCACCGGGCCGGACACGCCCGGGCGTGCCGCGCTGCACCGGGTGCTGCTGCTCTCACCCAGCCCCGGGCTGGTGGTCGCGGTCCAGGACGACGGCGCCGCCCTGCCCGTGCCGCTACTGCGCGGCCGCGGTGCGGATCCGGACGGCGCCCCGCAGGTGTTCCTGTGCCGCGGAATGGTCTGTGACCGTCCGACGGGTTCCGTCGAAGGGGTGCGCGAGCGGCTGGCTACAATGGCCCGATGACTTCTGAGCACGGCTTTGAGCTGGTGGTGTTCGACTGCGACGGCGTCCTGGTTGACTCCGAGGTAATCGCTGTCCGGGTGGACCAGAAGGTGCTGGCGGACCTCGGCTGGGACCTGGAGCTCGACGAAATCGTGGAACGGTTCGTCGGACGATCCGAGGCGCACTTCGTAGCCTCCGTGGAGCAGCACCTCGGAATCCGGCTGGCCGACGGCTGGGATCAGGAGTACGGACGGTGGTACCAGGACGCCTTCGAGCGCGGGCTTGAGGCGGTCGACGGCATCGAGGAGGCGCTCGACCGGCTGCGGCTTCCGCACTGCGTCGCCTCCAGCGGCAGCCACGAAAAGATGCACCGCACCCTGGGCAGAACCGGGCTGCTCCACCGCTTCCGGGGCCGCCTCTTCAGCGCCACGGAGGTGGCCAACGGCAAACCGGCGCCGGACCTGTTCCTCCACGCGGCCCGCCGCCTCAGCACGGCGCCGGAGCGCTGCGCCGTCGTCGAGGACAGCGCCTACGGCGTCCAGGCCGCCCGGGCAGCCGGAATGCACGTCTTTGCCTACGCCGGAGGCGTGACCCCGACCGCCCGGCTGGCCGGCCCCGGGACCACAGTCTTTTCAGACATGCGGCAGCTGCCCGGGCTCATCGCGGCGGGGCGGCCCGCCTGAGCTGGTGGCCAATTGGCTGAGCTTCGACGTCGGAATTTCCCCACCTTTCGGGGGGGCACGCCCGGCGTG
The DNA here is from genome assembly GCF_039531445.1 of Arthrobacter humicola. Taxonomy (NCBI): domain Bacteria; kingdom Bacillati; phylum Actinomycetota; class Actinomycetes; order Micrococcales; family Micrococcaceae; genus Arthrobacter; species Arthrobacter humicola. Next base: position 248,474 of record NZ_BAAAQB010000025.1, on the reverse strand, counting down.
TCGGGCAGAGGGGCCGGTGAGTCCCGGCGTCGTTGTCTCAATGGTGGGGAGACTGGGCAGGGCGAACGGCCGAGAAAAACCGCAGCCCGGTTGTGCGCCGGCCCTCGACGTCGGAATTTCCCCACCTTTGGGGGCTCGCCCGGCGTGTCGGGCAGAAGGGCCGGTGAGTCCCGTCGTCGTTGTCCCAATGGTGGGGAGAATTGCCGCTGACGGGCACGAGGGCAGCTGGTACGGGCCGGAGGAGTATGGGTGGTCGAGGGCCATCCGGACCCTCAGTGACCCGGTTGGCGCTGAGAAGTGCGGCGGACTGCATGGTCTGGTTGACGCTGAGAAGTGCGGCGGACTGCATGGTCTGGTTGACGCGCCAGGGCCGCCTGAGCTTCAGCCCGGCCAGACTCGGCCCTCGGCCCGGCTCAGCCTCGGCCCTCGGCCCGGCTCAGCCTCGGCCCGCGGGGTCAGCCCAGGACCGCGATCGCAATGGCAATGTAGTGCGCGGCGAAGGCGACCACCGTCAGGGCATGGAACAGCTCGTGGAAGCCGAAGTGCTCGTAACTGAAGTTCGGCTTCTTCAGGGCGTAGAAGACCGCTCCGGTGATGTACAGGACGCCCCCGACGCAGATCAGCACGGCCGAGGCCACATTGGCGGCGAAGAAATCCGGGAGATAGAACAGTGCCCCGCAGCCCAGGGCGATGTAGATCGGCACGTACAGCCATCGCGGGGCGTGGGTCCACAGCAGGCGGAACAGCACACCAAGAATGGCCCCGGACCAGATGACCCACAGCAGCAGTTCGGCCTTCTGCCGCTCCAGCAGGGCCCAGGCCAGCGGCGTGTAGCTGCCGGCGATCACCAGCATGATGTTGGTGTGGTCCAGGCGCTTGAGGACAATCTTGACCCGCGGTGACCAGTTCCCGCGGTGGTACACGGCGCTGACCCCGAAAAGCAGCACCCCGGTAACGGCGTAGACGGTGCACGCAAGCTTCAGATCCGGCGGAGCCAGAAGTACCAGCACCAGCCCGGCGACGAGCGCCAGCGGAGCGGTCACGGTGTGGATCCAGCCCCGCCATTTGGGCTTGATCATGAGCAGCTCGGCAAGCTTCACCGCGGCGTCGTCCACCGGGGTCCCCTTTTTTGCCGGAGGCTCCGGCCGGGGCTCCAGACTGTTGCTTTCCATGCCGCAATAATAAACTACGCGCTGGTAAGTTACCTGCGAGTAACTATGGTTCGGGGGCTACCCTGCGGCAGTCCTGCGCGCGGCCGGGCGCTCCGGCAGGTAGCCTAGGATGTGCACTGAACCAAGGATCTCAAGGAAGCCAGGTGAATCTCCGGATGGAAATGCCCGGGTTCCTCTACGGCTTTTACGAGCGCAAACTGCAACGCTCCCTGGACCCGGAGCGGATCCCCCGGCACATCGGCGTCATGGTGGACGGCAACCGGCGCTGGGCCCGCCAGTTCAACGCCCCCACGAGCCAGGGGCACCAGGCCGGCGCGGACAAGATCCACGAATTCCTTGGCTGGTGCCAGGAACTCGGCGTCAGAGTGGTCACCTTGTACATGCTCTCCACGGACAACATGAACCGCTCCGGCGAGGAACTGGACCTCCTGATGGGCATCATCGCCAACACCCTGGACCGGCTGGACGAGGACGCCGACATCTCCGTCCACGCCATGGGCGCCCCGGAACTGCTGCCGGACTACCTGGCCGAGCGGCTGAACAATCTCACGGCCCGCACTCCGGCGCACGAAAAGCTGCACGTCAATGTCGCCGTCGGCTACGGCGGACGGCGGGAGATCGTCGACGCCGTCCGGGAGCTGCTGCACGACGCCGTCAGCCGGGGAGCGGACATCGGAAAACTGGCCGATGAACTCACCGTCGATGACATCTCGCGGTTCCTCTACACAAGGGGCCAGCCGGATCCGGACCTAGTGATCCGCACCTCCGGGGAGCAGCGGCTATCCGGGTTCCTCATGTGGCAAAGCGCGTACAGTGAGTTCTACTTCTGCGAGGCCTTGTGGCCGGCGTTCCGCAAGGTCGACTTCCTGCGCGCCCTGCGCGATTACGCCGGCAGGCAGCGCCGCTTCGGCGCCTGAACCGTTCACGCGGAGTTCACAAACCGGCAACAAGAATCGCCGTCAAATTGGCGGACAAACCCACCCCTTGAGACGTACGTTTATCCCATCGGCGGGCAATTCGCCGGCCGATCGGGGAGGCCAGTACATGGAGCGGAAGTTCGCACCGGGTGTATGGGAGGCCGCGTGCGGCCTTCAGGCCGAGCCGCCTCACCAATAACAAATCCGGGCATTGCCCCGGGGCTGGAGTCGATGTGGCTATTTCTGAGCAACTGCCCGATGTCATTTCCGACCAGGGACAGAAAGCTACCTCTCGCGCCAAGCGAGCCACCTCAAAGACCGGTGCAGCGGATTCCGCCGCGGCCGGTCTTGCTGTTTCCGGGGAAGGAACAGGAATCCGGGGCACGGCCCGCAGTTTCGTGATCGACACCTCCGTGCTGCTCTCCGATCCGCGGGCCCTCCTGCGCTTCGCCGAGCACGAGGTCATCCTGCCGATCGTCGTCATCACCGAACTCGAAGGAAAGCGCCACGACCCTGAACTGGGGTACTTCGCGCGCAAGGCGCTCCGACTCCTGGATGACCTGCGGCTTGAGCACGGCGGCCTGGACCGTCCCATCCCGCTGGGCCGCGACGGCGGCACGCTTATGGTGGAGCTGAACCATATCTCCGCAGAGGTGCTGCCGGCCGGCTTCCGCGGGGCGGACAATGACAGCCGCATCCTCGCGGTGGCGAAGAACCTGGCCAACGAGGGCCGCGACGTGACGGTGGTGTCCAAGGACCTGCCGATGCGCGTCAAAGCCTCGGCCATGGGGCTGATGGCCGACGAATACCGCAATGAACTCGTCAAGGACTCCGGCTGGACCGGCGTCGCCGAGATCGACGCGGGCGAGGACGAGGTCGCCACCCTCTACGGGCACGAGCCGGTCTTCATCCCGGCCGCGGCCGAAATGCCGACTAACACGGGGCTTGTCCTGCTCTCCAGCCGCGGCTCGGCCCTCGGCCGGGTCGGGGCGGACAAGCAGGTCCGGCTCGTCAAGGGTGACCGCGACGTCTTCGGCCTCCACGGCCGCTCGGCGGAGCAGCGGCTCGCGATCGACCTCCTGATGGACCCGTCCGTCGGCATCGTGTCCCTCGGCGGCCGCGCCGGCACCGGCAAGTCCGCGCTGGCCCTGTGCGCCGGTCTCGAAGCCGTCCTGGAGCGCCGGGAACACCGCAAGGTGATCGTCTTCCGTCCCCTGTACGCCGTGGGCGGCCAGGAACTGGGCTACCTGCCCGGATCCGAGGCGGAAAAGATGAACCCGTGGGCGCAGGCCGTCTTTGACACGCTGGGCGCTCTGGTCAGCCAGGAAGTCGTCGAGGAAGTGATGGACCGGGGCATGCTCGAGGTCATGCCGCTGACGCACATCCGCGGCCGCTCGCTGCATGACGCGTTCGTGATCGTCGACGAGGCGCAGTCCCTGGAGAAGAATGTGCTCCTGACGGTCATGAGCCGGATCGGCCAGAACTCGAAGATCGTCCTGACCCACGACGTCGCCCAGCGCGACAACCTGCGGGTCGGACGGCACGACGGCGTGGCCGCGGTGGTCGAGACGCTGAAGGGCCACCCGCTGTTCGGCCACGTCACCCTCACCCGCTCGGAGCGCTCGCCGATCGCTGCCCTGGTGACGGATCTGCTCGAGGGGGCGGAGATCTAAGCCCGCCACGGCCCTTCGCTGTGGTCGGGTAACCGCGGTCGGGTAACCGTGGTTGGGTTCGCCGGGCAGCGGCGTCCCGCCGTCGGCGGGTAATCGTGGTTGGGTTCGCCGTAGTTGGGTTTGCCGGGCCACGGCCCTTCGCTGTGGTCGGGTAACCGTGGTTGGGTTCGCCGTGCCGCGGCCTTTCGCCGTCGCTTAGCGCAGAGGTCCCTTCCCAAGGCTCGCAAGCTCGCCTCGGGGCCCTCGGGACGCTGCTTACAACGCATTGGGCCCGCTGCGGTCGCTGAGCGACCTCCGGGGATCCGATGCGTCGCGATGCGCTCCTTTGCGAAAGACCGCGTCCCGGCAGGTTTGTCCCTCACCTTACGGAGGAGCGCGTCCCGGCTGGTGAGCGTCCCACCTTCGCGGGGCTGCGGCGTCCCGCCAAGGAGCGCATCGCCGACCAAAGCGAAGTGAAGGTCGCCCAGCGACCGTAGCGTCGCGACGGGAGGTGTCTAAGCGACGGCGGGTCGCCGCTGCACCGCACACCCAACCACGGCAACCCAACGGAGGGGAGGGGTCACTGCTATTTCTGGATGCCTAGGTACTTCGCTGTGGGCTCGTGGCCCTTTACCTGCAGATTCCAGTCGGGGCGCTTGAAGGTGGCCGGGGTCAGGCGGACCTTCTGGACTTCCTGGGGCTGGCCGCCCCAGACGGCGCGGGTGACGCCGTTGGGTTCGTAGCCGAGGGAGCGGGAGACGCCCAGGGACTGCTGGTTCCAGACGGCGGCTTCGGATTCTGCGAGTTCGGCGCCGAGGTAGTCGAAGGCGTAGAGCGCGACGGCGGCACGCATTTCGGTGCCGAGGCCGCGGCCCTGGGCGCTTTGGCGGAGCCAGGATCCCGTGCTGACGGTCTTCAGGGTGCTGAAGTCCTTGGCCGCGACGTCCTGGCAGCCGACGAAGTCGCCGTCGTGCCAGATGCCGAGCAGGAGGGTCCAGTCCCCGGGCGTCATGCTGCTGCGGCACCGCCAGTACCACTGCGCCATGTTGGTCCCGAGCTCGTGGGGCGGGGCGTCGGTCCATGGGGTGCTGAAGGGGCTCCGGCCCGGCTCGTGCACGCCGCTGAGGGCGGCCCCGATAGCGGCCGGAATGTCCTCGTCCCGGACAGGGCGCAACGTCAGGCGCGGGGTGGTCAGGGTCAGTCCGAACGGGGGCCAGTAGTCGGCGGGCGAAGTCATCGCAGGAAGCCTAACGGTACCGGGTCGGGGATGCCAGTCACGCCGCGGCACCGGCACTGCTACTCTGCCGGAACGTCCCAGCTGATGTGGCGGCGGACGTCCGTGAGGTTCATGGATTCGGCGAGGAACAGGTCATCGAGCATGTATTCGTCCACGCCCAGGATCCTGAGCCAGTGCCCGTAGGCCGGCTCGGCGCCGGTTTCCGGTGCGTCCAGCCAGCGGCTTGCAACGCATACGCCGGTGCCGGCGTCGACCCGTAACAGCGTGCGTCCCGGGCGGCAGATCGGGGTTGCAGGGTCGGCCGGACGGTACGAGGGGTTCGGACTGACCGTGGTTTCGAGGGCGGGCCGGCCCTCGTGGTCGACCTCCGCGATGGGACCAAGCGCCACAGCGTTGAGGTTCGGGAACTCCAGCGGGACGGGGGAATTCCCCGCGAGCTCCACCGGGTCCAGGACGGCGGCGAAGCGGCCGTTCCCGAAGGACGGTTCGCCGTAGGCTGCCTCCGGGCGGCGGCGCACCAGCCCGTCGTCGTCGTACACCGGGGTGACCAGATGCGGCGGCAGGAGCCAGGTCTTCCGCGTCGAACTGACGTAGAAGCCGCCGCGTGAATCATTGATGCCGGTGGTGCTGGCGATCACCAGTCCGTCGACGGTTTCCAGCCGCAGGGCGCCGGGCCTGCGCAGCCACGCCCGGACGAGGTCGTCGGGGACGGCGGCTGGCGCGGAGCCCGCGGCAGCCTTCACAGGCCGGTCCACGTACTCGAACCTCAGCGACTGCCACTTCCACGGCGAGGACCGGCACAGGTGCCGGAAGGCCGCAGCCTGGTCCGCCGGGCCCCGGGGCGCGAGCGGCCCGCGCCGGTTCCTGCTGTCCCATGCGGCCATATCCACAGTTTACGCGCGGGGACCGACGGGCCGGGCGAATATCCAGTAGCATCCGAGAGTGATCGAACGACTCGGCACCCTGGGCGCCGCCAACCCGCTGGCCTTCTGGCTGGCCCTGGCCGCGTGCGCCTACTTTTTCGTGATGGCCGTCCGGCTCACCGTGATCGATGTCCGGCACCACCTGCTGCCGGACCGCATCGTCTTTCCCTCCTATGCCATCGCCGGACTTCTCCTGCTGGGCGCGGCCGCCAGCCAGTTTCTTCCCGCGGGGCAAGATGTTGCCGGTACACCGGATGCCGGGCTGTTCGGCGTGCCGGGGCTGCGTGTCCTCGCCGGCGGGGTATCCCTGTGGCTGTTTTATTTCGTCCTGCACGCGGTGTATCCGCCGGGCATGGGATTCGGTGACGTGAAGCTTGCAGGCGTCCTGGGAATGTACCTGGGATTCCTTGGCTGGGGGCACGTCTTTGCGGGGACCTTTGCCGCGTTCATCCTCGGCGGCCTGTGGAGCCTCGGATTGCTCGTCGCACGCCGCGGGACGCTGCAATCTGCCATTCCCTTCGGGCCGTTCATGCTCGCCGGAACAGCGGCAGCCATGCTGCTGATCCCCGCCACGTAGGCGGCCGGCATGGCGACCCCGGAGTTCATCATGAGACTGCGCGAGAAGATCGGGCACGAGCCCCTCTGGCTGCCCGGAGTCAGGGGAGTGGTGTTCGACGACGACGGCAGGGTCCTGCTCGGCCGGAGGGCCGACAACGGACAGTGGGGACTGATCAGCGGGATCCTGGAACCGGGCGAGGAACCTGCGCCGGGCCTGCTGCGGGAGATCCTGGAGGAGACCGGTGTGGTTGCGGTTGTGGAGCGGCTGGTTTCTGTTGATGCCGTGGGCCCGACCCGGTATCCCAACGGCGACGTGTGCCATTTCCTGACCCTGGTGTTCCGGTGCCGCTTTGTCTCGGGCGAGGCCCGGGTTAACGACGACGAATCCCTCGACGTCGGCTGGTTCCTGCCGAAGGACTTCCCGGAGCTCATGGCCGGACACCTGGAAACGATCCGCCGGGCCAGTGACCCCGCCGCCGACGTCCACTACCGGCGCTGACCCGGGCCAGTCTTCCGGTATTGACGTGCACGGCATGCAGCAGGGGCGCCGCAACCCCCAAAGATTGCGGCGCCCCTGGCTGGCACCGGCCAGCGGATGCGGCCGGGTTCGGGAACGGAGTCCGGAAGATCAGCCGCGCTGGCGGGTGAGCTCGTCGTCGTTCCTGGCAGCCGCGGCTCGTTCCGCCTCGAGCCGCTCGGCTTCCTCGCCGCCGACGGCCTCTCCGCGGGCCACCATTCCGGCGGTGTCCGAGAGCGGAATCTGCTTGAGGGTAATAGCCAGGATCAGGGCGATGCCCAGGAACGGGAGCAGGTACCAGAAGACGGGCGCGAGCGAATCCGCGTAGGCGTTGACGATCGCGTCCTTGAGCTGCGCCGGGAGCTGGCTGAGGGTCTGCGGGTCCATCGTCCGGGTGGACTGCGACGCCTGCTCGGCGGACGCCCCGGCGCCGGTGAAGGCATTGGTCAGGGATTCGGCGAGCCGGGTGGTGAAGATGGAACCGAACACAGCGACGCCCAGGGATGCGCCGACCTCGCGGAAGTAGTTGTTGGTGCTGGTCGCGGTGCCGATCTGGTCCGCCGGCACGGAGTTCTGCACCACCAGGACAATCACCTGCATGATCGAGCCCAAGCCGGCGCCGAAGATAAACAGCTGCACACAGATGACCCAGATGGGGGTGGCGGCCGTGAGCGTGGTCAGCCACAGCATGGCGGCGATGGTCAGGGCCGCCCCGAGGATCGGGAACATCTTGTACTTGCCGGTCTTGGAGATCCGGATGCCGGAGAAGATGGCCGTGCCCATGAGTCCCACCATCATGGGCAGCATCAGCAGGCCGGATTCCGCGGCGGAGGTCCCGGAGGACATCTGCAGGAACGTGGGAACGAAGGCGATGGCCGCGAACATGCCCAGCCCGAGGGTGAAGCCAATGGCCGTCGAGTTCACGAAGATGCGGTTCTTGAACAGGCTCAGCGGAATGATGGGGTCCTCGGCCCGGCGCTCCACCATGACGAAGGCGGTGGCGGCGAGCACGAGTCCGGCGCCGAAGGCCCACGTCAGCGGCGAATCCCAGCCTTCATCCTTCTTGCCGCCGAAGTCGGTGAAGAAGATCAGGCACGTGGTGGCGGCGGAGAGCAGCAGCACGCCCAGGATGTCGATCTTCTTCTCGGCCTTCTTGTTTGGCAGTGTGAGGGTGAACCAGGCAATCGTGAACGCAGCGATGCCGATCGGGATGTTGATGTAGAAGGCCCACTCCCAGGTCAGGTGGTCCACGAAGAAGCCGCCCAGCAGAGGGCCGGCGACGGCGGAGAGGCCGAAGATGGCGCCCAGCGGGCCCATGTACTTGCCGCGTTCCTTGGCCGGAACGATGTCGGCGATGATGGCCTGGGACAGGATCATGAGGCCGCCGCCGCCCAGGCCCTGGATGGCGCGGAACACCACGAAGCCCCAGAAATCGGTGGCAAAGGCGCAGCCCACGGAAGCGAGCGTGAAGAGCCCGATCGCCATGAGGAACAGGTTCCGCCGCCCCAGGATGTCGCCGAACTTCCCGTAGATCGGCATGACGATGGTGGTGGCCAGCAGGTAAGCCGTGGTGATCCAGGCCTGGTGCTCCACCCCGCCGAGCTTGCCGACGATCGTCGGCATGGCGGTGGAAACGATGGTCTGGTCGAGGCTGGAGAGCAGCATGCCCGCGATGAGGGCGGAGAAGATGATCCAGATGCGTTTCTGGGTCAGCAGCAGCGGCTCGGCTGCTGGCTTGGTGCTGAACGCGCTCATTGCGCTCCTTCGGAAGGGGTGGACTGGGGAGAATGCGACTGCGAAGAACTGGGCAGCGCAGAACTCGACTGAGAGGTGCTGGACTGCTGGATGTGGGGCCGGGACATGCTCAAGGGGGTCGGCCCGGCCCGAGAGGGATCGAACGGCAACGCAAAGAGCGTCCGGGCCGCCGCAATGTTTTCCAGCAGCATGTCCTTGTAGGTGCGCGTGTTGCCTTCGGAGAAATAGCCGGCGCTGGTCTTCCTGGCGATGTTGCCCAGGAGAACTACGGCCATGCGCACCACGGGGTGGTCCGTCGGGACGCCTTCCCGGTCCGCGAGAAGCCGGGCGAACTCGGCCTCGCGTTCCTCGGAGGCGCCGATGATCCGGAGCATCAGCTGGGGCTCCTTCTTGATCACGCCGATCAGCTGGCGGGTTTCTTCCTCGGAGCCGCTCATCCGTTCGGCGAGGTCGAGGGACAGCCGCACGAGGTCGGCCAGGAGCGAGTCCGATATTTCGCCGGCGGGCGAGCCGGCGCCGCCTGCCATGAAGCGTTCGACCACCTCTTCGGGAAAGTCGTCGTCGACGTGGCCGAGGATTGCATCTTCCTTGGCGGGGAAATAGTTGAAGAACGTCCGGCGGGAAATGCCCGCCTGCTCGCAGACTTCCTCCACGGTGTAGCCGTTGAGGCCCCGTTCGGCGGTCAGTGAACGCGCGACGGCGGTGATTGCCGCCCGTGTGGCGGCACGCTTGCGCTCGCGGAGGCCGCGCACATTAATTGCACTGTTGCCCATAGAGTGCATTTTTGCACTTAACTGCAATTAGTGCAAAAGGTGTCGGGGTGCCGG